>NZ_JBFTQL010000027.1:0-57830 GCF_056398985.1 Microbacterium sp. 01T413_2
CCACCGAGCCGCGGGCTGCGACCACGACGGTCAGCACGCCGACGACCATCATCGCGAACGGCAGGCGGGCGATGAAGGCGATGACGAAGTAGGACAGCCCGACCCTGCGGAACAGGCTGGGAACGGCGGGGACGGGCGAGGTGCGCGAAGAGGTCATTGCGGAACAGGTCTCTGGCGTCGCCGCACGAGGGGGACGCAGTCAGGTGCCGCCGCTTTCCGCCGGAAGAGCCGGCGGCCGGTAATGCACAACGGTGATCGGCCCAGTGTATCGGGAGCGCCATCGTTCGGCGCAGAGCGCATCTCCACGGAGCGCGCCGCTTCTCCTCCCGCCGCGGATGCGCTGGTTAGACTCGGTCGCATGCGCAACTACCTCTTCGCGAGCGGCCTGTTCAGCGCGATCACCGGTGGGATCGCGCTGCTGCGCGGCACCCGGGACGCGCCGATCACCTGGCGCGCCGTCCTGGCGTGGCTGAGCTGGGGAATCACGATCGCCCTCGCGGTCGGAGCCATCGTGGACTTCCGCCGCGACGAGCGCGGTGAGTCCGTGTCTTACGACTCCCCCGTTGCGCCGGTGCAGTACAAGCGCGCGAAGAAGGAGCTGAAGGCCGAGCTCAAGGCGCAGCGCAAGGCCGACAAGGCCTGACCCGGCGCATACTCGCGCCGGCTCGGACGAGCCGCTGCGTCAGACCAGATCGATCTGGTAGTGGATGAAGCCGCTGCGCTCGGCGACGCGGTCGTAGAGGCGCCGTGCCGTGGTGTTGCTCTCCGCGGTGAGCCAGTAGAGCTTGTCGCTTCCGGCGGCCCGCGCCGCCTCGGTCACGTGAGCGATCAGGGCGCGGCCGACTCCTCCGCCACGGACGGAGGGATCCACGAAGAGGTCCTCGAGGTACGTGTAGCCGGTCTTCGACCAGGTGGCCGGGTGCGCGAACCAGTGCACGATCCCGACCGCGCGGCCGTCGTCGTCGCGCGCGATCGCCCCGTGGATCTCGCCGGACGGATCCGTGATCCGGGCGAAGGTCGATGCGGTGACGTCATCGGCGAGCGCGGACTCGTAGAACGTCAGATACGCCTGCCAGAGCGGCAGCCAGTCGTCGCGGTCCGCCGCCGTCAGAGCCTGGATCGTGGTCATGCGCCGATCCTACGGGGCGGCGCTCCGGCCGCAGGACCGGGCGCCGCCGCGTCGTCTCAGCGCGTGAGGATGAGCGCCTCGCCCTGACCGCCGCCGCCGCACAGCGCCACCACCGCGGTGCCGGAGCCGCGGCGCACGAGCTCGTGCGCCATGTGCACGGCCAGCCGGTTGCCGCTCGCTCCGATCGGGTGTCCGATCGCGATGCCGCCGCCGTGCACGTTGACGATCGCCGGATCCAGGCCGAGCACAGCCTCGGAGCGGGCGACCACGGCCCCGAACGCCTCGTTGATCTCGACCAGATCCAGGTCTGCGGCGGTGATGCCCTGCTTCTGCAGCGCCTTCTGGATGGCGTTCGCCGGCTGCTCCTGGAGGGAGTTGTCGGGACCCGCGGTCTGTCCGCTGGCACCGACTGTGACGAGCACAGGCCATCCCTGGGCCTCGGCGTTGGCGCGCGTGGTGACGACGACCGCGGAGGCACCGTCGGAGATCTGCGAGGAGTTGCCCGCCGTGATGGACCCGCCCTCGGCGAACGCCGGCCGCAGCCCCGCGAGCGTCTCCACGGTCGTCTCGGGCCGGATGCCCTCGTCCGCCGTCAGCACCACCGGCTCACCGCGCCGCTGGGGCACGCTGACCGACACGATCTCGCCCTCGAACACGCCGCCGTCCCTGGCGGCGGCAGCGCGCTGGTGCGACCGGGCCGCGACCTCGTCCTGCGCCTCGCGGGTGAGCCCGAAGCGCGGGTTGTGCCGCTCGGTCGACGCCCCCATGCTCTCCTTGTCGTAGGCGTCGGTGAGGCCGTCGTACGCCATGTGGTCGAGCACCTCGACGGATCCGTAGGTCCAGCCGTCGCGGGAGCCCATCAGCAGGTGGGGCGCCCGCGTCATCGACTCCATGCCGGCGGCGACCACCGTGAGCGCGTCACCGGTGCGGATCATCCGCGCCGCGTCGATGATCGCCGTGAGCCCCGACAGGCATACCTTGTTCACGGAGTGCGCAGGCACGTCCCATCCGATGCCCGCCCCGATCGCGGCCTGCCGCGCGGCGTTCTGCCCCGATCCGGCGGCGAGCACCTGCCCGACGATGACTGCGTCGATCTCGGCCGGATCCACGCCGCCCTGCTCGAGCGCGCCGCGGATCGCGAACGACCCCAGCTGCGGCGCCGTGAACGGGGCCAGCTGACCCTTCAGACGCCCCTGCGGCGTGCGCGCCGCCGCGACGATGACGATGTCGGCTGCACTCATGGTCACTCCAGTCCTTCCGCGACCAGCAGCGTCGGCTGGGTCGCATCCTTCACATCCTGCACGCTCACGCCGGGCGCGAGCTCGACGAGCCGCAGTCCCTCGGGCGTGACGTCGATCACGGCCAGATCCGTGATGATCCGATGCACCACCGCGCGGCCGGTGAGCGGCAGCGAGCATTCGTCGACGATCTTCGCGGAGCCGTCGCGGGCGACGTGCTCCATCAGCACGATCACGCGCCCTGCGCCATGCACCAGGTCCATCGCGCCGCCGGGACCCTTGACCATCTTCCCGGGGATCATCCAGTTCGCCAGATCCCCCGTCGCGCTCACCTGCATCGCGCCGAGGATCGCGGCGTCGATCTTGCCGCCGCGGATCATCCCGAAGCTGAGCCCCGAGTCGAAGAACGCGGCTCCGGGCAGCGTGGTGACGGTCTCCTTGCCGGCGTTGATGAGGTCGGGGTCGACCGCGTCCTCCGCGGGATACGGGCCGACGCCGAGGATGCCGTTCTCGGACTGCAGCACGAGGGTCACGCCCTCGGGAACGTAGTTGGGCACGAGCGTAGGGAGCCCGATACCGAGGTTCACGTAGGAGCCGTCGGACAGCTCGCGGGCGGCGCGCGCCGCCATCTCGTCGCGGGTCAGAGCCATGTCAGGCCTCCCTTGTTCCGGCGGAGGCCGAGGGCCGCACGGTGCGCCGCTCGATCCGCTTCTCGATGTCGGATCCGACCTCGACGACGCGGTGCACGAACACGCCGGGCAGGTGGACGTGATCGGGGTCCAGCTCCCCCGGCTCGACGAGCCGCTCGACCTGCGCGATGCAGATGCGGCCCGCCATCGCGGCGAGCGGGTTGAAGTTGCGCGCGGCCTTGTTGAAGATCAGGTTGCCGTGCCGGTCTCCCAGGGCCGCGTGCACAAGCGCGAAGTCGGTGGTGATCGCCTCTTCGAGCACGAAGTCGCGCGGCTGCCCGTGCATCTCGAAGGTGCGCACGTCCTTGGCGGGCGACGCGATCGCGATCGACCCGTCGCCGGCGTAGCACCGCGGCAGACCGCCCTCCGCGACCTGGGTGCCGACACCGGTCTGCGTGTAGAAGGCGGCGATGCCGGAGCCCCCGGCGCGGAGCTTCTCCGCCAGAGTTCCCTGCGGCGTCAGCTCGAGCTCCAGCTCGCCGGACAGGAACTGGCGCTCGAACTCCTTGTTCTCCCCCACGTATGACGAGGTCATCTTGCGGATCCGCTGCGCGCCGAGCAGCAGACCCAGCCCCCAGTCGTCGACGCCGCAGTTGTTGCTCACCACGCTGAGCCCCGAAGTGCCCTGCACCAGCAGAGCCTGGATGAGCGCGCTCGGGTTGCCGGAGAGCCCGAACCCGCCGACGGCGAGCGAGGCCCCGTCCGGGATGTCGGCCACCGCGTCCGCCGCGGAGGCCCATTGCTTGTCGATCACTCGCCACTCCTTCGTGTGGGATACGACTTCCACTCTGCGCCGGTGCGCCGGGGCGTTCAAGCCCGCGCTTGCGATGTGGTCACCCACGTCAGTAGCGTCCACATCATGGAACAAGCGTCGCCCGCAAAGCGCTCGGTACCCGGCGCCCAGGCGATCGCGCGCGCCGCGGAGCTGCTCCGCCTCGTCACGGCCGCACCCGACGGCGCCGCGCTGCAGCGGCTCGCCGCGACCTCGGGACTCAGCCGCTCGACCGTGCATCGGCTGCTGTCGGCACTGCGCGCGGAGGGCCTCGTGGACCAGGATCCGCAGACCGCTCTCTGGATGCCCGGACCGGAGCTCTATCTCATGGGAACAGTGGCCGCGGCGCGCTACGACATCACCGAGCTCGCCCGCGACATCGTGCGCTCCCTGGCGGTGAAGACGGAGGAGAGCGCGTTCCTCTCGGTACGGAGAGCGGATGAGACCGTGTGCCTTCTGCGCGAGGAGGGCGCATTCCCCATCCGCTCCTTCGTGCTCAGCGAGGGGGTGCGCTTCCCGCTCGGCGTCGCCAGCGCCGGGCTCGCGATCCTGTCCTTCCTGCCCGACCACGATGTGGATGCCTATCTCGGGCGGCACCCCGAGCTCGGCGAGCGATGGGGACGCACGCACACCGAGACACCGCTGCGCCGTCGCCTGGCCGAGACCAAGGCGTGCGGGTACGCGGTGAACCCCGGGCTCATCGTCGAGGGCAGCTGGGGCATGGGGGCCGCGGTGTTCGACCGCGACGGTCGTCCGGAGTGGGCCCTGAGTCTCACCGGAGTCGAGTTCCGCTTCGGCCCCGATCGCCTGCCCGCGCTCGGACGGACGCTGCTCGCGCACGCGCATCAACTCTCCGCCCGGATCGCCGGCCGCGCCGCGCGCTGACCGCCGGGGCCACCGGCCGAGCGCGTCGACGCCCCGGCATGGTCGCTCCGTTCACTGGTCGCGTAATGCGGTTCTGATTGCGCCAGAACCGCAATCTGCGACCAGTGAGCGTGCGAACCCTTGCCATATGCATACCATTGGATATATACTTCAGGTATGAATCACGGCGAGATCCTGCAGTCGATCGTGTTCTCGACGCACACGCTCACCCGCATCGCCGCTCAGGAGGCCGGAAACGACGCTCCTGCCGCGCAGTGGCGGGCACTGAGCCTGCTCGACGGGCAGGACGGGCAACGCGTCGGAGAGCTCGCGAAGGCGAGCCGCACCACGCAGCCCGGGATGACCCGGATGCTCGGCCAGTTGGAGCACGAGGGGCTTGTACTGCGCTCCCCCGACCCCGAGGACTCCCGGGCGACGGTCGTGACGATCACGGCCGACGGGCGTCGCGCCCTTCAGGCATGGCGCGAAGAGTTGCAGCAGATCCTCGCGCCGCGATTCAGCGACCTCGACGACACGGACTGGCAGCACCTGGCCCGCGCCGCGGAGATCCTGCGCACGCATTCGCTTCTGGAAAGGACAGCACGTTGAGTACCACCGGTTCCTCGGTATCGATCTGGAGACAGCCCGCACAGGTGTGGGCGGTCGCCTTCGCCTGCGTCGTGGCGTTCATGGGCATCGGATTGGTCGACCCGATCCTCCCCGCCATCGCCAAGTCCCTCGAGGCGACGCCCGTTCAGACCGAGCTGCTGTTCACCAGCTACCTGCTCGTCACCGGTGTGGCGATGCTGTTCACGAGCTGGATCTCCAGCCGCATCGGGGCCAAGGCCACCCTGCTGATCGGCCTCGCGCTCATCGTGGCCTTCGCGCTGTTCTGCGCGCTGAGCGGCAGCGTCGACGCGATCATCGGCTTCCGCGCCGGCTGGGGCCTCGGCAACGCGCTGTTCATCTCCACGGCGCTCGCGACGATCGTCGGCGCCGCCAGCGGCGGCTCCAGCGCCGCGATCATCCTCTATGAGGCCGCCCTCGGTCTCGGCATCGCGATCGGACCGCTGCTCGGCGGGCTCCTCGGCGAGGTCGCCTGGCAGGGACCGTTCTTCGGCGTCGTGGCACTCATGGCCATCGGCTTCATCGCGGTGCTCACACTGCTGCGCGGACCGTTCGAGAAGCGCGAGCCGGTGCCGTTCTCCGCGCCGTTCAAGGCTCTCGGCCGTCCGGCCCTGAGCGTGCTGGCCGTCGCCGCCCTGTTCTACAACATCGGCTTCTTCGTGCTGCTGGCGTTCTCGCCGTTCCCCCTCGGGTTCAGCGCTATCGGCATCGGCCTGACCTTCTTCGGCTGGGGCATCGCGCTGGCGGTCACGAGCGTCTGGGTGGCGCCGATCCTGCTGCGCCGGATGCCGATCACCCGGATCATCCTGTTCGTGCTGCCGCTGCTGGCGATCGACCTGATCGTCGCCGGAGTCCTGGTGGCGACCCCGATCGCGCTGGTGATCTGCATCATCGTCGGCGGTCTGCTGCTCGGCATCATGAACACCGTGCTCACCGAGGCCGTCATGGAGGCGACGGATCTGCCGCGCTCGGTCGCATCATCGGCCTACTCCGCGGTGCGATTCATCGGCGGCGCCGTCGCTCCTCCCCTCGCCGCGCTCCTGTCCCACCTGTGGGGTGACACCGTGCCCTACCTGTTCGCGGGGGTCTCCGTGCTCATCGCCGCACTGGTGGTGCTCTTCGGGCGCCGTGCGCTCGCGCACATCGACCGTGGCTCGCACGATGCCGCAGAGGATGCGGAGGCGATCCTCATCGGCGACGCCGCCTGAGGATCCGCACCCGACCCGAACGGGTGCCGCGAACGGCCCGTCCCGCACAACGCTGCGCGGGACGGGCTTCGTCGTCGGTGCCGGGCTCTACGCTGGAACCATGCTGATCGGTGTCATCCGCCCTGTCGAATCCAAGACCCACACCGTGCAGGCCGAGGAGCTGGACGAGATCCAGGATCTGCTCGCCGCCGAGACCCCGAAGGGATGGCAGCTCGCCTCGGCCCCCGTCGCGATGGCCAAGAAGGACACCGTGCTGACCGCGGAGGGGACCATCGTGCGCCGTGACGGCGTGCAGGAGATCGAGGCAGACGACATGCCGGCGCTCGAGGCGAAGGTGCCGAGCGGCTATCAACTGCTCTCGGTGCGGGTCGTCTGAGCGCCGGAGCCGATCGTGACCGACCTCGAGGCGATCGCGGCCGACCTGTACGCGGGTCCGCCCGGCGACTTCGTGTCCGCGCGGAACGCCCGCGCGAAGGAGGCGGAGGACGCAGCCGTCGCCGATCGGATCCGGGCCCTGCGAAAGCCGAGCGTCGCCGCGTGGGTCGTGAACGTCTTCGCCCGCGAACGAGCGCAGCAGCTCGACCAGTCCCTCCGGCTGGCCGACGAGCTGCGGGAGGCGCAGGCTGACATCGACGCGGTGACGCTCGCCGAGCTCACCCGCCAACGCCGTGCGCTGACCGAACAGCTCGCCGCCGAAGCCGCCGCCCTGGCGACAGCGCGCGGCGAACGCATCACCACGGCAACCCGCGACGCCGTCCGCCAGACGATCACGGCTGCATTCTTCGATCCCGCCGCCGCCGCGGCCGTCGCATCCGGCCGGCTCGTGCACGAGCTCGAGCCGTCGGCCGAGTTCCCCCTCGACTTCGACACGATCCTGGGCGGCGGCGCACCGTCCGGCCGCCCTACCCCGCCCGAGCCCGTGGACGAGGTCAAAGCCCGGCGGGAGCTGCGGAAGGCCCAGGCCGCATTGCACGATGCCGAGCAGGCTCATGTGCGCGCCACGCGGGAGCTCGGCGCGGCCGACCGCGATGTGCGGGACGCCTCGGGGCGTGCGGCGCAGCTGGACACGCGGATCGCCGACCTCGAGGCCGACCTGGTCCGCGCGCACGCCGCCGCGGTAGCCGCGCGCACCGAGGCCACCGCTGCTGCAGACCGCCGGACTCAGGCCGACGACCGTGCGACGGCGACCGAGAAGGCTGTCGAGGCCGCACAGCGCGCCGTCGATGCGCTGAACGCCGAAGCCTGAGCCGGCCCGGCCTGAGGCGCCTCACCGACGCTTAGCGGCCCAAGGGGCGACTCGTCAACCCCACCCCTTCACCGCCGGATCTGTGGGACTCTAGAGGAGTTCCCCACATGCGATCACTCGGATCGCGCCTCTTGGCACGGGTTTCCGTGGCGACGAACAGGCGAAACGGGTGACCCCTCATGGGCGTACTTTTCTACGGCAGTGCCGAGCACGCGATCGAGATCGACGACGTCGCTCTCGCACACCTCAAGGTCGTGATCGCGACCAAGCTCCGACGGAACGAGAGCTTCACGCTGTCGTGGATGCACGACAGCGGCCAGCCCCTCGGCCGGTCCACGATCTGGCTGCATCCGTCCATCGAGCTGCGGTTCGCGTTCGAAGAACCGACTCCCCCGCCGCTCGATCCGGCGAGGATCCAGGCATACGCGAACTCCGCGAACACGTCCGGCGGCATCCTCGTCCCGGAAGAACACATTCTCGGATCGAGCCGCGGTGTCGTACTCACGGCCTGAGCTCGCCGGCAACCCGCAGGAGTGATCAGCCTGCTCCGTCCCGGTGCGGGCCTCGAGCTCCCTGGAGCGCAGAAAAGCCCCGGTAGATGGCGAGATCTAATCGGGGCTTATCCGTGCACCCCCTCGGACTTGAACCGAGAACCCACTGATTAAGAGTCAGTTGCTCTGCCGATTGAGCTAGAGGTGCGTATCTGGCCGGTTCCCCGGCCGAGGAATCACATTACCAGCGGATCCGACGGAAGCGAAATCGGGGCCGGGTCCGCGTGCATCCCTGGCGTGTCGTCCGCCCGGAGTGCGCTCTGGGCCGCGTTCGCCCAGGGTTCCTCCGCTCGCCGCCGGTATCCTGAAGACGTGTCTGAGACCCGCGCCGAAGCCGATTTCCAGAGCGACCTCGACCTCGCTCTCCGCCTTGCCGATGCCGCCGACGCGCAGTCGCTGCCGCGCTTCGACGCCGCAGATCTGAACGTGTCGCTCAAGGCCGATCGCTCCCACGTCACGGATGCGGATCTGGCGACGGAGCGCGCGATCCGGGAGATCCTGCAGGCCGAGCGCCCGGAGGACGGGATCCTCGGTGAGGAGTACGGCACCTCGGGCGACACGCACCGGCAGTGGATCGTCGACCCGATCGACGGCACCGCGAACTTCCTTCGCGGCGTGCCCCTGTGGGGAACGATGATCAGCCTCGCCGTCGACGGTGTGGCCCGGGTCGGTGTCGTCAGCATGCCGGCGCTCGGCCGACGCTGGTGGGCCGCCCCCGGCCTGGGCGCCTGGGCTTCGACCGATGCGGAGCCGCGCCGGATCCGGGTGTCGGAGGTCGCGGACCTGGATGACGCGAGTGTGAGCTTCCAGAGCATCTCCCAGTGGGACGAGGCCGGGCATCTCGACACGCTCATCGCCCTGAGCCGGCGCGTGTGGCGCGACCGCGCCTACGGCGACGTGTTCTCGTACATGATGCTCGCCGAGGGCCGCATCGACATGGTCGCGGAGTTCGGCGTCAAGGAGTACGACATCGCGGCGGCTTTCGCGATCGTCGCCGAGGCGGGCGGCACGGCCACGGCGTTCGACGGCGCGCCCACGCTCTCCGGGCGCTCGGCGCTCGCCACGAACGGCGTCTTGCACCCGGCGTTCCTGGAGCAGTTGTGCACGTCGGTGGCGCAGCCCGACCCGGCGGGACTGCAGAGCCCGGCCGCTCCCTGATGCGCCTCCTCGCACGCGTGGTGCTGCCGCTGGGGCTCGCTGTCGGCGTGCTCACGGCAGCCACCGCGTGCGGCGGCGGCGCCTCCCCCGGCGTCACGGCCAAGCCCACGCCGGACGCGACCAGCACCGTCCCCGAACCGGCGGCGCAGCCGTCGACGGATGCGCCGGCGACCCCTCCCGCCGCGCTGAGCTGCGAGACCCTGATCCCGTCCGACACCGTCGCCGCCCTGCACAAGCAGGGGTGGGCCGCGATGAAGCGCGACTTCGCCTTCGGGCCGGATGCGCTGCCCGGCGGCATCGAGTGCCTGTGGTCGGATCCGGCCACCGCCTCCGACCACGGTCTGCTGTACGGGTGGGCGCCGATCTCCTCCGCCGAGGCGAAAGCCCGCCAGGAGCAGCTCATCGCATCGGGCTGGACCCGTGAGGACAGCGACCGGGGTGTGTACATCACGGCCGATCCGCGCGCCTCGCTCAGCAAGGACGAAGACGGTTACGGCATGACCTACCTCTTCGGCCCGGGCTGGGTGACCGTATCCGATACGAAGCAGGGCCTGGTCCTGATCGAACCCCGGGGATGATCGCGAGTTGCCCGCCACCCCGCGGCCTTCTACTGTCGAGAGCGTGATGGCAGATGCGCTCCAGTCCGCGTGGTCCGACGTCGCGAGCCAGGATCCGGTGCGCATCGCCCAGGCCCTCGACGCCTTCCGCGGACTGCTCCCCCAAGCGCTGATGACCGAAGGCGAAGGCGGCGATGCGCACCGCAGCGCGCTGCGCGGACTGGCCTACGGCCTGGACGAACTCGGCCGCGAGGACGACGCCCGAGAGCTGTACCGCACGCTCGCAGAGGTCTGCGAGACCGCTCTCGCGGATCAGGCGATTCTGAAGGAGCACCGCCAGCAGCTCTTCGACGACCGCCTCTACGCCCGCGCCGCCGAGCAGATGGTCGGGCAGACGTCGGCCTCCGCCGCCGTCGTGGCGGCGCTGGACGCCCTCATCGCCGAGGGCGAGCATGAGCTCGGCGGCGCGCACGGCCGCGTGCTGTGGCTGCTGGACCGGCGCGCCCAGCTGCTCACCCGGATGAACCCGGCGGAGGGTCTGCATGCCTACGACCTGCTCATCGCCCGCGCCGCGGCCGCGGACGAGCAGAGCGAGAACCACTTGACGGCGCTCGCAGCGAAGGCCACGGAGCTCTCCCGGCTGGACGAGGACGAGCAGTCCGCCCTGCTCTGGGGACAGGTGCTGGACGGGCGCCGTGCGTTGCTGGGAATGGACGCGCCTGCCACGCTCGACGCCTGGTGGTGGCGCGCGAGGACCCGCTACTGGTCGGGCGACGCGTCCGGAGCCGATGCCGACCTCTCGCTGCTGATCCCGGCGCTGCAGCGGCAACGCGGTGAGGACGACGCGCTCACCCTGGACGCGATGAAGTTCCGCACCACCACACTGCGAGTGCTCGCCCACGACGGAGCGATCGCCGAGGATCCGCTGCCACTGGTGCGCCGGATCGCCGTGCTGGAGACCGCGCGCTTCGGCCCGGGCGCCGACCAGGTGCTCACCTCCCGGATGATGGCGGTCGAGGTGCAACTCGATCGCGCGGACAGCCCAGGAGGGTGGCCCGGGCTGATCGCGGAGGCCCGTGAGATCGTCGACGACACGGCGGATCGCCCGCCGGGCTCCTCGCTCGCGCTGCGCTCGCGCGACCTCCTCGCCCGCGTGCTGCGCGACGCCCGCGAGCAGGAGCCGTCGCCTGCGCTCATCGAGACCGCGCTCGCCACGGCCGTCGCCCGATGCGCGCATCTCGACCGTGCTGTCGAGGGGCTGCCGCGCGCCCGCGTCGCGGCGGAAGCCGATCCGGGGTCAGACACGGATCCGACGGCCGACGCGGATCCGGATCCGTCCCTCGCCACGCCGCAGCAGCTCGCGAATGACATCGCACACGCATGGACCGATCTGTCCCGATGGCACGAACCGCACTCCCCCGAAGCCCTGGACGCGCTTCGGGCAGGCGCCGACCGACTCCGCGGGTTCGGCGCTGCCGGGCGCCGGAGCGAGATCGACGTGCGGGACGACCTCGGCTCAGCCCTCCGCGATGCCGGCCGTGGATCCGACGCTCTCGCCGAGTTCGAGCGGTCGCTGGAACTGGAGCTGAGTCTCGCCGCGGAGGCGTCGACCGCCGAGGACCGGCACACCGCCGCGACCAGGCTCGCGCAGTCCCGGTACGCGCTCGGCGCCACGCTGCGCGGTATCGGACGCAACGCGGAGGGCGAGGCGCTGCTCGCCGACGCCATCGAGATCGCGCAGCACGATGGCGCGGCCCCGCGGATCATCTCCGAGCTCCGGGACACCCGAGCGCTCGCCCTGCAGGATCTGGGACGCAGCGACGAGGCCGCCGCCGAGATGCGTGCGCTCTACGAGGCCTCGGGGGATGTCGGCCACGCGATCGACCTCGCCGCGGTGTATCTGCGCAGCGACCGCGCCGCCGAGGCGGAGGCGCTGCTGCGGCCCGTCCTGGCCGAGTTGGAGGCGGAGGGATCCGCCGAGACCGCCCAGGCCTCCCGCGTCATCGGCAATCTCGCCCTCGCCGCGTGCCAGCTCGGCCGCGATGCCGAAGCCGCGGCGACCTACGACCGGCTGTACGGGCTGCAGTCGCGCATCCTCGGCACGGAACACCGCGACACTCTCATCACTCTGCACAACCGTGCGCAGGAGGAACGGCACCTCGGCCGCTTCGGCGAGGCGGTCCGTCGCTTCGAATCGGTCCTCGCACGGCGCACGGCCGCTCTCGGCGCCCGCGATCCGCACACTCTCAGCACGCTCTCCGCCCTCGCCGGCACGGTCGCCGATGCCGGCGACCTGCCCCGCGCCAGGGAGCTGACCGAGCGCGTCGTCGCAGAGACGCGAGAGGTCCTCGGCGAGACGGATCCGCAGACGCTGCACCGCATCCGCGATCTGGACGGGATCCTCGCCCGTCTCGGTGATGCGCAGGAGGACAGGGATGCCCTCGCCGCTCAGGTCAGGGCCGGGTTCGCCTCCGCAGGTGGCGCCTCGGACGATGACGGCGCGTCGCCCGGGCTCGCGGCGCTGCGCTACGCCGACCACCTCGCCCGGCAGAGTCGCTACGGCGATGCCCTCGTCGAATACAGCCGCGCCCGCGACGCGCTGAGCGCGAGCGCCGGCATCGACTGGCTGCGGGCCGAACGCGGCGCCGCCGAGTGCTCGAAGCGGCTCGGCGCATACCGTGAGGCCGCCGACGCCTACGCGCGCATCGTGCCGCAGCTCGAGCGGCTGCTGCCCGGCGACCGGTGGGCCCTGGCAGACGCACTGAACGACCGCAGCCTCGCTCTGTCGCATCTGGGACACGTCGACGAGATGGCCGACGTGCAGCGGCGGGCGATCCAGGTCGCCGACGGCGCCGGCTCCGACCCCGGTCGGGCTGTGCAGCTGCGCATCTGGCTCGGTCGACGCCTGGCCGAGGCCCAGCGCTTCCCGGAAGCGCTCGCGGCGTACGACGATGCCGCCGAGACCGGCACCCGAACGGTCGGCGCGGAGCACGCGATCACGCTCGACGCCACCGACGATCGTGCCGAGACGCTGATCTCGCTCGGACGGCATCGCGAGGCGCTGCGGATCTACCGCACCAACATCCCCGCCATGGAGCGCGTGCTCGGCGCCGACTCCGCGGCTGTGCGACGCGCTCGCGGCAAGCAGAAGGCGTCCGCCCAGCAGACCTCGAAGACCCGCTCGGCGATCGTCGGCGGAGTGATCGTGGCCGCGATCCTCGTCTACGTCATCGTGTCGCGGATGACCTGAGTGACAGGCTACTGAGCGCCGGCGCCCTCTACGATCGGCTGCATGACCGTTGTGATCGTCGAGTACGCCGCCCTCCCTCCGCGCTCGTGGAAGAACGGCCGCGGTGTCACCCGGATCCTGTTCGACGACGCCGACGCCACGGACGCATGGACCTGGCGGATCAGTATCGCCGAAATCACCGGCACGCAGCCGTACAGCGCCTACCCCGGAGTGCACCGAGGGCAGGTCGCACTCGGTCCCGGTGCCGTCGACCTGGTGATCAACGGCCGGAACACGGTGCTGGCGGTCGATGAGGTGATCGAGTTCGACGGCGAGGACGAGGTCACCGCGACACCGCGCGAGGCCGGATTCCTCGACCTGAACGTCATGACCCTCCGGGACACCTGGGATTCGACCGTGCAGGTCACCGACGCCCCGACGTTGAGTGCCGGGCCCGGAGGTCCGACGGCGCTGATCGCCCTCGACGACAGCAGCACGCTCGATGACCGACCGCTCGCGCGCCTCGACGCCGCCCTGCTCGGGCCAGGCACGACCTGCGCGCTGCGCGGCCGTTTCGTGGCGGCGCGACTGCGCCGGAACTGAGGCGCGCGCGAAGAAGCCCCTGCGGTCCGTGGCGAAGACACGGGTCCCAGAGGCTTCTCGCAGTGACAGCGGCTTGGTTCTGACGAGCGGAGCTCGTGGTGGAGCTGGGGGGAATCGAACCCCCGTCCAACGCTGAGTCTCCACGCCTTCTCCGGGCGCAGTCTGTGCAGACGTTCTGCTCGGCTCCGACCTTTGTCACAGACACCTAAGTCGACAAGCCCAGCCTGGGAAGAGTCCCACGTGACGTCCAGACGCCGTCACGCAGCAAGATTCCTAGATGACGCCAGGATCCGTATCGGAATCACATACGGCCTGACGGACTATCGGGCTCGCTTACGCAGCGAGGGCGAAGTCAGTGCGCTTTGCATTGGCACTTATTGTTTTGCAGGGAGCGTTCACGAGATAACCCTGCATCCTCGGCCCGCTTCTCGTGGATTCACAGGCGCTGTCGAAACCGATCAGCCCCGTGGTCCTTCTTGCGAAGGAGCCGCTGTCACTCTGTGGAATTACCATCGGGCACGTGAAGCACCCGAGCATCACAGGCTACAACGATTGAGACGCTCGCGCCATTCCGAGCGTCGCGCAAGGCGGCACCCCGAGCCCCTTCCCGGGGTACCGCCACTGATCAGCGACGACAGCGTCGCGCGATCAGTGCCCGCCGCTGCCGTTGCACGCCACCCCCGGTGACGGCACGAACTCCTTCAGGCCGGCTTTCACGAACGACCCGTAGGACTGCACGCCGTGATACCTGTCGACGCCGCCAGGGCTCTGATTGCCCCGCACCGCGATGGCGTCGTCGTCGAAGCCCGGAGGGTTGTTCTCCACCGAGTCCATCCTGTCGAGCCCTGAGTAGGCGCATTCGGACGCGGCGTGGGACGGTCCGGATGTCGGATCTCCGTTCCCGTTGGTCTCGCCTGCATATGCCGCGCTGGATCCCGCTGCAACGAGCCCCAGCGCGATCGCACAGGCGATCGCCAGTCGTTTCATCTGGTCTTCCTCCTTCACGCAGTTCTCTTCGCCGTGGCGCGGAACTGCGCCGCGGTGGCCGAAGTCTACGCGCGCACCGAGGTGGCGTGAAGGGCGGGCGGGCATCACACCCGCCACGGGGGGGGCGTCGTCGTGGTGGTCTCTCCAAGACGGCGAGATGGGGCCGTGCCGTAGAGTCGCGGCATGAGCGAGGTCGTCATCACCGTCCGCGGCGAGCACGAGGTGCGGATCGCGCCCGAGCGCGCCATCGTCACCCTGTCCGTCGCACTGGACGGGCCCGACCGCGAGGCGGTCGTCTCCCGGACTCTGGCACTGGCCGACCCGGTCCGTGCGAGCATCGTCGCGCGCGAGGGATCCGGCGCCGTCGAGTCGTGGTCGAGCCGCCGGCTCGCCGTGCGCTCGGAGCGCCCCTGGAGCAATGACGGCACGCGGCTCGCGCTCGTGCACCACGCCTCGGTCGACTTCGCGGCCACCTTCACCGACTTCGCCGAGCTCTCCACCTGGGTGGCCGAGGTGTCCGGCTGGGACGGCGTCTCCGTGTCCGGAACCTCCTGGATCCTCACTCCTGAGACGCGAGCACGCGTCGAGCAGGAGGTCGCCGCCGAGGCAGTGCGAACGGCGGTCACGCGGGCCGGCGCCTATGCGATCGCGCTGGGCCTGACGAGGGTCGAGCCGATCGAGATCGCGGATGCCGGCCTGATCACCGACCACACCGCCGCGGACATGGCCCCGAAGGCGATGCGCGCGTTCGCCGCTCCCCCGTCGGGCGCCGGGCTCGAGCTACAGGGCGACGACCTCACCGTCTCCGCGACCGTCGAGGCGCGGTTCGTCGCGGCCTGAGCGGCGACGGACCGCGCCTCGCGGGCGGTCTCGGACTCAGGCCCGCCTGCGACGTGCGACGATCACGGTGATCGCCCCGGCCAGCAGCAGCACGAGCGCCGCACCGAGCGCGGGGAACGGATCCGCTCCGGTCGCCGGCAGCGCCCCCGCCCCTGTGCCGCCCGGGACCGTCGTCGGCGCGGGCGCCGGCGTGATGCTCGGGGACGGCGTGGGGGTCGGTGTGACCGCCACCGGCGTCAAGACGAAGTCCTGGCCCTCGATGAGCTCCCCGGCATCCGTGAGCGTGACGGAGCGGCTGACCGGCGTGGCGCCGGTGTACCCGTCGGGCACGGTGACCGCGATCGTATAGTCCCCCGGCAGAAGGTCGCCGAGGACGTAACCGCCGTCGCCGTCCGTCGTGACCGTGACGGCACCGTCGGGCCCGGTCACCGTGACGGTGGCGTTCGCGATCGCACCGCCGTCCTGCGCGGTGACCGCACCCGCGACGGATCCGAGACGGGCGAGTGCGAAGTCGACGTCGGTGACGTCCAGCGCCCCGACCGTCTCCGCGCGGGACGCGTCGCCCGAGACGGCATAGCCCTGGGGCGCCTGAACGGCGACCGTGTAGTCGCCGGAGGGAAGCCGTGGGAAGGAGTAGGTGCCATCGGCGGCGGTCACGGTCTGCGCCGTGCCGCCCGGACCGTCCGCCGTGACGACCACTCCGCCGACTCCGTGACCTGCTGCGGTCACGGTGCCCGACAGCGTCGGCAGCTCCTGCAGGACGAAGTCCTTCCCGGTGATCGGCGTCTCGTCGTTGCCCGGCACGGTGAACGGGCTCGGCGAGGAGATCACCGAATAGCCGTCGGGTGCGGTGATGGTGACCGCGTGGATCCCCACGGGGACGTCGTCGAGCAGATAGGTGCCGTCGGCGGCTGTGACGACCGTGCGTCCGCCGTCGAGCGTCACCGTCGCACCGGCGACCGGATTGCCGTGCTGGTCGCGCGCGGTTCCCGACACCGGAACCGGAACGATGTCACGCACCGAGAAGTCGGCCGTCCCGTCAGCGTTCGAGACGTCGACCGTACGGGAGGGGTCGTCGGAGATCTTGCCCGTCGGCGGCGTGATCTGCACGCGATAGCCGTCGGTGGCCAGCACATCGGGGAACGAATAGGTGCCATCGGTCGAGGTCGTGGCCTCACCCAGAACGGACCCGTCGGATCCGATCAGACGCACGACGGTGCCGTCCGAGGGCCCACCGGCGCTCGTGTCTGTCACGGTGCCCGAGATCGTGCGCGTGATGGCCGCGAACCACGTCTGGTAGACCGGGAACCCGGCGCGGCGGGTGAACGCGAACGTCAGGGAGGCGATCGGCGCGTTCGGTTCGAACCAGGCGGACGCCCCGCTCGTGTCCGTGGCGGTCGGGTTGCCGGTGAGCGTCGTCGTGGCGGGGTCCCAGCTCGGCACGTCCGCGGCATCGCCCGTGCAGGACGGCTTGCCGGCGAGGCCGGGGGCGCAGTAGTTGAACCCGCCGCGGAAACCGAGCTGTGCGCCGGTGAGCGTCTGCCCGTCAGGACCGAGAGCCGTGATCCGCACCTTGTCGGCGTCGATGTCGCCCAGCACGAACGTCCAGTTGACGGTCGGCGTCGGTCGAGTGAAGGTGTAGGTGGTCTCGGAGGGAGACGTGGCGTTGTCGGCGCGCGGGCGCAGGTTCAGGTACTGCTGGTCGCGGCTGCTGCCGTACTTCGCCCCGACGTCGGTCGATGCGGCCAGCCAGACGCTGGCACCGGAGATCACACCGACGGATCCGCCGCGCGAATCGCTGGTGTAGTCGGCCTGCAGCTGCGGCGAGGCGATCTGCACGTGCCCCGAGTACGCGCCGCTGGCCCCCTGCATATCACCCCAGTCGGCCCAGGGCGTGCCGGTCGCGGCGGAGGCGGGCGCGCCGAAGGCGAGGGCGGTGAGCGCTGTCAGAGCGGCGGCGGCGAACGCGACGGTACGTCTCATACCGATATGTTGGCAGAGATCCGCGCCCGCCGCCGCCCAAGGCGCCCTCCGACGAGAAGACCTCGATCGCCCGGAAGCGCTCGCGGCCGCCGCCCTCAGACCGCGAACGGCGCGAGTTCCGCCGCGAGCCGCTCGTTGACGTGCGCATGGATGCGGGTCCCCGCCTCCTCGTGCGCGACGTCGATCAGCAGGCCGGTCTCGTGCACCGCCGCGACGAGATCGCCGCGGTCGTACGGCACGACGGCACGGATCTCGACGGCCGGCTTCGGCAGCACCTCGTCGATCGCGGCGCGCAGCTCGGCGATGCCCTCGCCGCTGCGGGACGACACGAAGTGGGCCCCGGGGACGAGCCCGCGCAGCACCATCCGCTCATCGTCGCTCAGCAGATCGGCCTTGTTGAACACGATGATCTCGGGGATGCTGCGCGCTCCCACGTCGCCCATCACGTCGCGCACCGTCTTGATCTGCCCGGCCGGATCCGGGTGGGATCCATCGACGACGTGAACGATGACGTCCGCGTCGGCGACCTCTTCGAGGGTCGAGCGGAACGCCTCCACGAGCTGGTGCGGCAGGTTGCGCACGAAGCCGACGGTGTCGGTGAGCGTGTAGACGCGGCCGTCCGTCGTCTCCGAGCGGCGCACGGTGGCGTCCAGCGTCGCGAACAGGGCGTTCTCGACGAGCACGCCCGCGCTGGTGAGAGCGTTGAGCAGGCTGGACTTGCCGGCGTTCGTGTACCCCGCGATCGCCACGGAGGGGATCGTGTGGCGCTTGCGCTCAGCGCGCTTGGCCTCGCGGGCGGGCTTGAAGTCACGGATCTGCTTGCGCAGCATGGCCATGCGGGTGCGGATGCGACGGCGGTCGAGTTCGATCTTCGTCTCACCGGGTCCGCGCGAGCCCATGCCCGCACCGCCGGCGCCGACCTGGCCACCGGCCTGACGGCTCATCGACTCGCCCCAGCCGCGCAGCCGGGGCAGGAGGTACTCGAGCTGCGCGAGTTCGACCTGCGCGCGCCCTTCGCGGCTCTTGGCGTGCTGGCTGAAGATATCGAGGATCACGGTGGTGCGGTCGATGACCTTCACCTTGACGACGTCCTCGAGGGCACGCCGCTGGGAGGACGCGAGCTCCGTGTCGGCGATCACCGTGTCGGCGCCGACCGCGGCCACGATGTCCTTGAGCTCCTGGGCCTTGCCGCGACCCAGGTAGGTGGCGGGATCCGGGTGCGGCCGACGCTGCAGCAGGCCGTCCAGCACGACGGCACCGGCAGTCTCGGCGAGCGCGGCGAGCTCGCGCAGGGAGTTCTCGGCGTCCTCCTGCGCGCCCTGCGGATACACGCCGACCAGCACCACGTTCTCCAGTCGGAGCTGGCGGTACTCGACCTCGGTGACGTCCTCGAGTTCGGTGCTCAGGCCTGCCACGCGCCGCAGCGCGTGCCGGTCCTCCACCTCCCACTGCTCGCCGTCGGCGGAGGTGTAGCCGGCGGTGGCCGTGTCCTGCAGCGCCTGTGCGGATCCGAAGACGTGCGATTCCGCCCGTCGCTCCGCTGCTGCCAGGACGCGCTCGACCGCGTCGCCGTGCTCGTCTTGTGTCGTGGACTGCGTCATCCGCACCTTTCTCGTGCCCGCCGATTCAGACGGGCGCCTTAACTTTAGCTGTGAGTGTCCGCTACGCTCGCTCCATGGGCTCGGACCACTACTTCACTGCGGCCCCCGCCAGCCCCGAGAACCTCCGCAGGATCAGGGTGACCCTCGCGGGCAAGGAGATCGAACTCACCACCGCGGCCGGAGTCTTCAGCCCCGATCACGTGGACGTCGGTACCTCCGTGCTCCTCGCGAACACTCCGCCTCCGCCTCCCGGCGGGCATCTGCTCGATCTCGGGTGCGGCTGGGGTCCGATCTCGTTGTCGCTCGCTCTCGCCGCGCCGCACGCGACCGTGTGGGCCGTGGACGTGAACGAGCGGGCGCTCGACCTGGTCCGTCGCAACGCGGCGGAACTCGGCCTCGATAATGTCAACGCCGTCACACCCGACGATGTTCCCGCCGACGTGAGCTTCCGCACCATCCGCTCCAACCCGCCCATCCGGGTCGGCAAGAGCGAGTTGCACGATCTGCTGGAGCGGTGGGTTCCGCGTCTGGACGAGCGCGCCGACGGCTGGTTCGTGGTGAGCCGCAACCTCGGAGCGGATTCGCTGCAGCGCTGGCTGGCGACCACGTTCGCCGACGGCTACAGCGTCTACCGCGCGACGACTGGCCGCGGCTTCCGCGTGCTGAAGGTGCGCCGGCACGGCACGCCGCGCACCGAAGCCATCGAGCTGCCCTAGCCCAGGCACAGGCCGCTGGGCCTGTCGAAGCGTCCGGCCCATGGATCCGGGCCCTTCGACGGGCTCAGGGACGGATACGCGGTCCCTGACGGCGAACTCGATCAGACGAGTTCGATCTCGCCGGAGAAGGCGAGCTGGGCGGGTCCGGACAGGAACGCGTGCTCGCCCCCCGCTCCCGGTGCCATCGTCACCCGGAGCGTTCCGCCCGGGACTTCCACGAGCCACTCGTCGGGAGCGCCCGCGCCGGCCCAGTGCCGCACCGCGAGAGCGGTCGCCACCACGCCGGTTCCGCAGCTGAGGGTCTCCCCCACGCCGCGTTCGAACACGCGCATGCGCACCCGGCCGATGCCGTCCTGCACCAGCGGTTCCGCCGGCACGACGAATTCGACGTTCGCGCCGTGCTCGGGCATCGGAGCGAGCTCCGGGCCGTGCGTGAGCTCGAGGCCGTCCAGCTCCGCGTCGGAGGCGATCGCCACGACCACGTGCGGGTTGCCGACGTCGATGCCGAGGCCCGGACGCGGAACGCTCAAGCCCGTCGCACGCGCCAGCGGATCATGGCCGGAGAGCCGCCACCCGCCGATATCGACCCGGTAGCCCTCCGCGCTGCGCGTGACCTCGCGTACACCGGCGCGCGTGCCGATGGGAAGCGCTTCGCCCTCGACGAGCTCCGCGAGGCCGGTGCGGAGAAGGTAGTGGGCGAACACCCTGACTCCGTTGCCGCACATCTCGGCGATGGACCCATCGGCGTTGCGGTAGTCCATGAACCACTCCGCGGCCGGGTCCTCCGCGAGCGCCGCCGTCCCCTCGGGAAGGGCGGCGGAGCGCACCACGCGCAGCAGGCCGTCCGCGCCGATGCCGAAGTGGCGGTCGCACAGGGCGGCGACCTGGTCGGCCCCGAACTCCAGCGCACCGTCGGGGTCGGCGATGATGACGAAATCGTTGCCCGTGCCGTGCCCCTTGGTGAATGCGACCATGCCTCGATTCTAGGGGCGGCGCTTCTGCGGCCGCTGCGCGGACGGCACCCTCCCCGCGGCGGTTCCGCCGCTCGGAGGCGCGGTTCCGCCCGCTCTGCCGGGAGCAGATCCGCTTCCGGCAGATCTGCTGGCGCCGCCCTCGCACGTCGCCGCACGCTGAGGTCATGACCGATGACATGCCCCGCAACCTCTTCGACGCCGACACGCGGCGGATGCTGTTCGCGCGCCGGGTGCTCGTACTCGACGGCGCGCTCGACGACGACAACGGCGTGCTGCTGATGACCCAATTGCTCGCCCTGGCCGCCGAGGATCCGGACGCCGACATCACGCTCTGGATCCACTCCCCCGGCGGCTCCGTGCCCGCGATGCTCGCGATCCGCGACCTCATGCGCACCGTGCCGTGCGACGTCGCCACGATCGCCTTCGGGCTCGCCTGCAGCGCCGGTCAGTTCCTGCTCTCGGCCGGGACGAAGGGCAAGCGCCGTGCGCTGCCGCACAGCCGGATCCTGCTGCATCAGGGATCTGCGGGCATCGGCGGAACCGCCGTCGATGTCGCGCTGCAGGCGGCGGATCTGCGGCACACGCGCGACACCGTGCTCGGTCTCGTCGCCGACGACACCGGGCAGAGCATCGAGCGCGTCTTCGAGGACTCGCTGCACGACCGCTGGTACAGCGCCGAGGAGGCGCTCGCCTACGGATTCATCGACGAGATCACCACGGACTTCGCCGCAGTACTTCCTCGTCCCACTCGCCGGAGCATCGGCCTGACCGCAGAAGGAGCCTGACATGGCCTCGTTCCTCGTCCCCAACGTCATCGCGACCTCGTCCCGCGGCGATCGCGTCCTGGACGTCTACTCGCATCTGCTCGCCGAGCGGGTGATCTATCTCGGGACACCGCTGGATGCCGACGTCGCCAACGTTCTCGTGGCACAGCTGCTGCATCTCGACGCCACGGGCAGCGACAGGGACATCCAGCTCTACATCAACTGCGAGGGCGGCGATCCCAGCGCCATGCTCGCCGTCTACGACACCATGCGCTTCATCCGCTCGGACGTGGCGACGTTCTGCATCGGGCAGGCCGTCTCGGTCGGTGCGGTCCTGCTGGCGGCCGGTGCCGCGGGCAAGCGCGCCGCGCTCCCGCACGCCAGGGTGATCCTGCATCAGCCCGCCGCGCAGGGCCGCGGCACGATCCCCGACCTCATCCTGCAGGCCGACGAGGTCGTGCGCGTGCGCGACAGCCTGGAGCAGATCCTCGTCGCGCACTCGGGGCAGAGCGCCGAGCGACTGCGCACCGACACGGATCGGGACCTCGTGCTCACCGCGGATGCCGCTCGGGAGTACGGACTCGTGGATCAGGTCGTGACGCAGGCTCCCCCGAGCGCGCTCCCCGCCGGAGCGGGAGACGCTCAGGCGGCCAGCGCGTAGGCGGCGCGCGCGGGCTGAGCGGGCTGCCGGATCGGCGCCGCCGAGCCGATCGTGATCCGCTCGGCGACGCCGAGGGTGAGATCGAGGAGGGTGAGATCGAGAGCACCGGACACCGCGGCGAGCATCTCGCTGGATGCCTCCTTGCGTCCGCGCTCCATCTCCGACAGGTACTGCGGCGAGACGCCCGCACGCTGCGCCGTCTCGGCGAGCGTCTCGCCGCGATCCGTGCGGGCGTCGCGCAGCAGCTCCCCCACAACGCTCCGCCAGAGCCGCTCGGGTTCGCCGCCCGGGCTGGTGCGCGGCCCGTGCGCGGTGGTGCGATCAGTGCGGAACGGGTCAGTGGTCGCGGTCATGGCGCCATGCTAGGCACGGCTCCTGCGCGGACGCGACCGGATCCGCTCTGAGCAGAATCCCGCTCGATCGCCCGCCGGAAGATGGGTGAGTTCCCCGATTCCGGATGCGCCGTCGAGCGATGGAATCAAAGAGCGGAACAGCTCCGCGCCCTCAAGGAAGGAAACGCTCATGGCGCTCTTCATGGATGTTCACACGCTCGACGGCCCGGTGGCGATGGCCGACGTCGCCGCAGCGCATGCCGCGGATCTGGCCACGCAGGATCAGCATGGCGTGCACTACCTGCGGTACTGGGTCGATGAGTCCGCGGGCAAGATCTTCTGCCTCGTCGACGCCCCCGATGCGGAGGCCGCGAACACGGTGCACCGCGAGGCTCACGGTCTCGTCGCCGACGAAATCCATCTCGTCAACGAGGGTGTCTGAGCGGTTGAATGGAGACGTGCTCGTCGAACGGGATGCCCTCCTGGCCGAGCTCGTCACCGATCTCGACGACGCGCTCGCGGGAACCGGCCGTGTCATCTTCCTGGGCGGCGAGGCCGGAGTCGGCAAGACCGCATTGGTGCGGTCGCTCGCCCGGTTGGCGCGCCCGCGCTGCCGTGTGCGGATCGGCGGTGCGGACAACGTCACGACACCGGGCGCGCTCGGTGCCTTCCAGGACGCGATACCGGAGATCGCCGCATCCGTCACCGCCGGCGGGGACCGGATCCGACTGTTCCGCGAACTCAGGGATCTGATCGCGGCGGCCCCCGCCCTGCTCGTGCTCGAGGATCTGCATTGGGCGGATGAGGCGACCTTGGACGCGGTCCGGTATCTCGCTCGCCGCATCGAGACGTCTCCCGTCCTCGTGGTGGCGACCTATCGGCACGACGAGATCACCGCCCGTCACCCGCTCACCGCGCTGCTCGGCGATCTCGCCACAACCGCCGAGGTGCGCCGGCTGCTCGTACCGCCGCTGACCGTCGACGGCGTGGCACGACTCATCTCGGAGTCCGGCGACGCGGTGGATCCGACCGCCCTCCACCTGCGCACCGGAGGGAACGCGTTCTTCGTGACCGAGAGCCTGGCGATCGGAGGCGTTGCGCTTCCCGCCACGGTCAGCGACGCGATCCTCGCCCGCGTCTCCCGGCTGACTCCTGCCGCCCAGGACGTGGCAGCGGCCGCGGCGATCCTGGGGGCGGGCGCCGATGCCGAGCTGCTCGCGCGCATCAGCGGGCAAGCGCTGGACGCCGTCGACGAGTGCACGGATGCGGGCGTACTCATCGAGGTCGGCGGATCCCTGGGGTTCCGTCACGAACTCGCACGCGAGGCGGTCGAGCAGAGCCTGTCGGCCGTGCGCCGTCGGCAGCTGCACGGACGAGCGCTGCGTGCCCTGGCCGAACGGACCCCCGAGGACCACCGCACCCTCGCACACCACGCGGCGGGCTGCGGCGACGAGGCCGCCGCGATGGCGCATGCCGTCGCCGCCGCGGAGAAGGCTGCACGCGGCAGCGCGCACCGGGAGGCGGCGGAGCATTACCGCCTCGCCGTGCGGCACTGCATCAGCGCCACCGAACGGGCGGAACTGTTCGTCGCGCTTTCCTACGAGTGCTATCTGACCGACCAGCTGCCGGAGGCGCTCACCGCACGACAGCAGGCGCTCGAACTGCACGAGGTCATCGGCGACGCCCTGCGGCTCGGCGACGACGAGCGGTGGCTCTCACGCCTCTCCTGGTTCTCCGGGCACGGGAACGATGCGCAACGCTACGGCCTGCGAGCCGTCACCACCCTGGAGCAACTGGCACCGGGTGTGGAGCTGGCCTGGGCGTACAGCAACTACGCCCAGCTGCGCATGCTCGCCGAGGAACCCGAGGAGGTCGAGCACTGGGGGCGCAAGGCGCTCGAACTCGCTCGCGCTCTGGGCAGTCCTGACATCGAGAGTCACGCGCTCAACAACCTCGGCACCGCCGAACTCCAGTCCGGCCGGGTGGAGCAGGGTCAGCGGGATCTGACCCGCAGTCTCGACATCGCCCGAGCCGCCGACCTTCCCGAGCATGTGGCGAGGGCGTACACCAATCTCGGCTCCTCAGCGGTGCTGCAGAAGCGCCTCGCCGATGCGCATGTGTTCCTGAGTGCCGGGATCGCGTTCTGCGAGGACCGTGACCTCGACTCGTGGGCCGGATACATGACGGCATGCCTCAGCCTCGCGCTCGCCGACGAAGGCCGCTTCGACGAAGCGCTGGCCTCCGCCGATCCGCTGCTGGACCACGCCGGAACGGCGCCGGTCTCCCTCATGCCCGCAGCCGGAGCGGCCGCCCGGGTCCTTGCTCGACGCGGATCCGACGCGACGCCGAGGCTGGCGCTCGCGCAGCGTCTGGCGGCGGAGGCGGGCGAGCTGCAGCGCCTCGCACCCGCGGTGTGCGCCGCCGCCGAGCACGCCTGGCTCACGGGCGACGCAGGGGCCATCGGCGCGCTGACGGCATCGACGTGGGAGCTCGCTCTCGCCCACGACGAGGAATGGGCCACGGGCGAGCTCGGGTGGTGGCGCCTGCTCGGTGGGGCGCCCTTCGCCGCCGCCGGTCGCGTGGCGGAGCCGTTCGCGCTCATGCTGACCGGCGATCCGCGGGCGGTGCAGGCCTGGACGGACCGGGGCTGCCCCATCTGGGCCGCGTACGCGGCGATGCTCGATCCGGACGTCGCCGTCGTCGACCACGCTGTGCGCGCACTCGATCAGCTCGGCGCCGTTGCAGCGATCGAGGCGATCCTGCGCACCCGGCATGCACACGGGCTCGCGCTCCCGCGCCGTCCCCGCGCGCAGGCTCGCGGCAACCCCGCCCAGCTGACGGCGCGCGAACTCGAAGTGCTCGGTCTTCTCGGTGAGGGCCTGTCGACCCCGGAGATCGCCGAGCGCCTCATCCTGTCCCGGCGCACCGTGGAGCACCACATCGCCGCGGTGCTCCGCAAACTCGGCGAGCCCACCCGTGGGCGCGCGGTCGCCGCGGCGTCCCGGCGAGGACTGCTGCCGGTGTGACGGCCGCGAGCCGGATTCGGTCCGCGGCCCGATCAGATGTCGTGGATGAGGCGCTTACCCGTGTTGCCGACCTCGAAGCGCTCATAGCCGAGCGCGTCGTAGAAGCCGAGCACCTGCTCGTTGCCGGCCCGCACCATCAGCTGCACCTTGGGGCACCCCATGGCGAGCAGGAGCCGCTCGGCCTCGGCGACGAGCGCGCGCCCGATGCCGGCACCGCGCCGGTCCGAGACGCTGGCGAGGTAGTACAGCCAGCCGCGGTGCCCGTCGTAGCCCGCCATCACGGATCCGACGATCCGTCTGGTGTCATCCGGGCCCGTTCCAGCACCGTCCGCGACTGGTTCCTCGGCGACGAGGAAGAGTTCGGGCTGCACTGCGAGCTTGCGCTCGATGTCGGCGCGGGGGTCGTTCCACGGGCGGGTCAGCCCCGCGTCCTCCCAGAGGGCGACGACAGCATCGGTGTCGCGCCGGTCGAAGGTCCTGATCGTGAACCCAGTGGTCATGCTCGTTCCTCCACGATGGCCTGCACGTCGATCGGCGCGAGCGCGTCGACCCACTCCGCCTCGGCGTATCGCCGGAACCAGGACACCTGGCGCCGCGCGTACCGACGGGTCAGCGCCTGGGTCTCGGCGATCGCCTCGTCCTGCGTGAGCACGCCGGTCAGCTGGGCCAGCGCCTGCGCGTAGCCGATCGCACGCCGTGCCGTCGTGCCCTGCTCGAGTCCATCGCCTCGCAGGCGCTCCACCTCGTCCAGCATGCCCTGCTCCCACATCCGCTCCACACGGCGGTCCAGGCGCTCGACCAGCGACGCCCGCTCGACGCCCAGCGCCAGCACGCGCGTGCGCGGACGCCACAGCAGCGGCTGCTCGGGCAGCGCGGCGCCGTGGGTGCGCTCGCCCTGTGCGAGCACCTCGAGCGCCCGCACGATGCGGCGGCCGTTCTTCGGATCGACCCGTGCGGCGGTCGCCGGATCCTGCTGCTGCAGCCGCGCGAGCAGCGGGCCAGGACCGTGCTGGTCCAGTTCCGCCTCAAGACGCGCACGCAGCGCGTCGTCTCGCGGCGGGAAGCGGAAGTCGTACAGCACGCTGGAGACGTAGAGACCCGATCCGCCGACGAGGATCGCATCCGCGCCGCCGGAATGGATCTGTTCGATCGCGCTGCGCGCATGCGGTTGATACCAGGCCACCGCCGCGTCCTCGGTGACCTCGAGCACGTCGAAGAGGTGATGCGGGATCCCCCGCCGCTCGCTGACCGGGAGCTTTGCGGTGCCGATGTCCATACCGCGGTAGAGCTGCATCGCGTCGGCGTTGACGATCTCCGCGCGCCGTCCGCGCGCCTCCAGCGCGTGTGCGAGGTCCAGCGACAGGTCGCTCTTACCCGTGCCGGTCGCACCCACGATCGCCCACAGACGTGGAGCGCTGTCGGCGGACTCTTCGCCCGGCTCAGGGACCGACACTCCGCCCGGTGCGCTCACACTCCGGCGCGGAGCGTGGGCAGCCCCAGCGACACCGCGCGCGGCGCCCCGCCGCCGGCTGCGGGCGCGGCCGGCACCGCGCACGACTCCGACTGCGCGCGGTCCCAGGCATCGCCGCCGCGCGTGCGGCGGATCCGCAACGGCGCGCCGTCGACGGCATCCGCGAGCAGATGGAACGGTGCCGCGTGCGTGATCGTCACGGTCACGACGTCGCCCGGACGCGGGCGCTCCGAGCCCTCCGGCAGTTCGAAGTGCACCAGGCGGTTGTCCTGCGCACGGCCGGTGAGCCGGTGCGTCTCTGCATCCTTCTTGCCCTCGCCCACGGAGACCACGACCTCGACCTCGCGGCCGAGCTGCTTCTGGTTCTCCTCCAGCGAGATCCGCTCCTGCAGGGCGATCAGCCGCTCGTAGCGGGCCTGCACGACCTCCTTGGGGACCTGGTCCGCCATGGTCGCGGCGGGTGTGCCCTCGCGGATCGAGTACTGGAACGTGAACGCGCTCGCGAAGCGGGCCTGCTCGACCACGCGCATCGTGTCCTCGAAGTCCTCCTCGGTCTCGCCGGGGAAGCCGACGATGATGTCGGTCGTGATCGCCGCGTTCGGGATCTTGGCGCGCACGCGGTCGAGGATCCCGAGGAACTTCTCGCTGCGGTAGGAACGGCGCATCGCGCGCAGGATCCGGTCGCTGCCGGACTGCAACGGCATGTGCAGCTGCGGCATGACGCTCGGCGTCTCCGCCATCGCGTCGATCACGTCGTCGGTGAAGGCGGCCGGGTGCGGACTGGTGAAGCGGATCCGCTCCAGGCCCTCGATCTCGCCGGCGGCGCGCAGCAATTTGCCGAACGCCTCGCGGTCGCCGAACTCGACGCCGTAGGAGTTCACGTTCTGCCCGAGTAGGGTGACCTCGATCGCGCCGTCCTCGACGAGCAGGCGGATCTCGTTGAGGATGTCGCCGGGGCGGCGGTCCTTCTCCTTGCCACGCAGACTGGGCACGATGCAGAAGGTGCAGGTGTTGTTGCACCCCACCGAGATCGACACCCAGCCGCTGTGCGCCGAATCACGGCGGGTCGGCAGCGTGGACGGGAAGACCTCGAGCGCCTCGAGGATCTCGAGCTCGGCCTCGCCGTTGTGGCGAGCGCGCTCGAGCAGCCCCGGAAGGGACCCCATATTGTGGGTGCCGAAGACCACGTCGACCCAGGGCGCCTTGTCGAGCACGGCCTGCTTGTCCATCTGCGCCAGGCAGCCGCCGACGGCGATCTGCATGCCGGCGTGCTTGTCCTTGCGGCTCTTCAGATGCCCCAGCGTGCCATAGAGCTTGCCCGCGGCGTTGTCGCGCACCGCGCAGGTGTTGATGATGACGATGTCCGCCTCGTCGTCGACGGCGGCGCGGACGTAGCCGGCACTCTCCAGCGAGCCCGACAGACGCTCGGAGTCGTGCACGTTCATCTGGCATCCGAAGGTGCGCACCTCATAGGTGCGCCGCTGCCCGGCCTCATCGAGCGCCGCGGCGGAGGGCGCGATGAGCGTGGGCTCTGAGAGGGGAATGGTCATAGTGCCTGCCATTCTACTTTCGCCTGGCGGGAACGAGCCCCGCCGTTCGGCGCGGAGATTCCCGCGTCGACACCGTACCCGGGGCTCGGCCGCCGGGCTCAGCTCTCTTCGAACCGCACCCGCCCGACGCCCGAACCGCGCTGCGTCTCACGCCAGGCCGTGCGCGCCGCCGTCAATGCCACGCTCCCGCCGTACCCGCGACGGGACAGCTGCCCGACGAGCCGGCGGACGGCGGTCTCCTCGTCGTAGCGACGCAGCCCCGCCACCTTTGACCGCGCGTAGTCGAGCGCCCGCTCGGCGTCATCGTCGTCCAGGACGGACAGCGCCTCGTCGGCGATCTCCCTCGGAATGCCGCGCTGACTGAGCGTGCGAGCGATCGCCACGCGTCCCTGTCCCTTGCGCTCAGACCCCGAGGTCACGAGGAGCTCGGCCAGGGACGCGTCATCGAGATACCCGCGCTGCTCGAACTGCTCGACCAGGAGCTCGCGCTCGTCGGCCGGGACGCCGTTCTCTCGTAGCACGTCTCGCGCTTCCCTGCTGGAGAGCTGCTTGGAGCGGAGCTTGCGCACCAGCAGCTCACTCGCGTCGGGGATCGGATCGTTCGGGGTCGAAGCGTCCCCCGTGCTGTGCCGACCGACGGCACGCAATCCTCGTCGGTCGGGCGAGAACGCCGCGCGCTCGGACGCCCTCGCCTCTCCTGGAGCCAGAGCCGCGGCGGCCGGATGCCGGGAGCTGGGCCCCCGACGCTCCGCCGCGGATTCCTCCGCCCAGGTCGACCGCCACTCCGCCGCCGTGGGCGGAGTGGCGGGTGTCGAGCTCGCCGGGCGCGGGCGTGCTCCGTCGGCCCCCGCACCGCGCCCACCGAACAACGGGATCACGGGGGCGAGGCGCTCGTCCTCGGACGATGCCCCGCCCCTCTCATCGCTCACGGATCACCCCGGTCGCCGAGCTTCGCGGTCAGGCCGGACGCCGCTGCGCCAGCTCGTCGGACGCCGTCGGAGCAGCGGCCGCTGCACCACCGATGCCCAGCTTCTGCTTGATCTGCGTCTCGATCGTCTCGGCGATGTCGGGGTTCTTGAGCAGGAAGTTGCGAGCGTTCTCCTTGCCCTGGCCGAGCTGGTCGCCGTCGTAGGTGTACCAGGCGCCGGACTTCTTCACGATGCCGTGGTCCACGCCGAAGTCGATCAGGCTGCCCTCGCGGGAGATGCCGACGCCGTAGAGGATGTCGAACTCGGCCTGCTTGAACGGCGGGGCCATCTTGTTCTTCACGACCTTGACCCTGGTGCGGTTTCCGACCGCCTCGGTGCCGTCCTTCAGCGTCTCGATGCGGCGGATGTCGAGACGGACCGATGCGTAGAACTTCAGCGCCTTGCCGCCCGCGGTGGTCTCCGGCGAGCCGAAGAACACGCCGATCTTCTCGCGCAGCTGGTTGATGAAGATCATCGTGGTGTTGGTCTGGTTCAGGCCACCCGTGAGCTTGCGCAGCGCCTGGGACATCAGTCGCGCCTGCAGGCCGACGTGCGAGTCGCCCATCTCGCCCTCGATCTCCGCACGCGGCACGAGAGCGGCCACGGAGTCGATGACGATGAGATCGATGGCCCCCGAGCGCACCAGCATGTCCGCGATCTCGAGCGCCTGCTCACCGGTGTCGGGCTGGGAGACGAGCAGCGCGTCGATGTCGACGCCGAGCTTCTTGGCGTACTCGGGGTCGAGGGCGTGCTCCGCGTCCACGAAAGCGGCGATGCCGCCGGCACGCTGGGCGTTGGCGATCGCGTGCAGGGTCAGCGTGGTCTTACCCGAGGACTCCGGGCCGTAGATCTCGACGATGCGCCCCCTCGGCAGTCCGCCGACGCCGAGCGCGACGTCGAGCGCGATGGATCCGGTGGGGATGACCGCCACGGGAGCGCGCTCATCGCTGCCCAGCCGCATGACCGAGCCCTTTCCGAACTGCTTGTCGATCTGGGCGAGGGCGGTCTCGAGGGACTTCTCGCGGTCTGCGGGAGAGGGCATGGGGTGCTCCTTCGTGTCGTGAACTGCCGCCTGTAGGCTGTCGCGGCCGCCCCGGGTGGGGCGAGCTCTCCGACAAGGCGTATGACCTCGTGGCCATGTCCAACACGCTAGGAGGAGCCACCGACATTCAGTCGGAGTCCGCGGGAACCGTGCAGAACCTGCTCACGAGATCATCTGTGCAGGACGATACGCGCATCTCGAACATGTCTTCGACGACACGCCGAGGAGAACGAGGAATGGATCGAACACCACGTGGCCGGATCCGACCGGGGTCAGCGCCGCCGGGGCTCGAGCCGACCCGCGCCGTATCGGCGCGATTCAGGCACGTCCATCTCCGCGCACAGCGCCAGCCACACATCCCGCGGGGGGACACCGGCTTCCAGAGCCTGAGCGGCGGTACGACCGCCGACGGCCCTCAGCACGAGGTCCTCGACGAGGGCGCCGCCACGGGATCCGAACTCGGCATCGACCGCCCGGAGGAACTCGCTGCGTCGCATCCCGTCAGCGCAGCGACAGCTCGGACTCGACCGAGGCCACCAGTTCGTCGGGGACGACGTCGGGGATGACCTGCAGGCCCTCGAGCTCGGCGATCCTGTCGCCGACCTCGCGCATGATGGTGGAGATGGGCACGTCGAGCGCTTCGGCCACCGAGGCGAGGATCTCGCTGGAGGCCTCCTTCTGTCCGCGCTCGACCTCGCTGAGGTATCCGAGCGCGACGGACGCCTTGCCCGCGACCTGGCGGAGCGTGCGCCCCTTCTGCAGACGGAAGTCCCGCAGCACGTCACCGATCTCCTGTCGTACGAGAATCATCGGGACCTCCTCTCCCCCATCGCCCGGCCCCAAGCGCCGGATCGGATGGTCAGTCTAACCCGACCTGTCAGGTTCGACACTACTGTTTCGTTCTGTGCGTTGAATGTGAGCACACTCGACTCAACTTCGTCGAGAAGCACTCTATTCCCGGTCATCCCGACCGGGCGCGGCGGCATCGATTCCCGTCCCGATCACCACGTCGAGGAGCAGTTCCAGAGCCGCCTGCACCGCGGCCGCGCGGATCGCGGATCGATCTCCCCCGAAGCTGAACGCCCGGCTGGTCGCGCGCTCCGCCACACTCACCCCGACGTGCACCGTACCGACCGGCTTGCCGCCCTGCGGCGTGGGCCCGGCGACACCGGTCGTCGAGACGCCCACGTCCGCTGCGCGCCCATCCACCGCCAATGCGGTGCGGACGCCTGCCGCCATCTGCTGAGCCACCTCCGGATCCACGGGACCGTGTGCGGCGAGCAGGAGCGGATCCACTCCCAGCACGGAGGACTTGATCGGCGTGGCGTAGGCGACGACCGCGCCGTTGAGCGCGTCCGATGCTCCCGGGGTCGCCACGAGCGCCGCGGACAGAGCCCCGCCGGTGAGCGACTCGGCGACGGCCAGCGTCATCCCGCGCTCACGCAGCGCATCGAGCACGGCGGCCGCGGCGCGACCCGTCGCATCGGACATCAGGACACCGAGCCCCGGTCCGTGCGGGATCCGCGCACCTGCGCCACAACGTAGTCGATGCCGCTCAGGATCGTCAGGATGAGCGCGATCACCATCAGCACGGTGGTCGTGATCGACCACGCCGGCAGTCCGATCCAGACATGCAGCGGCAGCAGCGCCCAGGACAGCGCGACGGCCTGCACCGTCGTCTTGATCTTGCCCATCCATGCGGCGGCGACGACGTGCTCCTTGACGATCATGAAGCGGTGCACGGTGATGCCCCACTCCCGCACCAGGATGACGAGCACCAGCCACCACCACACCTCGCCGAGGATCGCGAGTCCGATGAAGCCCGCTCCGGTGAGCAGCTTGTCGGCGATCGGATCCCAGAGCTTGCCGAAATCGCTGACCAGGTCGTATCTGCGGGCGAGGTAGCCGTCCACCCAGTCGGTCGAGATCGCCAGGATGAACAGCCCCGCCGCGACCCACCTCAGCACGGGCTGCGTGATTCCATTCGTCCCGCCGAGCAGCAGGAGCACGAAGAAGACGACGGCGAGAGGGATGCGCGCGACGGTGATCGCGTTCGGCAGCTGCCGCGGGATCGCCATCAGTCGCGCCCCGTCAGACCCCAGGCGTCCTCATCGGTCTCCGCCTCGACCTCAGGAAGCCCGCGGTACTGCGCCTCGAGCGGATCCTCGCCGTAGCGGTCATCGGAGCCGTAGGACACCGCGGGCTCCGGAGCGGCGGGACGCGGCGGCACCCCAGCCGCAGGCATGGGCGCGGCGGCGGTCGGAGCCGCGTGCGCGGAGGGCGGATCCTCGCCGCGCAGCTTGGCCAGCACCCCGGGCAGCTGCTCGGTGGTGACCAGGACGTCACGGGCTTTGGACCCCTCGGAAGGGCCGACGATCTCACGGGATTCGAGCAGGTCCATGAGCCGCCCCGCCTTGGCGAAGCCGACGCGCAGCTTGCGCTGCAGCATCGACGTCGAGCCGAACTGCGAGGAGACGATGAGCTCGGCCGCGGCGAGGAGAAGTTCGAGGTCGTCGCCGATGTCCTCATCGACCTCCTTCTTCTTGCCCTCGACGGCCTCGGCCACGTCGGGCCGGTACTCCGGACGGGCCTGGCTCGTGACGTGCTTGACGACCGCGTCGATCTCGCTCTCGTCGACCCAGGCGCCCTGCAGACGGAAGGGCTTGGAGGAGCCCATCGGCGAGAACAGCGCGTCGCCCTGACCGATCAGCTTGTCGGCACCGGGGCTGTCCAGGATCACGCGGCTGTCGGTGACGCTGGTCACGGCGAACGCGAGGCGCGACGGCACGTTGGCCTTGATGAGGCCGGTGACGACGTCGACGCTCGGACGCTGGGTCGCGAGCACCAGGTGAATGCCGCTCGCGCGGGCGAGCTGGGTGATGCGGACGATCGAGTCCTCCACATCACGCGGTGCGACCATCATCAGATCCGCGAGCTCGTCGACCACGACCAGCAGGTACGGGTAAGGCTTGAGCACGCGCTCGCTGCCCGGGGGCACCACCACCTCGCCCGCGCGCACGGCACGGTTGAAGTCATCGATGTGGCGGAAGCCGAACGACGCGAGGTCGTCGTACCGCATGTCCATCTCCTTCACGACCCACTGCAGCGCCTCTGCGGCCTTCTTGGGGTTCGTGATGATGGGCGTGATGAGGTGCGGGACGCCGGCGTAGCTGGTGAGCTCCACACGCTTCGGATCGATCAGGACCATGCGCACGTCGGCCGGGCGGGCGCGCATGAGCAGGCTCGTGATCATCGAGTTGATGAAGCTCGACTTTCCGGATCCGGTGGATCCGGCCACGAGCAGATGCGGCATCTTGGCGAGGTTGGCGACGACGATGCTGCCGCCCACGTCCTTGCCGACGCCGATCGTCATCGGATGCGTGCTCTTCTGCGCGGCCGGCGACCGCAGCACGTCTCCGAGCGCCACCATCTCCTTGTCGGCGTTCGGGATCTCGATGCCGATCGCACTCTTGCCGGGGATGGGCGAGAGGATCCGCACGTCATTCGACGCGACCGCGTAGGCGAAGTTGTTGCTCAGCTGCAGGATCTTCTCGACCTTGACGCCGTGTCCTACCTCGATCTCGTACTGGGTCACTGTCGGACCGCGCGAGAAGCCGGTGACCTTCGCGTCCACGTTGAACTGGCTGAGCACGTTGGTGAGCTGCTCGATGACGCGATCCGTGGCCTCGGAGCGCAGCACCGGCGGCGGGCCCGCCTTGAGCGCGCCGGGCGAGGGCAGGATGTACGGGGCCACCGGAGCCTGCGGGCCGTCCTTGCCGGGACCATCGGTGCCGAAGCCATCGAATCCGGCCAGTTCCAGCTCGCCGGTGTCGCCGTCGTCGAGCAATGCGGTGCTCTGCTGCTCCGCCAGGGAGTCCGCGACGGCGCGCACGTCGGTCAGCACCTCGGTGGCCGCGTCGTAGGGATCGTCGTCCTTGATGACAGCCTGATCGTAGGCAGGCGTCGCCACGACGGTGGGGGTGTCGTCCTGCGCGGTGAGCAGCTCGGTGAGGTCCTGCGAGCCGAGCCCGCCATCGGGGTCCTCTTCGCGGCCCGTCTTGTTCCGCCGCCACCAGGGCAGCACGTCCGGGTCGTCGACCTTGTCCGCCTCGTCGACCGCCGCAGCGTCATCGGCGGGGGCGCTCTTCGAGGGGCGCTCGGCGTCGAACATCCACGCGTACAGGTCGCCCAGGCGCTGCCCGATGCGGTTCGGCGGCGTCTTCGTGAGGATCAGCACGCTGAGCGCCGCCAGCAGCGACAGCACGATGTACGCCGGGATCGAGGTCAGGTAGCTGAGCGGCTGGCCCAGCAGCCAGCCGAACAGACCTCCAGCGGCGCTGAGCGCGACCATGCCCTGTCTCGGCTGCGGCATGCCGCCGGCGACATGGCAGAACCCCGCCAGGGTGATCACGAACAGCCCGAAGCCGATCCCGATCCGTCCGTTGTCGTGCACGGAGGAGGGATGACGGAACAGCCAGCCGGCCAGGAGGAGCAGCAGCACCGGCATGATGAACGCGGCGCGGCCGATCAGGGCGCCCACGGAGTAGGCGCTGATATTGGTCGCGACCGTGTTGCCGATGAAGAACCACTCGTTCACGGCGCCGGCGACCGCGAGCAGCACGAGCAGGAACGGGAAGCCGTCGCGACGCTGGTCCTTCTCCAGCGTCTCCAGGCCGAAGGCGCGGAAGAGCCCGCCGACGCCGTGCGCGAGGCCCGTCCAGGCGCGCACCATCACGGGCGGCTTGTCGGGCTCGTCGACATACTTCCTCGGGGCGGGCGCGGCCTTGGGCTGACTGCGCGGCTTCGCCCCGGACGTGGAGCGACTGCGCGGCGAGGGCTTCTCCGCCGCGCTCTTGGTCGCATTCGAACTCCTGGGCATGCGTCCACGCTACGGCCGCAGACCGACATCGGCCCGCAATGACGCGGCTTTCCGCGGGATTGCGGCCTCATTCAGGCGCAGGATGCGGGTCGGTCACGCCTCGATGACGAGCGGCACGATCATCGGGCGACGACGCAGCTTCTGGTTGACCCAGCGGCCGATCGTGCGGCGCACGATCTGCGAGAGCGCGTGGCTGTCGCGCACGCCGTTGCCGGCCGCCTCCTTGAGCGCGGCGACGATCTTCGGCGCGACATCCTCGAACACCGAGTCGTCCTCCGCCACGCCGCGCGCGTGGATCTCCGGCCCCGAGATGATGCGCCCGGTGGTGGAGTCGACCACGACGATGACGGACACGAAGCCCTCCTCGCCGAGGATGCGCCGGTCCTTCAGATCCGCGTCGGTGATCTCGCCCACCGTGGAGCCGTCGACGTACACGAAACCGATGTCGAGCTGCCCCGCGACGCGCGCGACGCCGTCCTTCAGGTCGATCACGGTGCCGTTGGAGCCGACGATCGTGCGCTCCGCGTCGATGCCGGTGTCCTGCGCGAGCTTCGCGTTCGCGATCAGGTGCCGGTACTCGCCGTGCACGGGCAGCACGTTCTTCGGCTTGAGGATGTTGTAGCAGTAGATCAGCTCGCCCGCCGCCGCGTGGCCCGAGACGTGCACGCGGGCATTGGCCTTGTGCACGACGTTCGCGCCGAGCTTGGTCAGCCCGTCGATCACGCGATAGACGGCGTTCTCGTTCCCGGGGATGAGGCTCGAGGCGAGGATCACCGTGTCGCCGGGGCCCGGCTCGATCGCGTGGTCGAGGTTCGCCATGCGGCTGAGCACGGCCATCGGCTCGCCCTGGGATCCGGTCGACATGTAGACGATCTGATCGTCGGGAAGGTCGCGCGCCTTCTTGTAGTCGATGAGCACGCCGTCCGGCACCTTGAGGTAGCCCAACTGCTCCGCGATGGTCATGTTGCGGACCATCGAGCGCCCGAGGAACGCGACCCGGCGGCCGTTCGCGTGCGCGGCGTCGATGACCTGCTGCACGCGGTGCACGTGGCTGGAGAAGCTCGCGACGATGACGCGGCGCGGCGCCTTGCCGATCACCTGGTCGAGCACCGGCCCGATGGAGCGCTCGGTCGGCGTGAACCCGGGCACGTCGGCGTTGGTCGAGTCGACGAGGAACAGGTCCACACCCTCCTCGCCCAGGCGCGAGAACGCACGCAGGTCGGTGATGCGCCCGTCCAGAGGCAACTGGTCCATCTTGAAGTCGCCGGTGGCGAGCACCATGCCTGCGGGCGTGCGGATCGCCACCGCCAGGGCGTCGGGGATGGAGTGGTTGACCGCGACGAACTCGAGGTCGAACGGGCCGACCTTCTCGTGCTGGCCCTCCTTCACCGTGAGGGTGAAGGGCCGGATCCGGTGCTCCTTGAGCTTTGCCTCGACGAGCGCCAGGGTGAGTCCGGAGCCGATCAGCGGGATGTCGCCCTTGAGCCGCAGCAGATACGGCACGGCGCCGATGTGGTCCTCATGCCCGTGCGTGAGCACCACACCGACGATGTCGTCGAGGCGGTCCTTGATGGGCTCGAAGTCGGGCAGGATCAGGTCGACGCCGGGCTGGTGCTCTTCGGGAAACAGCACGCCGCAGTCGACGACGAGGAGCTTGCCGTCGTACTCGAAGACGGTCATGTTGCGGCCGATCTCCCCCAGCCCGCCCAGGGGCGTGACGCGGAGGGTGCCGGGGGCGAGAGCTTCGGGCTCGGCGAGGGGAATGGTCATGTGATGCCTCCTAGGCGGGGCGCGCTGCGCGCCCGATGTTCGTGATTCCCCTGCCGGGTCGGAGCGGATCCTCCCGCGCCTTTCGCGCGGATCCGTCCCGCTCCGGTCCGATGCCCATCGGTCATGACCTCATCGGGTCGTGCCGTGCACCTTGGGGAGGGCGCCGCCGGCGGCGGCATTGCGGTCGGGGCGGAAGTCGGAGAAGTCCGCACCCGGGATGTCCTTGACGAGAGCGAGCTCGTCCTCGATGAGGGCGGCCTCCCACTCCTCCGGCCCCACCAGGGGCAGGCGGACGCGGGGGCTCGTGATGCGGCCGAGGCCGTGCAGGATGTACTTCGCCGACACGGTGCCGGGCACGTGCGTCATGGCGGCCCGGACGAGCGGCTCCAGGCGCTTGTGCTCGGCAGTAGCCGCGGCGAGGTCGCCCCGGTTCACCGCGTCGACGATCGCCCGATACGGCGCCGAGGTGATGTTCGCCGTGACGCCGATGAGGCCGGTGGCACCGATCGAGAGGTGCGGGAGCACGTTCGAGTCGTCGCCGGAGAAGTACATGAGGTCGGTCTGGTTGAGCACGCGGCTGACCTCGGAGAAGTCGCCCTTGGCGTCCTTCACGGCGAGGATGTTGGGGTGCTTGGCGAGGCGCAGGATCGTCTCGTACTTGATCGGCACGCCGGTGCGGCCGGGGATGTCGTAGAGGATCACCGGGAGGTCGGTGGCGTCGGCGACCAGGCGGAAATGCGTGAGGATACCCGCCTGCGTGGGCTTGTTGTAGTACGGCGTGACGATCATGATGCCGTCGGCGCCGAGCTTCTCGCTGGCCTTGTACAGCTCGATCGCGTGCGCGGTCTCGTTGGATCCGCCACCCGTGATGATCTTGGCCCGGCCTCCGGATACGTCCTTGCCGACCTCGACGAGACGCAGCTTCTCGGCGTCGGTGAGCGTCGAGGTCTCTCCGGTCGTGCCGGTGACGACGATGCCGTCGGCACCGTCGCTGATGACGCGGTCGATGTGCTTCTCGGTCGAGGCCCAATCGACCTCGCCGTCGGCCGTCATCGGGGTGATGAGGGCGACGAGCACCTGTCCGAAGGGATTGCCCGTATGCGTCATGCGTCCAGCGTAATGGTTCGGGCGAGGCTCACGCTGTCGCGGAGACGCGGATGACGTCGCCCCTGGCCAGATCGACGCCGGGCTTGAGCAGCAGGCCGGCCATGGTCCCCTCCGGCGCCTCGGTCGCCTTCTTGCGGAACATCTCGATGCCCGTGATCGTACTGACGCCGACCTCGGCCGCGCCCCGGCGCACCGCCACCCGGTCGCCGACGCGCATCGTGCCCGTCGTGGTCTTGCCCGTGGCGACCTGGCCGCGTCCGGTGATCGTGAAGACGTCCTCGACGACGAACTCCGCGGCGCCCACGCCGCTCGTGGAGCGTTGCGCGGCCGAGGCGATGCCCGTGCCCGGCGCGATCCCGGCGGCGGCCAGACGCTCCGCCTCCTGAGCGTTGTACTGCCGGAGCATGTCGTTCGCGTCCAGCGGATCCTTCTTCTTCCCGAACCAGCCCATGACTTCGAGCCTACGGGGACGGCCGTTAGGCTCGCGCTCATGGCCTGGCACACGCGGGAATCGCGCATCGTCTACGACAACCGCTGGATCTCGGTGCGCGAGGATCAGGTCTCCGGCCCCGCCGGTGACGGGATCTACGGCGTGGTGGCCCTGAAGAACCCGGCGGTGTTCGTCGTGGCTCTCGACGAGGAGGAGCGGGTGTGCCTGGTCACGATCGACCGGTACACGACAGGGCGTTCGGTCGAGGTGCCGGCGGGAGGCACGGACGGGGAGGATCCGCTCGTCGCCGCACGACGCGAGCTGCGCGAGGAGACCGGGCTCGAGGCGCAGGAGTGGACGCCGATCGGCACGATGAACGCACTCAACGGCGTGACCGTGGCGCCCGAGCATGTGTTCCTCGCCCGGGACCTGCGCCAGGCCGTCGACAGTGCGCACACGCAGGCAGAGGAAGGCATCGACGACGTCGCGTGGGTGCCGTTCGCCGAGGCGCTGGCGATGATCACCGACGGGCGGATCACCGACGGCGAGACCGTCGCCGCGCTCGCCTATGCCGGCATCCGGCTGGGTCGGTTCGCCTGAGCCTGCCCCAGCTCACATCCGGCCGCGACGGGCGATGCGCGTGGTGAGCGAGCGCGGGACCAGCCTCGAGCCCGCGATCATCGCCTTGTAACGCAACGAAGGGATCACCACCGACCTGCCACGGGCCGCGGCACGAAGGCCCTGGCGCGCGACATAAGGCGCGTCCAGCCACATGAATGACGGCACGCCCTCCTCGCCGGCGGCGAGGCCCATCCGGGCATGGAAAGTGGTGTGCACGAATCCGGGGCAGAGCGCGGTCACGGTGACGCCGTCGCTGGCGTATTCGTCGTTCGCCCAGCGGCTGAACCCGATGATCCACGCCTTGCACGCGGAGTAGGTCGACCGCGAGATGAAGCCCGCGGACGAGGCGACGTTGATGATCCGCCCACCGCGACCGCGCATCACCCCGAGCGCGGCATGCATGAGCCGCATCGGAGCCTCGACCAGCACCCGGAGATGGCGCACCTCGTCGGCGACGTCGTTGTCGGCGAAGTGCAGCGGCAGCCCGAACCCGGCGTTGTTCACGAGCACGTCGATGGGGCGTCCGGCATCCGCGATCCGTCGCGCGACGCGGTCGACGTCCTGCTCCACCGCAAGGTCGGCGACGAGCACCTCGACCGTGACGCCGTGCCGTGCACCCAGCTCCGCGGCGAGCGCCTGCAGCGCGTCCTCCGAACGGGCGACCAGCACCAGGTCCGCACCGCGGTCCGCGAGCTGGCGGGCGAACTCCGCGCCGATTCCGGCGCTGGCGCCGGTGATGAGGGCGGTGGGCATGCGGATCCTCCTGTCGGGAGCGGGCGATGCGGTCAGCGCTGGTAGCCGAGGAAGCGGAAGCGGATCCCGGTCCTGCTGGTCTGCCACTCCCCCTCGGAGACCAGGCGGAAGCCCTTGCGCGAAGGGGCGAAAGCGTCTCCGGGCACGTCCAGATCGAGCTCGGTCACCTCCAGACGATCGGCCTCGCCGACCACCTCGCGGAAGATCTCGCCACCGCCGATCACCCAGGTCTCCTCGAGTCCGGCGAGCGCGTCGGCGATCGACGCCGCGCGGCGGGCGCCGTCGGCGGCCCAGTCGGCCTGCCGGGTGATCACGATGTTCTCGCGGCCGGGCAACGGGCGGAACCGCTCCGGCAACGACTCCCAGGTGCGGCGCCCCATGACGACAGGCGCACCCAGGGTGATCTCCTTGAAGTGCGCGAGGTCCTCAGGAACGTGCCACGGCATCGCGCCGCCGGCCCCGATCACTCCGCCATGCGCCTCGGCCCAGATCAGTCCGATTCGAGTCATACCGCGACCGCCGCGCGGATAGCGGGGTGGTGCTGATAGTCCTCGACCACGAAGTCCTCGTATGCGTAGTCGAAGATCGACTCCGGCTTCCGCGTGATCCGCAGGGTCGGGTACGGATACGGCTCGCGGGTGAGCTGCTCCTGCACCTGCGCGACGTGGTTGTCGTAGATGTGGCAGTCTCCACCGGTCCACACGAAGTCGCCCGGCTCGAGGCCGGTCTGCTGCGCGACCATGAGCGTGAGCAGCGCGTACGAGGCGATGTTGAAGGGCACCCCGAGGAACAGGTCGGCGCTGCGCTGGTAGAGCTGGCAGGACAGTTTCCCGTCCGCCACGTAGAACTGGAACAGCGCATGGCAGGGCGCGAGCGCCATGTCGGGGATGTCGGCCGGGTTCCACGCCGACACGATGATGCGGCGGGAGTCCGGGGAGTTCCGGATCTGGTCGATCACCTGCTGCAGCTGGTCGATGTGCCCGCCGTCCGGCGTCGGCCAGGAGCGCCACTGCACGCCGTAGACCGGACCGAGATCGCCGTCGGCGTCGGCCCACTCGTCCCAGATGGTGACGCCGTTCTCCTGCAGCCAGCGCACGTTCGAGTCGCCGCGGAGGAACCACAGCAGCTCGTACGCGATCGACTTGAAGTGCACGCGCTTGGTGGTGATGAGCGGGAAGCCCTGCGACAGGTCGAAGCGGATCTGCCGGCCGAACACGCTCGTCGTGCCCGTGCCGGTGCGATCGTCTTTGTGCGTGCCGCTGGCCAGCACGTCGCGGAGCAGGTCTTCGTACGGCGTGGGGATCGCGGCGCTCATGGTTTTCAGCGTACCGGCGGCGGCGGACAGCCGGGCCGTCCGACGGGCTCCGGGAGCCGGGGCGCTGACTTGAACCGTCATATCCGACCCCAGCGCCTTTCCCGGACGTAGCCTCGGACCATGTCCCTGCCGATCGCGCTCGTCGTGGTCGCCGCTCTGCTCGCGGCGACCGTGCTCGCCGGCGTTCTGCTGCGCGGGCGGGACGGCCGCGCGGTGACCGTGCGCGGCGACCGGCACGTGGATCCCGCCGATCTCATGCGCCCCCTGGGCGCGCACGCGACACTGGTGCAGTTCAGCACCGAGTTCTGCGCGCGCTGCCCGCAGGTGCGGCGCATGCTCGGATCCGTCGCCGCCGAACGCGAGGGCGTCGTGCACGCCGAGGTGGACCTCACCTCCCGCTCCGACCTCGCCACGCGCTACAAGGTGCTGTCCACCCCGACGACCTTCATCGTCGATCCGGAGGGCCGGATCCGATCCCGCTTCACCGGCGTGCCCACTCGGGCCGCCGTGCTCTCGGCGCTCGACGGCGCCGACGACCTCCAGGAGGCCTCCGCATGACCGCTCCCGCCGGCATCGACCCGCGCGGTCCGCGCTTCGCCGCGTGGATCACGTCCGCCCTGCTGCTCATCGCGACACTGCTCGGGCTCACCAGCCCGCCGTTCAACCTGCCCGCGTTCCTGCTCACGCTCGTGATCGCGTTCCTCTTCCTCTGGGGTGTGCTCTCACCGCGCACGCAGCCGTGGAGCGCGCTCTTCCGCAGCGTGGTGCGTCCCCGCCTGGCACCGCCGGCGGAGCTGGAGGATCCGCGTCCGCCTCGATTCGCCCAGGGCGTGGGCCTGTTCGTGGTCACGGTCGGCCTGATCCTGCACCTGCTCGGCGTGCCGTGGGCGCTGCCGATCGCCACCGCGATGGCGTTCGTCGCCGCCTTCCTGAACGCCGCGTTCGGACTGTGCCTCGGCTGCCAGCTCTATCTGCTGCTGCAGCGCGCCGGGATCCTGGGCCGCACGCCGAGACTTCCCTGAAAAGGGAGGTTCCGCTGCGGGCCGATCGATAGGCTGGCACCTCACCCACCCCGATCGGAGGATCCCCATGTCCGTCACCAGCGAAGCCGCAGCCACGTGGACCGGAAGTCTCATCGAGGGTGAGGGATCCGTCTCCTTCTCCTCCTCGCACCTGGGCACGTTCCCCATCAACTGGAAGGCGCGCTCGGAGGGCTCCGACACGACGACCACTCCCGAGGAGCTCATCGCCGCCGCGCACTCGTCCTGCTTCAGCATGGCGCTCTCCCACGCCCTGGCAGGCAACGGCACCCCCGCCGAGCGCGTGAACGCCACCGCGTCGGTGACCTTCAAGCCCGGCGTCGGCATCACCGGCAGCCACCTCAACGTGAACGCCTCGGTGCCCGGCCTCGACGCGGAGACCTTCCAGCGCCTCGCGCAGGAGGCCAAGGTCGGCTGCCCCGTCTCCGCGGCGCTTTCCGGCATCGAGATCACCCTCGAGGCGACCCTGGCCTGAGGCTCGCCGTCCCGCCGAGCGGCCGCGTCCCCCGGGGGATGCGGCCGTTCGCATATCGGGCCCCGGGCGTGCCGGAGCTACTTGGCCAGGCGGATCGCCGCGCGGATCGCGGCGCGGGCATCCTTGCGGTGCCCCGCCGCATCGTGCACCACGCCGAGCCGGTATTGTGCGCGCCAGTCCCCCGGCTCCTCGGCAGCCGCCGAGCCGTACTCTGCGAGCAGGCGGTCGGCGTCGTCGGGAAGGAGTCGTCCGTTCGAGCGCAGGTGCTCCGGCGCCTCGGGCATCCCGCCCTCGCCGTCCAGCGTGCGGCCGAGCCGATCGGCGGCAAGGCCGAACTGCAGCTCGCGCACCAGGGCCCAGGCCCCGATCAACGGCATGACGAGCAGAGCGACGCCCATGGTGATTCCGAGAGCCTGGCCGGACCCCAGCAGCACCACCGCACGCCAGCCGACGAGCGCGATGTACAGCACGAGAAGCGCGGCCATGACCACGACGCCGATCCGGGATCCCATCCCTCCATCCTAAGTCGACGGGCCGTCCCGGCCGACGGCTGCGGCCCTCGCCCTCCCGCGCGCGGTCCGCATCGGCGCGCGCCGCAGGACCGTGCCGGAAAGCCGACGACAGCGCCGCGACAGCGCTCCGAAAGCGCTGCCGCCGATGCTCGGAGCATGACGAATCCCACCACCGACTGGGCCCTCGAGGCCGACGGACTCGTGAAGGTGTTCGGAGCGAACCGCGCGGTCGACGGCGTCGACCTGCAGGTGCGCACCGGCGCCGTCTACGGTGTCCTCGGCCCCAACGGCGCCGGCAAGACGACCACCATCAACATGCTCGCGACGCTGCTGCGTCCGGACGGCGGCACCGGCCGCGTGTTCGGGCACGACGTCGTACGCGAGCCGCACATCGTGCGACAGCTCATCGGTGTGACCGGGCAGTTCGCCTCGGTCGACGAGACGCTGTCCGCCACCGAGAATCTCATGATCTTCGCCCGGCTGCTCGGGCTGAGCCGCACCGCCGCGAGGGCCAAGTCCGCCGATCTGCTCGAGCGCTTCGGTCTGACCGAGGCGGCGAAGCGACCGCTGAAGAACTTCTCGGGCGGCATGCGACGCCGACTCGACCTCGCCGCATCCCTCCTCGCGCAGCCGCCGCTGATCTTCCTCGATGAGCCCACCACCGGTCTCGATCCCCGCACGCGCGGACAGATGTGGGACACGATCCGCGAGCTCGTCAGCACCGGATCCACGGTGCTGCTCACCACCCAGTACCTCGACGAGGCCGATCAGCTCGCCGACCGGATCGCCGTGATCGACCGCGGGAAGGTCGTCGCCGAGGGCACCCCCGACGATCTCAAGGCCTCGGTCGGCACCTCGTCGCTGCAGCTGCGCGTCCGGGATGCTGCCGACACCGACGACGCCCTGCGCGCGATCGAGCAGACCCTCGGCGTCCGCGGCGTCCTCTCCCCTGAAGCGTCCCGGATCACCGCCCCGATGGCGGATCCCGACCGCATCGCCGATCTGCTCATCACGTTCCGCGAGGCCGGCATCGGCCTCACCGAGATGAGCGTCCAGAAGCCCACGCTCGACGAGGTGTTCCTCACGATCACCGGCCACACGGCCGACGAGGCGCCTGCCGCCGATCCCGTCTCCGCACCGTTCCAGGAGGTCCGCGCATGACCACCCTCGCCCCCACCGCCGGCCGTATCGTCCCCGCAGCCGAGCGCCGGCTGAGCCCGCGCGCGAGCCTGTCCCTGACCCTGCGCAACACCCTCACCATGGCCGCCCGCGGTCTGATCAAGATCCGGCGGACGCCGGAGCAGCTGTTCGACGTGACCGTGCAGCCGATCCTGTTCACCCTGATGTTCACGTACATCTTCGGCGGCGCGATCTCCGGCAACGTCTCGAACTACCTCCCGGTGATCATCCCCGGGATCCTCGTGCAGACCGTGATCACCACGTCGGTCGTGACGGGAGTCCAATTGCGCGAGGACATGGACAAGGGCGTGTTCGACCGGTTCCGCTCCCTGCCCATCGCGCGCATCGCGCCCCTCTCCGGAGCGCTGCTGGCGGACACGGTCCGCTACGGCATCGCCACGGTCCTGACGTTCGTGATGGGCTTCCTGATGGGCTACCGTCCTGCCGGCGGGGTCGGCGCCGTGATCGCGGCGGCCGTGCTCGTGATCGTGTGCGCCTGGGCGATCAGTTGGATCTTCGCCTTCGCCGGCGTCATCGCCCGCACCGCGTCGAGCGTCCAGGGGATCTCGATGATCATCCTGTTCCCGCTCACGTTCCTCTCCAACGCGTTCGTGCCGGTGGACACCATGCCGGGCTGGCTGCAGTGGTTCGTGAACATCAACCCGGTCTCCCACCTGGTCACCGCGGTGCGCAACCTCGCCGACAGCGGCACGGTGGGCGTCGATCTGTGGATGTCGCTGCTCGGCGCCGCCGTGATCGTGGCCGTGTTCGCCCCGCTCACCGTCAAGGCGTACATGCGCAAGGCCTGATCCCGGGTCCGGCACGACGGGGCGTCCTCCGAAGAGGACGTCCCGTCGTCGTGCTCAGCGCCCGCGCAGCAGGGCGAACGCCCGATCGACGCGGCCGGAGAGCGACAGCTCCGTGGCCGCATGGCGCGCGGCCACGACGGTGGCCGGCCCGCAGATCCGCGTCGCCTCGGCGAAATGCCCGTCCAGGCGCAGGGTCGGCAGATCCTGCCGCGCGCCGAGCGCCTCGGCGACGCCCAGCGCCTCGACCGCGCGATCGCGCAACGCCGGATCCTGCAGCGCCCACGCCGCCCATCCGACCAGCACGGTGCCGAGCACGGGGCTGTCGGTGAGCTCCGGACGCATCCGCCAGCCGGCGATCATCCGGCCGCGCATCCGGCGGACCCATCGCGCGAGGTCGGCGGGGTCGGCGCCCGGCACCCGGGAACGCGCGCTGACGTAGCCCGCGATCGCCATGAGAAACCACGGCGAGCGCCGCTGCGAGGGCGAGGAGAAGTGCGCGAGCCCCCGTGCGAAGGCGTCGAAGGCCTCGCTCTGCTCGCCCGCCTGCAGGTGGACCGCACCGAGCCCGTACCAGCCGATGGACGCCAGCTCGAGCCCGTCCTGGCTGAGCTCGCGGCTGGCCACGAGACTGCGGAACAGCGCATCCGATTCCTCGATCCGGCCGAGTGCCAGCAACGCCGCGCCGCGCACCCACTTCTGCTGCCGCAGCGCGTCGACCGCATCGAACTCCGCGAAGATCGCCGCCGCGCGGTCGAGCCACATCAGCGCCTCCGCCGGGCGTGCGGACTGACTCGCCAGTTGCGCGGCTGCATCCGCGGCGGTGGCCGCCGCCCAGCGCTCACCGCTGTCGTTCGCGAGACTACACGCCGCCTGCGCCGCGATCAGCGCCTCGTCGGGATCGCCCTGGTTCTCCGAGAAGTGCGCCAACAGCATCTCGGCCATCAGCCGGGTGCGGCGATCGTCGGATGACCGCATCGCCTTCAGCTGCTCCTCGACGTGCTGCTGATCCCGCGACGCGGTCATCACGACGACGAGCGCTCGCCACGCCGCGCTGATCGCACCACCCGCTCTGCGCTCCCAGAGGCGCAGCAGCGCGAGCGCGCGCAGGGCCCGCCGGTCATCCATCGCCAGGCTGCCGAGCGTGGCCATGACGAGCGCGATCACGACGATGTCGCAATCGAGCTCCTCGTCGTTCCGTCCTGCGCTCCACAGCCGTTGCGCGGCCTCGATCACCACGACCCGGAACGCGAAGACCTCGCTGAACGCCCCGCGCATGAACCAGCTGGGTCCGATGAGGGCGAACAGTCGCAGCGCCTCCTGTTCCCGATCCTCGCCGAACAGCCGGTGCAGCACGAACACGAGATTGTCATGCTCCTGGCCGATGTCGCCGTGCGCTTCGGCCGTGACGCCGCTGGGGAAGATCGCACCGGAGGTGAGCCGTTCACCCACGAACGCCGCCGCCCACCGTGTCACCGCGGTCCACGCGGCGTCCTCCTCGCCGGCATCGGCGAGCCGGGCGAGCCCGAACTCGCGCACGGTCTCCAGCATCCGGAAGCGCACCCGTGCACCGCTCTCGGTCACGACCAGCAGCGACTGCGCGGCGAGGCGGTCCAGCACGTCGTCGGCAGGTGCGCCGAGGATCGCGGTCGCGGTGTGCGCCGAGAAGCCGCCGGGCAGGAACGACAGCGTCGCGAGCGCCCGCTGCGCCTCGGCATCGAGCAGATCCCAACTCCAGCCGATCACGGCCTCGAGGGTGCGATGCCGCTCCGGAGCAGCGCGGTCTCCCGAAGTCAGCAGGGCGAACCGGTCCGCCAGGCGGTCCTCGATCTCGGCGAGCGACATGGTGCGCACTCGTGCGGCTGCGAGCTCGATCGCGAGCGGCAATCCGTCCAGATGCGCGCACAGCCGCGCCACGGCGTCGGCATCGAGCATGACGCCCGGTCGGACCGCCTCGGCCCGTTCGGCGAACAGCCGCACCGCCGGAGCGTCCGGATCCGCCGCGATCCCGAGCGGATCCAGGACGAGGATCCGCTCCGCACCGATCGCCAGCGGGGTGCGGCTCGTGGTCAGCACTCGCAGCGCAGGCACCGCCTGCAGCAGGTCCGCCGTCCATGCCGCGACGCCGTCGATGACCTGCTCGCAGTTGTCCAGCACGAGAAGGGCGGGCCGCTCGTTCAGGACGGCCACGATCCTGGCCCGCAGGTCGGGACGCACGTGGGTCTCGGACAGTCGAGCACCCGGCGCCGCCTCGCTGATGCCGAGGGCCGCGGCGATCGCGATCGGAACGCCGGCGTCGTCGCGGACGCCGGCGAGCGGGACCACAGCGACCACGTCGACGCGCGATCCGGCGGCGAGTGCGTGCGCGAGCCGCGTCTTGCCGAGCCCGCCAGGGCCGACGATCGTCACGGCGCGGGCGATGGCGAGCAGCGCGCCCGCCTGGCGCATCGCGTCCTCGCGGCCGATGAGCTCGTTGGGCGCGGCCTGTACGCCGATACGCACGCGTGGCCCACTGTCCTGGTCACGCAGCAGCTGCGCGTTGAGCTCGGTGACGGCGGGTCCCGGCGATGCACCCAGGTGCTCGGCCAGTGCGGCGCGCAGCCGGGCGAACACCGCAAGGGCCTCCGCCACACGATCGTCGGCCGCGAGCGCCGACATCAGCTCCGCCTGAGCCGTCTCGTCGAACGGACGTGCGGCCGCGAGCTCCGACAGGATCGCAACCGCCTCATGGGAGCGCCCCGCGCTCACGAGGGACGCCGCCAGGTCGCGCTGCAGCGCATCGCGCAGCTCGGCGGACTCGGCCGCGAGATCTTCCGCGATCGGCGCGTCGCCCAGGTCGACGCCCGGTTTGCCGCGCCACAGTCCGATCGCCTCTCCCAGCAGCCGGATGCGGTCGGGATCGCCGTCGCCGAGCGTCTCCGCCTCGGCACGCAACCGGCGTGCGGTGTGCAGGTCGGTGTCGTCGGTGCCGAGCGCATAGCCTCCCGGCGCACTCGCGATGGCGTCGGAGCCGGCCAGCGCCCTGGCCCGTGAGACGAGGGTCTGCAGCGCCGCCTTCGGATTCTGCGGCTGGTCGTCGCCCCAGACCTCGGCCGCCAGCGCAGGCACGGAGCGGGTGGTGCCGGTGCCGGCGAGCACGAGCGCCGCCAGCAGCGCGCGCATGGGCGTTCCGCCGGCGTCGCGATCCGCGATCCGCACCGGGCCGAGCACGCCGATGCGCGCGGTCATGCCCGCGGCCGGATCCCCAGATCGATCACGTTCTCCAGGCCGACGACCACACCGCGCAGGTCGCGCGCATAGGGCAGGGCGAGGCGGATCCCCGGCGCGTACGCCGCGGCGGACTGCACGGTGTCGTGCACGATCGACAGCGACTCGCCGGGGCCGGAGAGGATGACCTCCTGCTTCGCGATCACACCCGGGCGTCGCAGCGAGTGCACGGGCACGCTCGCCACCTGCTGCCCGCGGGCGCGCTGGTCGACGTGCGGCGCGTCCACAGGGCCCTGCTCGGCCCGTGCGGCCGCGATGAGCTCGGCGGTGCGCACGGCCGTGCCGCTGGGCGAGTCGATCTTGGTGTGCTGGTGCGCTTCGATGATCTCCACGGATCCGAAGAACGGCGCGGCGAGAGCGGCCAGGGCCGTGCCGAGCACGGATCCCATCGAGAAGTTGGGCACGAACAGCGCCCCGGTGCGGGCGTCATCGATGGCCGGACGGACCTGGGCGATGCGATCTGCGGACCATCCGGACGTCGCGACGAGGAGGTTGATGCCCCGATCCGTCGCGGCGCGCACGATCTCGACGCTGGAGGCCGGGGTGGTCGCGTCGACCACGAGGTCCGCGCCGTCGAGCTCGTCCATGGCGCTGTTCGACCCGAGCACCGCGCCGAGTTCGAACCCGTCGAGGTGCGAGATCACATCGCCGATGATGGTGCCGAGCTTGCCGGAGGCGCCCACCAGGGCCACGCGCGTCGTCATGTCCACAGTCTATTCAGCGCTTCCGACGCGGATCCCGCCGGTCGTCACGCGTCCGACGCGGATCCTCGGGGTCGTCATGGTTTCGGAGGCGGCAGGTCTCCGAGCCCCTCGACGCGTCCGGGGCGCCCGACCTGCGGCATCGATTACCGTCGGATCATGCCCACGTTCCGCATCGCCTCCCCCGAGGACGACGACGCCCACGCCGTGCTCGTCGACTACTTCACCCTGCGCGCGGCGGAGTTCCCCGGCGGCACCTACTCCCCCGCATTTCCGACGGCGGCGGCGTTCCAGGCCCCGGACGGCGTCTTCCTCCTGCTCGAAGACGAAGACGCGATCGTCGGCTGCGGCGGAATCCGCCGCGTCTCGATGCCCGAGGGCGAGACCGACGTGTTCGAGATCAAGCACGTGTTCCTGCGCCCGGAGACCCGGGGCCGCGGCTGGGGCCGGCTGCTGCTGGACGAGTTGGAGCACCGCGCCCGCGGATTCGGCGCCCGCGCGCTCGTGCTCGACACGCACCACACGCTCGAGGCGGCGGGGCACCTGTACCGCAACAGCGGCTTCGCCGAGATCCCGCGCTACAACGACAATCCGAACGCGACCCGGTGGTACCGCAAGGATCTGGAGCAGGCATGAGGCTGTGGTCGGTGCACCCGCGCCACTACGATCGGCAGGCGCTGACGGCGTGCTGGCGCGAAGGCCTGCTCGCCCAGGCGGTGATCGCGGATCCGACCCGCCGCGGCTATGCGCACCACCCGCAGCTCCAGCGTTTCCGGGAGACGAGGGATTCCCTCGCCGCGATCGGCGACTACCTCGCGGCGATCGTCGACGAAGCCGACGCCCGCGGATATCGGTTCGCGCGCGAGAAGATCCTCAAGACCGGTCCGGTCGAGCGCATCCCGGTCGCCCGTGGTCAGCTCGAGTACGAATGGGGGCATCTGCTCCGCAAGCTCGAGGGGCGCACCCCGGAGCTCTGGGAGCGGTGGCGCACGACCTCGCTGCCGGATCCGCATCCGCTGTTCGCGGTCGTCGAGGGCCCGATCGCGGACTGGGAGCGCGTCGGCTGAACGCCCTTCGGCTCCGACCACGGTCCCGGCGCTGCACGGCGGATCCGAGCAGCCTTCAGACCAGGAGCGGATCCGGCAGACCGGTGCGCAGCTCCATGGGGAGGTGGCTCAGGTCGTTGTGCGCGACCAGGCTCCACGGGCGGCCCTGCTTCTGCGAGATGACGGTGAGGCCGCAGTTGGCCTGGTTCAGCGTCATCCAGCGCCACTCCGGGGCTTCCAGCACTTCGCGCACGAACCAGCTGATGACGAAGTTGTGCGTGATGAGAACCTCGTGCACGTCTCCGGGCTTGCGCACCAGGAACTCGTTCACGGCGTCGCCCATCTGCGCCCGACCGGCTTCGATCTCCGCGTCGGTGATGGATCCGAAGAAAGGCTCGAAGACGGCCGGAGTCTCCTCCGTCATGCCGGTGGGCACGCAGTCGAACAGCAGCGCCGACGGCTCCGCTTCGACCGAGGGGATCCGCTCCGAGATCGCACGGGCCGTCTCGGCGGCGCGCAGCAGCGGAGAATGCCAGATCGCGTCCAGCGGGAGGCCGGACAGGCGGTCGGCGATGTGCTCGGCCTGACGACGTCCGCGCGGTGAGAGGGGTCCGTCGGCCAGACCGTGCTCGGCGTCCTGATGCTCGCCGTGCCGGACCAGATAGATGTAATGCGTCACAACCGCTCGCCTCGTCGCCGGCTCCGTGGCCGGGGTGCTTCCAGCCTATGTCACAGATCGGACACGGCCACCCACCAGGCCGGGTCAGCTCGCCGCGCGGGTGAGCTCGGCCAGCTGCGCACGGCCGAGGGCCACGCCCGCGCCCTGCATCAGCTCGTCGACCTGCTCGGTGGCGAAGGCATTCACGATGGGCGCCGTGATCGTGCGCTGGGCGAGCAGCCAGGCGATCGCAACGGCGGCGACCGGAACCTGCAGCTCCGAGGCGGCGATGTCGAGCGCCCGCAGCACCTTGATGCCGCGACGGTTGATGTTGCCGCGCAGCTGCATGCCGCGCACCCCCTGCAGCGACTGCTTGGTGCGGTGCCGACCGGAGAGGAACCCGTGCTCGAGGGCGTGCGACGGTGTGACGGCCAACCCTTGCGCCGCGGCGACGAGGCGGAGATCGCCTTCGAACCCCGCCCGGCGCATCAGGTTGTACGGCACGTCCAGCACTTCGATGCGCGGATAGCCCGCGGAGGACAGGATCCGTGCTTCGACGAGACGCTCGGCGGTGAAGCCGAAGGCGCCGAGCGCCCGCACCTTGCCGGCCTCGACGAGCCATTCGGCCGTGGCCAGCGTGTCTTCGAGGGCGCTGCCGTCGTCGATCGTGCCGTCGAGGTAGAGCACATCGATGCGCTCGACTCCGAGGCGGGTCAGCGACGCTTCCACAGCGCGCACCAGGTTCACCGGTCCGATGCCCGGGTTGTCGGGGTGACCGCCGACGCGCACGCTCAGGACGATGTCGTCGCGGTTGCTCCGCGTGGCGAGCCACCGGCCGATGATGTGCTCGCTGCGTCCTGCGGCGAAGCTGTCGGCCGTGTGCACGGCGTTGCCGCCGAACTCGGCGTAGCGATCGAGGATGTGCAGCGCGGTGTCGGCATCGGTGTTCCAGCCGAACTCGGCGCCGCCGAGGATGAGCGGGAAGGAACGGATGCCGGTCTCCGCGAGGGGAACGCGCAGGGAGGTTCCGATGCCGGGTCCGACCACCGGGATCGGCGCGGACGGGTGCGGCGTGACGACCGCGGGCGCGCTGGTGACCGCAGGTGCGGCGCTGCCGAGTGCGGACCCGTTTCCGGATCCGACGCTGAAGAGACGCATGCGATCACCCCCGTGTCTGCTGCGTTGATTTCTGAGACGCACCCCCCGGTGCGTCCCTTAGAGAGTAAAGGAGGCCTCGGACGCTTCCGTTCATTGAGACGGCCAGGAGGAGAACAATGCGTAACGGTTCGGTCACGAAAACCACGGAAGGCCCGTCGTGTCCTCCTTTCGGCGGACACGACGGGCCTTCCGGCGGAGGATCAGACCTCGGCGACCTCAGCAGCGGGCTCGGCCGCCTCTGCCGGAGCCTCGTCGATCACGGGCTCGAGCGAGAGCTTGCCGCGGTCGTCGATCTTCGTGATCTTCACGAGGATCTTCTGGCCGACGGAGAGCACGTCGTCGACGTTCTCCACGCGCTTGCCACCGGCGAGCTTGCGCACCTCGGTGACGTGCAGCAGGCCGTCCTTGCCCGGGAGCAGGGAGACGAACGCGCCGAAGGTCGCGATCTTCACGACCGTGCCCAGGAACTGCTCTCCGACCTCAGGGTTGGTGGGGTTGGCGATCGCGTTGACCTGCGCACGGGCCGCCTCGGCCGAGGGGCCGTCGGTCGCGCCGATGTAGACGGTGCCGTCCTCCTCGATGGAGATCTGCGCGCCGGTCTCGTCCTGGATCGCGTTGATCGTCTTGCCCTTCGGGCCGATCAGCTCGCCGATCTTGTCGACCGGGATCTGCACGCTGATCACGCGCGGCGCGGTCGGCGCCATCTCGTCGGGGCTGTCGATCGCGGCGTTCAGCACGTTGAGGATCGTGAGGCGCGCCTCCTTGGCCTGGGTCAGCGCGCCGGCGAGCACCTCGGAGGGGATGCCGTCGAGCTTCGTGTCCAGCTGGATCGCCGTGACGAACTCGCTCGTTCCGGCGACCTTGAAGTCCATGTCGCCCAGCGCGTCCTCGGCGCCGAGGATGTCGGTGAGCGCCGCGTAGCGGGTCTCACCGTCGACCTGGTCGGACACGAGGCCCATCGCGATGCCGGCGACCGGCGCGCGCAGCGGCACACCCGCGTTCAGCAGCGACAGCGTGGAGGCGCAGACGGAGCCCATCGAGGTGGATCCGTTGGAGCTGAGCGCCTCGGACACCTGACGGATCGCGTACGGGAACTCCTCGCGGGTCGGCAGCACCGGCACGAGCGCGCGCTCGGCGAGGAAGCCGTGCCCGATCTCGCGACGCTTCGGCGAACCCACGCGGCCGGTCTCACCGGTCGAGTAGGGCGGGAAGTTGTAGTGGTGCATGTAGCGCTTGCTCGTCGTCGGGGACAGCGAGTCGATCTGCTGCTCCATCTTGAGCATGTTCAGCGTGGTGACGCCCAGGATCTGGGTCTCGCCGCGCTGGAAGATCGCGGAGCCGTGCACGCGCGGGATGACCTGCACCTCGGCGTCGAGCGGACGGATGTCCGCCAGACCGCGACCGTCGATGCGCACGCCCTCGGTGAGGATGCGGCCGCGCACGATCTTCTTCGTGACCGACTTGTAGGCGGCGGAGAACTCGCTGAGCGCGACCTCGGGCTGCTCGCCCGCCTCGACGGCGGCGACGAGCTCGCCCTTGACACGGTCCTTGATCGCGTCGTCGGCGTTCTGGCGCTCCTGCTTGTCGGCGATCTGGTAGACGTCGACGAGCTCGGCGTAGGCGCGCTCGGCCACGAAGTCGTACGTGCCCTCGCTGTACGGCAGGAAGACCGGGTACACACCCGGCTCCTTCGACGCCGTGGCGGCAAGCTGGGCCTGTGCCTCGACGAGCTGCTTCAGGAACGGCTTGGCAGCTTCGAGGCCCTGCGCGACGATGTCCTCGCTGGGCTTGGTGGCGCCGGCCTTGATCAGGTTCCAGCTGCCCTCGGTGGCCTCGGCCTCGACCATCATGATCGCGACGTCTTCGGTGCCGTCACCCTTGGTGACGACGCGGCCGGCGACGACGAGATCGAAGACGGCCTGCTCGACCTGCTCGGCGTTCGGGAACGCGACCCACTGGTCGGCGTGCTCACCGTGGCCGGGGATGAACGCGAGGCGCACACCGGCGACCGGGCCGGAGAACGGCAGACCCGAGATCTGGGTCGACGCGGACGCGGCGTTGATCGCGAGCGCGTCGTAGTACTCGCCGGGCGCGATCGAGAGCACCGTGATGACGATCTGAACCTCGTTGCGCAGGCCGTCGACGAACGACGGACGCAGCGGACGGTCGATCAGACGGCAGACGAGGATCGCCTCGGTGGAGGGACGGCCCTCGCGGCGGAAGAACGAGCCGGGGATCTTGCCGGCAGCGTACGAGCGCTCCTCCACGTCGACGGTCAGCGGGAAGAAGTCGAAGCCCTCACGCGGCGACTTGCCCGCGCTCGTGGCGGAGAGGAGCATCGTCTCCTCGTCCAGGTAAGCGGCGACCGCGCCCTGCGCCTGCTGCGCGAGACGGCCCGTCTCGAAGCGGACGGTGCGGGTGCCGAAGCGGCCGTTGTCGAGAACGGCCTCAGTAGCGGTGATTTCAGGACCTTCCAAGAGGTCTCTCCTTCTTTGTTTAGGCTCGCTCTCCCGTGTGGAGCGCGAGCATGGACGGATGCGCACAGAGGCATCCTGTTCGATCCTATCAGCGCGGCGCGCCTGAGACCGCGCCGTCAGACCTCGCTGGGCTCGCGCACCCCGCGCTCCCGACCGAGGCGGACGTAGTCGTGGTGCTTGGCGCTGCGTCCGTCACCCGCGGCGCGCCCGTGCAGCCGGCGCCAGACCCACGGCAGCGCGTGCCGGCGCCACCACACTCCGGCACCGGTGCGCTCGGTCGCGTGCAGCGCCTCATCGAGCGCGCCGAGCTCGTCGGCCAGCGCCACGCCGAGCGCGACGCCCGCGCGATACGCGAGGAAACGGTGCCCGCGACTGGAGAGGTGCACGAGATCCTCCCCCCAGTTCGGCCGCTCGGCCAGCTGCGGGTGCAGATCCGTGTCGAGCAGGATCGCGCCCTGACGGCGGGCGATGCCGGCCAGTGCCGTGGCCCAGGCGGAGAACCGGCGGGCATAGATGCGTGCCGCCGGGTTTCCGGGCAGGAACGCCGTGACCAGGAGCACATCGGCGCCGGTCTCGCGCAGCTGTCGCACCGTGTCCTCGAGGCGTGCGGCGAGGAGCGGTATCGCGACCCGCTGCTTCACGAGGTCGTTCGCCCCCACCAGGATCGACACGAGGTCGGGGCGCAGCTGCAGGGCACGATGCAGCTGGGTTCCGCATACGTCCTCGACCCGCTTGGAGCGGATGGCGAGGTTCGCGTAGTCCAACGGCTCACGGGCGGCCAGCAGCAGGGCGAGGCGGTCCGCCCACCCGCGCAGCGCACCGTCGGGGCCGGGGTCGCACAGGCCCTCGGTGAGCGAGTCGCCGAGCGCGACATAGCGGCGCCAGTGCTTGCGCTCCCCCGCTGGCGTGGGCTCCGGCCGCACAGCCCGGGGCGCCCGCAGGCCCGCGTCCGCACGGTGCAGCTCCTGCGCCTCGACGAAGTGGCCGAGGAGCTGATCGCACACCGCGCTCCAGCTGCGGCCCTCCACCGCATCTCGGCCGGCCCGGCCGAACGCCTGCCGCTTGCGCGCGTCGCCGGCGAGATCCCGCACCCGATCGCGCAGATCCTGCAGGTCGCCCGGGCGGTACAGCCAGCCGTCGATGCCCTGGCGCACCAGGTCCAGCGGGCCGCCCCGACCGGTCGCGACCACGGGGATCCCGCTCGCGTGCGCCTCCTGAAGGGTCTGCCCGAACGTCTCGCTCTCGCCCGGGTGCACGAAGACGTCGAACGACGCCATCGCCTGAGCGAGCTCCGGGCCGCTGAGGTGGCCGAGGAACACCGCGTGCGGGAGCAGCGTCTCGAGCCGCGCTCGGGAGGGTCCGTCTCCGACGATCACGAGCCGGATTCCCGGCAGATCCGCGAGGACCTGCAGGTCCTCGACCTGTTTCTCCGGCGCCAGCCTGCCCACGTAGCCGACCACGGCCTCAACGCCGGCACGGTGCTCCCATGCCCCGTCTCGCCGCTCCGGGCGGAAGCGCTCCGCATCCACGCCGCGGCCCCAGCGACGCACCCGATCGACTCCGAGCCGGGCGAGCTGATCCTCCGATTCGGACGACGGGGCGAGGGTGAGGGTGGCGCGCCGGTGCAACCTCGCGATGTGGGCCTCGGCGAGCGCCGTCGTGAGCGAGACCCCGTAACGCGCGGCGTACGCGGCGACATCGGTCTGGTACGCCGCGACCGCGGGCACCCCGATCCGCTTCGCGGCGAGCGCCCCGCGCCAGCCGAGGGCGAACGGCGAGGCGAGGTGCACCACGTCGGGCGCGAAGCGCGCCAGCGACACGGACAGCCGATGCGCGCTGGAGGTGCCGACGCGCACGGTGCGGTAGCCCGGCAGCGCCACGGACGGGATGGGCTCGACCCTGGCGTGCCCGATCATGCGCGGCATGCCCTCCGCAGCGGGGGCGTACACCCGGGCCTCGTGCCCGTGGCGCTCGAGGTGGCGGAGGATCTGCAGAACGGATCCGGTCACGCCGTTCATGTGCGGGAGGAAGGACTCGGTCACGATCGCTGCTCTCACGCGATCAGGATCCCGCCCGTTTCCGCCCCGCAGCGCCGGAAACCGGTGCGATCACGGAGTGTTCACCGGATGCACCGCGATCGGTCACCGCGTGTCTGCCGGGGCGCCCCCTGCCCGTCCCGCTTCGTTCTTCCAGGACTACGGGACGCCCCCGGCGCTAGGCTGGCGCCATGAGTACCGACGACACCGCCGCCGCGGACATGAAGCGCAAATTCAAGGAGGCGCTCGAAAAGAAGAACGCCCAGCAGCATCAGGGCGAGGCGCACCTGAACGGCGACTCCGCCGTGCACGCCGCGCACGGGGCGCAGACCAGGCGCGAGTTCCGCCGCAAGAGCGGCTGATCCTGTATCCACCGCGAAGGGCGCGGACGAGGGATCGTCGGCGCCCTTCGTCGTCCGCGCATCCACCGGCAGGGGTGGGAATCCACAGCGAGCGGGGTTAGCGTCGAAGGGTGATCCTTCCCTCCGGCTCCGCCGCACCTGCGCCCGGGCGCAGAGCACGCGCCTCGCGCCCGCTCCTGGCGCTCGTGGCCGGCGTGCTGCTGACGGTGCCGCTCGCGGTGGCCGCACCGGCATATGCCGACGACTACCCCTCGTGGCAGGACGTGCAGAACGCCCAGGGAAACGAACAGGCCACGCAAGATCAGATCACCCGCATCAACGACGCCCTCGCGACCGCTCAGCAGAAGGCCGCCGACGCCTCGACGGCGGCGATGAAGGCGGCCCAGGCGGCGGACGCGGCTCGTGCCGACGCGGACGCTGCCGCGCACCGGGCGGACGAGCTGGGCGTGCAG
>NZ_JBFTQL010000028.1:0-51946 GCF_056398985.1 Microbacterium sp. 01T413_2
GCCGCGCACCGGGCGGACGAGCTGGGCGTGCAGGCCGCGGCAGCCGAGCAGACCGTGCAGCAGACGCACGAGCAAGTCGGTTCGCTGATCGCCGCCCGCGCGCGTGCCGAGACCGCGTCGCCCCTCACCGTGCGGCTCTTCACCTCGGCGGATCCGGACGAGCTGCTCACGCGCCTCGGCGCACTGCAGCAGCTCGACGCGACCTGGGCGAAGCTCGGCGAACGCGCGATCACCGTGCAGGGCGTCGCCACGTCGCTGCAGGATCAGGCGCAGGTCGCCCGCGCGGCCAGGGACGCCCTCGCGACCTCTGCCGAGGACGCGGCGCAGAAGGCGAAAGCCGCCGCCGACGCGGAAGCCGCCGCCGTCGCCGATCTGCAGGGCCACGTCACCACGTTGTACTCGCAGCTGGCCGCCCTGAAGAACACCACGGCCGACGTGGAGCGACGCTATCGGATCGGCCAGCAGGTCGCCGAGCAGGAACGGGAGCAGGCCGCAGCCGCCGAAGCGGCCGCTGCCGCGGGGTCCGGGGGCGGAAGCGGCGGAGGCTGGGACGGGCTCGGCGGTGACGGCGTGAACGTCGATCCGGCCGGAGCCCAGGCGTATGCCGCCGGGCAGCTCGGCAATTACGGCTGGGGCCAGGATCAGTTCCCGTGCCTGTACCGGCTGTGGATGCAGGAGTCGAGCTGGCGGGCGGATGCCCTGAACCCGGACAGCGGGGCCTACGGGATCCCGCAGGCTCTCCCGGCTGACAAGCTCGCGGCGGCGGGGGCGGACTGGCGCACCAACGGGAACACCCAGATCGACTGGGGCCTCAGCTACATCCAGGACCGCTACGGATCCCCCTGCGGAGCCTGGGCGCACGAGGTGTCGAACAACTGGTACTGACCGGCCTGGTTCAGCTCTCGGCGAGCGTTGCACCCGCGGCTTCGAGCACGACCGGATCCGCACAGCCGCGCGCGAAGCCGGCGATCCTGCGGCGGACCTCATACCCGAGAACGACGGTCCCGATCCGCTCCGCGACCGGTGCGAGCCAGGTCGGGCGGCAGGTGAAGTTGTATTTCCAGACCGCGCGCGTGCCTCCGTCTACGGGTTCGAAGCGCCACCCCGCACCGAGCGTGCGGAAGAACCACGGGCCCTTCTCCATCACCATCCCGACGTTCGTCGGCGGCGCGTACGAGACTTAGTGGGTGATCATCGACAGCCCGAATCGCTGCCGGGTGAACGTGCGCACGCCCTTGGCCGGCGTCGTCGCGCCATCAAGGAAGTGCTGCGCGCGGATGAAGCCATCCCAGCGGCGCCGCACCTCTCCTGTGGTCTGCGAAACCGCGTACGCGAGCACGGGCGGGATGGGGACGACGACGACGGCCTGGACGACGGGCATGCTCCGACGCTATCGCCCCTGGTCGCGACGAGAGGCTGCAACGGCCGACGAGCCGAGGCGGGGAGCCGTCGTCTGCGCGCCCTGCCCCGGCTCGATCCCGCCGATTCGGGTCAGCCGCGCTCGGCGCGGGCCCGCGCCCGCTGCTGCTTCGCGGCCATCTCCTCGACCGCCGCGTGCCCGAGCGTCTCGGTGCTGACAGGCTCGGCTCCGTCCTGCACGGCCGGCTGCCCGTCGTGCCCCACGCCGTCCAGCAGCGACTCGTCGAACGGCCGTGCGCCGGAGAGCACCTGACGCACCTGCTCCGCATCGATCTGCTTCGTCCAGGTGCCGATGAGGATCGTGGCGACGGCGTTCCCCGTGAAGTTGGTCAGCGCGCGCCCTTCAGACATGAAACGGTCGATCCCCACGATCACTCCGACCCCGTTCACGAGATCGGGACGGTAGGCCTGCAGGCCACCGGCGAGGGTCGCGAGTCCGGCGCCGGTGACGCCGGCCGCGCCCTTGCTCGCGATGATCATGAACACGAGCAGGCCGATCTGCTCCGGGATGGACATCGGCTGCCCCAGACCGGTCGCGATGAACAGTGACGCCATGGTCAGGTAGATCGCGGTGCCGTCGAGGTTGAAGGAGTAGCCGGTCGGCACGGTGATGCCCACCACGGGCTTGGCCACACCCAGATGCTCCATCTTCGCGATCAGCCGAGGCAGTGCCGATTCCGACGAGGACGTCCCGACGATCAGCAGGTACTCACGCCCGAGGTACTTCATCAGCTGGAAGATGTTCACCCCGGCGACGAGCTTCAGGATCCCGCCGAGCACCACGACGATGAACACGATGCAGGTCAGGTAGAACGCGCCGAGGAGGATCCCGAGGCTCCAGATCGCCGCGACGCCGGTCTTGCCGACCACTGCCGCGATCGCGCCGAACGCACCGAGGGGGGCGAGCCACAGGATCATTCCGAGCACGCGGAACACGAGCGTCTGCAGGTGCTTGATCGCTCCCATGATGGGCGCGCCTCGATCCCCGAGCCCCTGCAGCGCGAAACCGACGAGGAGCGCGATGAAGAGCACCTGCAGCACGCTCTCGCCGGTGAAGGCGCCGAAGAACGTGGCGGGGATGATGCCGAGGATGAAGTCCTGCGTCGTCTTGGCCTCGGTCGTGGCCGCCTCGTAGGTCGCGCCGGCCATGTGCAGACCCTCACCCGGGTGGATGATGTTGCCGACGATCAGGCCGATCGCGAGGGCGAAGGTCGACATGACCATGAAGTAGATCAGCGCGAGTCCGCCGATCTTGCCGACCGTCGCCGCCTTGGCGATCGATCCGACGCCGATCACGATCGTGCAGAAGATGATCGGCGCGATCATCATCTTGATGAGGCTCACGAACCCCTTGCCGATGGGCTCGAGGCCCTGTGCGAACTGCGGGAACAGGAGTCCCACCGCTATTCCGAGGCCGACCGCCACGAGTACGGACAAGTAGAGCCAGGTGTGCTTGTCCCAGGAGTTCTTGCCGCGGCGCCAGTCGTGCCGCGGGAGTCTGAAACCTTCGGTGAGAGCCATCATCGCCTCCGCTGAGTGAACAGGACGCCCGCACCACGTCGGGCGGGCCGTGTCGACCATGGTGCGCAGCGACGACGCCCGGCGGCGAGTTCTGTTCGTATTGAAACCGGGGCGAAATCTGAGCAGGCCGCACTGCGCGCCGCGACTCGCGCATACTGTCTGAGGAGGTCCGGATCGGCGATGGCGACGACAAGACGCGGCGGCGTGCGCAGTGCGGCTTCGCGCGTGTTCGCGCTGCTGATCGGATCCGTGCTGCTGATCGGCGTGGCGATCGGCGCGTTCCTCACCTGGGAGGCGCAGACCTCGGCACGGCAGGAGGCCGAGCACGTCACGGCCGCGATCGCGCGGGCGCTCTCCGTCGCCCCGGAGATCGAAACGGCCGTGACCGCGACGGACCGTTCCGCCGCGGAGGCGGACCTGCGCAGCTACGTCGAGTCCGTGCGCACGGGCGCGGGGCTGGACTTCATCACCGTCATGGACGGACACGGCGTGCGGCTCACGCACCCGGATCCGGCGCAGGTCGGCGGGCACTACATCGGCACGATCCCCCGCGACGACCGCGCCCTCACCGAGCAGTACACGGGAACCCTCGGCCCGTCCGTGCGCACCATCGCTCCCGTCCGCGACGCCGCAGGGACGGTCGTCGGCTGGGTGTCGGCAGGGGTGACCGTGGAGTCGCTGGGCGGCGCCCTGCTGCGACGCCTGCCGGTGATCCTGCTCCTCACCCTGGCCGTCGTCGCGCTCGGCGCGCTGGGCGCCGTGTTCGCGCGGCTCGCGACACGGCGCATCACCGGCGATCTCGACGCCCGCGACGTGCGGGAGGCGGTGGCCGGCTACGAGTCGGTGCGCACACTCGGCGAGGCGCTGCGCGCACAGACGCACGAGCACGGCAACCGCCTGCACACGGCGTTGTCGCTCCTGGAACTCGACCGACGCGAGGAGGCGATCGCCCTGCTGTCGGAAACCTCCGCGCAGAGCCAGTCCGTGATCGATCAGATGACGCTGCGGGATGGGGATCCGACGCTCGGCGCACTCCTGCTGGGCAAGGCCTCGCAGGCGAAGGAGCGCGGCGTGCGCTGGCACGTGCACGTGGATCCGGCGGCGCCGCGCGCGGATCTGACCCCCGTCGACGCGGTCGCCCTCGTCGGCAATCTCATCGACAACGCCCTCGACGCCGCGTCTCAGGCGGAGTCCGGCGCCGACCGCTGGGTGCGTGTCGACGTGGCCGCCGCCGACGGCGGAGCCGTCGCGATCACCGTCTCGGACGGAGGTCCCGGCATCCCGGTCGAGCTCCGGGAACGGATCTTCGAGCACGGCTTCTCCACCAAGCCCAGCGAGCGCTCGGGGCGCGGAGTGGGGCTCGCTCTCGTCCGGGACATCGTGACGGCCGCGGGCGGAAGCGTCGAGCTCTCCACCGAGCCCACGGCATTCCGTGTGACGCTGCCCGGCATCGGACGTGAAGGGAGAACCGCATGATCGGAGTGCTGCTCGTCGACGACGACCCGCTCACACTCGAGCTCCACGCGGCCTACATCGCCCGGCTCGATGGGTTCGAGGTCGTCGGAGAGTGCACCGGCGTGCGGGCGGCGCTCAACGCCCTCTCCGCGGACGCGGGGCGGATCGACCTGGTCCTGCTGGATCTCACGATGCCGGACGGATCAGGCATCGACGTGCTGCGCCGCATCCGCGGTGCCGGCAGTGCGATCGAGGTGATCGCCGTGACCAGCGTGCGTGATGTCGAGGCTGTGCGGCGGATGTCGGCGCTCGGTGTGGCGCAGTACCTGCTCAAGCCCTTCCCGTTCGCGGTCTTCCGCGAGCGTCTGCAGCAGTTCCGCGATCGTCACGAACGCGCGGCCGGTCTCGCCGGTGCCGCCAGCCAGGAGGAGATCGACGCCCTCATCGGAGGTCCAGCGACCGGCACGATCGCCCTGCCGAAGGGGCTCGCCGCCGAGACGCTGCACGCCGTCACCGCAGTGCTGCGCGCGCACGGCGACCTCTCGGCCGGCGAGGCCGCACCTCTCGTCGGCGTCTCCAGGGTCACTGCGCGCCGATACCTGGAGCACCTCGTCGCGCAGCAGGTCGCGATCCGCGCCCCGCGCTACGGCACGCCGGGCCGGCCCGAGACGGCGTACCGCCTGGCCGGGGACGCCACCGCGCCGCGCTGAGGCCCGGTGGATCGCCGCTCGGCATTCGAGCCGCGACCGCGGCCGGCCAGGTCCCGGCCGCCAGGTCCTGCCGCGGAGATGCGGGGGTCCTGGTGGCGCGTCCCGCGGTGATAGCGTCGTCGTGTCCTCAGGGCGGGGTGCAAGTCCCCACCGGCGGTGTCGCGGCATGTCCGCGCGAGCCCGCGAACGGTCCCCATGGCGGGGACCGCCGATCCGGTGCGATTCCGGAGCCGACGGTCACAGTCCGGATGAGAGAGGACAGAAGGAGCAGTCCACCATGCCCAGAATCGCCATCGTCGCCGCGCAGTGGCACGCCGAGATCGTCGAACAGACGGTCTCCGCATTCGTCGAACGTCTCGCGGAGCTGGGCTTCGACGAGGTCGACGTGTTCCGTGTCCCCGGCGCGTTCGAGATCCCCCTGCACGCGAAGCGTCTCGCACGCACAGGGCGCTACCAGGGCATCGCCGCGAGCGCTCTCGTCGTGGACGGCGGGATCTACCGGCACGATTTCGTCGCCGGATCCGTCGTCGACGCCCTCATGCGCGTGCAACTGGAAACGGACGTCCCGGTGTTCTCCGCTGTGCTCACGCCGCACAATTTCCACGAGCACGACGAGCACCAGGACTACTTCCGTCGCCACTTCTCCGTGAAGGGCCGTGAGCTCGCCGAGGCCGCCTCGGCCACGGTGCAGAGCCTCGCCGCGATCGACTGACGACCGCTCGACGCCCGCACCGGGGCCCGACGCGGGTCGGCGTGCGCGCCGAGGCCCCGGCCGTGGCCGACGCCGCTGCGCTGCACAGTGGACCTCAGCGCGGCAGGCGTCCCTTGTGCAGCACGCCGTCAGGATCCGCGCTCGCTCGGATCGCCCGGAGCCGATCGAGGTCGGCCGCCGTGGCGCACCGCTCGAGCGTCTGACCGGGCGTGAGGAAGGTCGGCACCGTCCGGTCAGCCGCGACCGGGGCGAGCAGTTCGAGGAGGCCCGCGATGCTCGCGTCGCCGGGCTCGGCCGGCGCGCCCGGGAAGTTCGGCACGAGCGCATGCAGAAGCCATGACGCCGAGGCCAGAGAGGCGAAGCCGGACCGCCGTGGTGCGTCGAGGGCGCCCCCCAGCATGCGCAGATCGATTCCGACGATCGGCGACTGCTCGGGCGCCTGGCGGAACTGCACCAACGCGTCGATCGTGGCATCGTCGAGCCGGTCGAGGGCGAGGGAGGCGCCCCGGCCCGCGGTCGGATCCGTCGGCTCACCCGATGCCGCCGCGAGCGCGGCGGGCGAGGTGGGGCCTGAGGTCTCGCGCTGGACGGCGCCGGCCCGGCGCACGCCCTCCAGGAACGCGTCTGCCGCACCATGGGAGGACAGGGCCTGCACCGTCACGAAGCTCTTTCCGCGGATCTCCTCGGGCAGCATCGGCGCATCCGGCATCCGCATCGAGTTCGTGAACACGTTGAGCGTCGCCGGCGCGGACGCGGCGAGGTCCCGCACGGCGCGGATCACGGCAGCGGAGTCCGCCGCATCGAACGTCAGAGAGGCGCCCCACTGCTCCGGAGCACGAACGAGGTCGATCTCGAGCGCGGTCACGATGCCGACCACGCCGCCGGCGCCGCGGAGCGCCCACATGGCCTCGCGGTCGCTGTCGTCGTCGACGCGCTCGTGCGTGCCGTCGGACCGCAGCACCCACGCCGCGCGCAGGTTGTCGGAGCCGAGTCCGGCGGTGCGGCTGAACCAGGAGTGTCCGCCGCCGAGCGTGTACCCGGCGACCGAGACGACGGGGCTCGTGCCCGCGGGGGCCGCCCAGCCGGTGCCTTCCAGGGCGTCCACCACCGCACCCCAGCGCACGCCGCTGCCGACCACCACGACGCCGGCCTCGAGGTCGATGTCGAGCCGGTCGAACGCCGCCGTCCGGACGATCACGGCCCCGGCCAGGTCCCCGGAGGCGCCATGCCCGCTGGGCTGCACGGCGATCGGCGTTCCCGCCTCGCGCGCGGCGGCGAGGATCCTGCGCAGATCATCGAGACCGGCAGGCGTCGCCACCGCGGCCGGAAGCTGGTCTATCGAGAGGTTCCATGGGCGACGAGCCGCATCGAATCCATCGTCTCCGGCGCGCAGGAGGGAGCCGTCGAGCTCGCTGAGAAGGGCATCGAACGCAGTGAGAAGGGGCATGACGCCACCGTACGATGTCCCACGGACATTCGTCGGCGGTGTCACGCCCCGATGCTCTGAAGCCGGCCTACTCCCCCGCGAGGCCTCCGAGCAGATGACCGAAGGAGCGGCCTTCGCCGAGGTAGTTGCCCGGGTCGAACGGATCCTTGTCGGCCGCCGGCTCCCGGCGGGCCATCGCCTCGGCGAGCTCGCGCGCCCCGCGCTCGACGCGCGTGCTGAGCGGCGCGACCTCGTCGGCCTTCGCACCCCAGTCGCTCGACGCCGCGAACACCCCGGTGGGCACCGGCTCGGCGTGCAGGTAGGTGAACAGCGGACGGATCGCGTAGTCGATCGCGAGCGAGTGCCGTGCGGTGCCCGCGTTCGCGCCGATCAGGACGGGCTTGCCGGTGAGCGCATCCGGATCCAGCACGTCGATGAACGACTTGAACAGACCGGAGTAACTCGTCGAGAAGATCGGCGTCACGGCGATGATGCCGTCGGCCGAGATCACCGTGTTGATCGCCGAGTCCAGCGCCGGCGGCGCGAACCCCGTGAGCAGATTGTTCGTGATGTCGTGCGCGAGATCGCGCAGCTCGATCACGTCGACGCTGACCTCGGAGCCGAGCTCGGTGAGCCGGTGCGCGGTCTCCGCCGCGAGGCGGTCGGCGAGCATCCGCGTGGAGGACGGGTTGCTGAGCCCCGCGGAGATCACCGCGATGCGACGCGCGCCCATCTCAGTTCGCCCCCTTCGTGGCCGCTGCGCCGAAGGAGGAGCCGGCGGCGGCCGGAACCGCGCCGCCGTCCTGGTAGGGCGAGCCGGCGGTCAGGTTGTCACCGCGGTTCGCGCCGGGGCGCGCCTCGCGCGACGGCCCGTCGCCGTACACGGCCTTGACCCGGGCGGCGTGGGTCGGAGCGTCCGGCACGGTGGCGGGGCGGTTCTGCGCGAGTTCCTTGCGGAGCACCGGCACGACCTCGCCGCCCAGGATGTCGAGCTGCTCGAGCACGACCTTGAGCGGGAGCCCCGCGTGGTCCATGAGGAAGAGCTGGCGCTGGTAGTCGCCGTAGTGCTCGCGCATCGCGGCATAGCGATCGATGACCTGCTGCGGAGAGCCGACCGTGAGCGGCGTCATCTCGGTGAAGTCCTCCATCGACGGGCCGTGGCCGTACACCGGCGCGTTGTCGAAGTAGGGACGGAACTCGTCCACCGCGTCCTGCGAATTCGCCCGCATGAACACCTGTCCGCCGAGGCCGACGATCGCCTGCTCCGGCGTGCCGTGACCGTAGTGCGCGTAGCGCTGGCGGTACAGCTCGATGAGGCGCTGGTAGTGCTCCTTGGGCCAGAAGATGTTGTTCGCGAAGAAGCCGTCGCCGTAGTAGGCGGCCTGCTCGGCGATCTCCGGCGTGCGGATGGAGCCGTGCCAGACGAACGGCGCGACGCCGTCGAGCGGGCGCGGGGTGGAGGTGAAGCCCTGCAGCGAGGTGCGGAACTTGCCCTCCCAGTCCACGACGTCCTTGGTCCACAACTCGTGCAGCAGGGCGTAGTTCTCGATCGCGAGCGGCAGGCCCTGACGGATGTCCTTGCCGAACCAGGGGTAGACCGGGCCGGTGTTGCCGCGGCCCATCATGAGGTCCATACGACCGCCGGAGACGTGCTGCAGCATCGCGTAGTCCTCGGCGATCTTCACCGGGTCGTTCGTCGTGATGAGCGTCGTGGAGGTCGAGACGATAAGGCGCTCGGTCTGCGCGGCGAGCGCCGCGAGGAAGGTCGTCGGGCTCGACGACCAGAACGGCGGGTTGTGGTGCTCGCCGATCGCGAAGACGTCGAGGCCGACCTCTTCCGCGTGCTTGGCGATCGTGAGCGTGTTCTGGATCCGCTCGCGCTCGCTCGGCGTCTCGCCCGTCACCGGGTTCCGGGTGATGTCGCTGACCGACATGAGGCCGAACTGCATGCCCGACCAGGTGCTCGACTCGCTCACTGCGCTCTCCTTCAGATTTCTATTCACTTGAATATATCTGGTGAAACACCCGCCTGCGAGAAGTATTCCCGGGATCTACGAGATCGGCCAGGGCGGCTGCGAACGCAGGAGCGCCCGCCCGGTGCAGGACGAGCGCTCTGTCTCGAGGCGCGCTGGTCAGGCGAACAACTCGGCTCCGACGTAGGAGCCCTTGCGCGCCCCGGCCGGGATCGCCCAGATGCCGGATCCGATGTGCTTGATGTACTCGCTCATGAGGTCGGTCGACAGCCTCTTCTGGAGGGCGACGAACTGCTCCGGCGAGCGCTGGTAGGAGAGGAAGAACAGGCCTGCATCGAGACGGCCCAGCTCGTTGTTGCCGTCGACGTAGTTGTAGCCGCGGCGCAGGATGCGGATGCCGTCGTTGACCGTGGGGTGCGCGAGTCGCACATGGGAATGCTCGTCGATGCGACCGCCACGGAACGACGGCTCGGCGAACTCGCCTCCACCCGACAGCGGCGCACCGCTGCCCTTCGCCCGGCCGATGGTGCGGTCCTGCTCGGCCAAGCGCAGACGGTCCCAGGTCTCGATGAGCATCGCGATCTTGCGTGCGACGAGATACGAGCCTCCGGCCATCCAGGCGGGCTCGTCCTTCTCCGATACCCAGACGTGCTCGGCGAGGGCCTCGGTGTCGTCGGCGAGGATGTTCGCGGTGCCGTCTTTGTATCCGAAGAGGTTGCGCGGGGTCTGCTGGTCCGGGGCGGTGCGCGAGGTGCGACCGAAGCCGAGCTGCGACCAGCGCAGCCTGGCGCGGCCGAACGCGATCCGGCTGAGGTTGCGCACGGCGTGCACCGCGACCTGAGGATCGTCGGCACAGGCCTGGATGCAGAGGTCACCACCCGTATAGCCGGCATCGAGGGCGTCGCCGACGAACGCCGGCAGATCGGCGAGCACGGACGGACGCCGATCGGCGATGCCGAACCTGTCCCCCTCCGCGAGGAAGAGGGACGGCCCGAGCCCGAAAGTGATCGTGAGGCCCGCCGCCGTGAGCCCCTGCGCCTCGCCGGTGTCGTCCGGCGGCGCCTCCGGGGAGCCCCCGACGGCACCCGAGGCGCTGACATCGAGACCCTTCGCCAGCCGGGACGCGGCGTAGCTCCAGTCCTGCAGCAGTGAGATGAGATCGTCGCGGCTCGCACGCGGCATCATGTCGAAGCTCGCGAAGTGCAGATGCTCCTGCACGCGGGTGGTGATCCCGGCCTGGTGAGCCCCCTCGAACGCGTACTCGTCGACGGGAGCGGATCCGCCGAGCACCCCAGTCGCGGCGACAGCCGCCGCACCGCCGGCACCGACGGCGATGCCGGCGACGCCGCTGCCGAGCGCCCAGCCGATCAGCCCGCGGCGGCTGATGCCGGTGCGCGCGTCGGTGGTCGACGACCCTTCCGGCACCGCGTCGGCGGGGCGAGCGGATCCTTCCGAGGACTCAGGGACCGTCATGTCAGCCGAGGATCGTGCTGGTGAGCTTGGAGAGCGGCTCGGCGAGCGCGTTCAGCAGGTCGGTGAGGTCGCGCTTCTGGGTCTCGGTGACCGTCGAGTACGCCGCGAAGCCGTCCTTCAGCGAGCCGTGCACCGCGAGTTCGGCCTCCAGCGCGGAGAATCCGCGATCGATCTGCTCCACGAGCTTCTTGCCCTCGGAGCCCTTGCTCTCGGCGAACTCGCGCACGACGGAGAAGGCCATCTTGGATCCCTCGACGTTCGCGGCGAAGTCGGAGAGGTCCGTGCCGGACCACCAGTCCTCCTCGCCCGTGATCTTGCCGTTGGCGACCTCGTCAAGGAGCGAGATCGCGCCGTTGGAGATGCCGGCGATGCCCTTGGACTCGAGGTCCTTCACGAAGGCGTCGGAGTGGACGTGGTCGTAGAGCTCCTGCAGGTCGGCGAGGAGCTTGTCGGCGAAGGTCGCGCGCTCGGCAGGCGTCGAGGGGGCCCAGTCAAGGTTCGCCGGGGTGGTGCCGTCGGAGTTCATCGCGCCCGCGGCCGGAGCCCACAGGTCCTTCTCGATGCGGTGGAAGCCGGTCCAGTCGATGCCCTCAGCCTTGGCGTCGAGCTCGCGGAAGTCCAGGCGCGGGTCGAGCGTGCCCAGCTGCTCCGCGATGGGCTCGATGCGCTCGTAGTAGGCGCGCACGGTCGAGAACTGGGCCTTCGCTGCCGCGTCGTCACCGCCGCGGTACGCGTCGGCGAAGGTCTTCGCCGCTGGCAGGAGCTGGTCGACCTGATCCTTCACGTACGAGGCGTACTGCGTGAGCGCCTTCTGCTTCTGCGCGGCGTCGCCGCCGGTCTCCGCGACCTTCTCGCCGCTGACGGAGAACGCGGCCTTGCCGACACCGGCACCGATCATCCCCGGCTTGCACACCGTGAAGTACTCGCCCGGCTGAGCGACGACGGTGAGAGTGCGCGAGGCGCCCGGCGCCACGTTCTCGACCTCGCCGACGATCCGCACGCCGTCATGGGCCAGCAGATAGAACTCGGTCACCTCATCGCCCTTGTTGCTCACGTCGAAGGCGAGCGTTCCGCTGGTCGCAGTGCCGGCCGAGACGCTGCACGCGTCCGCCGTGGACGCGACGGTCAGGCGTCCGCTCGCGGCGACGTCGGACTTGGCGACGCACCCGGTGAGGGCGAGGCCGAGGGCAGCGACGGCGCCGAGGACGGCGATCGGTCGGCGGGCGATGGTCATGAGGCTCCTTCAGGAGTGGGCGAGACGGTCGTGGCTGCGGCACGGGTGGCCGCCGACTCGGTCTTGACGGGCGTGGCGGAGACGACGGCAGGCGTGGAGGAGGAGCGGGTCGTGCCCGGCGCCGTGCGGCGCAGCCCGCGCACGAACAGCGTGCCGACGATCGCGATGTACAGCACCCAGGCGATGACCTGGAGCCAGCTCATCCGCGGCATGAAGCCGACCGTGGCCTGCAGCAGCACGGCGAGGGCGCTGTCGGGGCGGATCGCGGCGGTGACGTCGAACGCCCAGCCGAACGGCACACCCGCCCAGCCGACGAGCACCGCGCCGGCCGCGTCGAGCGGCGCGGCCGCGGTGGACGGGCCGGGCACGACGCCGGCCTCCTGCAGGTCGCTGAGCGCGTAGGCGAGCACGCCGGCCGCGATGATGACCAGGAGGCCGCCGGTCCAGGTGAAGAAGCGAGCGAGGTCGAGCCGCACGGCGCCGCGGGCGAGCAGCCAGCCGGCGAGCATCGCGACCACGAGCCCGAGAACTGCGCCGAGGATCGCCGACGGGGCGTCGCCGAAGGACTGCACCATGGACCACAGCAGCAACGTGGTCTCCACGCCCTCGCGAGCCACGGAGACGAAGCCGACCAGCACCAGCGCCCACACGGTGCCCGCCTCGAGCGCGCGGTCCACGCCGCCCTGCAGCGTGGCCTTCATGGTGCGACCCGCCTTGCGCATCCAGAAGATCATCCACGTGACCATTCCGACCGTGACCAGCGACAGCGTGCCGCCGATGATCTCCTGGCCCTGGAACGTCAGCGCGTAGGCGCCGAAGGTCAGCACGGCGCCGATGACGAGGGCGAGCAGGATCGCGGCCCCGACACCGGCCCACATCCTCGGCAGCACGTCCTTGCGATCGAGGCGCTTCAGATAGGCGACGAGGATGCCGACGACGAGCGCGGCTTCAAGGCCTTCACGAAGGCCGATGAGGAAGGTGGCGAGCACGAGGGGCGGTTTCCTGGAGAGTCATGAAGTAAGGGATGCCTTACCTCAAAAACTCTAGCATCCGCTTCTCCGGTCTCCAGACACGAGAACCGTGACAAATCCGTCCCGGTAATCCTCGGCAACAATCGCCCAGCGCCCGCCGCGCCCGTCCTAGCCTCGCCTCATGGCCGATCTGAACCTCCCGATCCTTGACCTGTCCCGACTCGACGCGGGTCCCGAGGCCGCCGCAGCATTCCGTGACGACCTGCGCGCGGCGACCCACGACGTGGGCTTCTTCTACCTGACCGGTACGGGCGTCACCCCCGAGCTCGAACGTCGCCTGCACCAGGCCGCGAAGGACTTCTTCGCGTTGCCGGAGGATGAAAAACTCGCGATCGAGAACGTGAAGAGCCCGCACTTCCGCGGGTACACGAGGATCGGCGGCGAGCGCACGCAGGGCGCCGTGGACTGGCGCGAGCAGATCGACATCGGGCCGGAGCGCGAGGCCGTCGAAGGCGGCCCCGGCTACAACCGCCTGATCGGGCCGAACCTGTGGCCTGAGGCCCAGCCCGAGCTGCGCGAGGTCGTCGCGGAATGGCATGAGCATCTCTCCGGCGTGGCCCGCAAGCTGCTGCGGGCGTGGGCGCTCGCGCTCGGCGCGGAGGAGACGTACTTCGAGCAGAACTTCGGGGATCCGTCGACGCTGATCAAGATCGTCCGCTACCCGGGCACCCACGAGCCCGAGCCCCAGCAGGGTGTCGGCGCCCACAAGGACTCGGGTGTGCTGACGCTGCTCTGGGTCGAGCCGGGCAAGGGAGGTCTGCAGGTCGAGCGCGACGGCTCCTGGGTCGACGCTCCCCCGGTCGACGGAGCGTTCGTGGTCAACATCGGCGAGCTGCTCGAGTACGCGACCGACGGCTACCTCAAGGCGACCAACCATCGGGTGGTGTCGCCGCAGGCTCCGGACGAGCGGATCTCGATCCCGTTCTTCTTCAACCCGGCACTCGATGCGCGCCTGCCGCTGATCGATCTGCCGGCGGAGCTGGCCGCGCAGGCGCGAGGCGTCACCAAGGATCCGTCCAACCCGATCCACGCGCTCTACGGCGAGAACGCGTTGAAGTCGCGCCTGCGTGCACATCCGGATGTGGCGGCGATCCACCACGCGGATCTGGTGGGAGCGCCCGCCTGAGCGCAGCCGACGACCCAGCGGTGCGCCGGCACCGCACGGGCCCGACGCCCCTCGCTCAGTTCTCCAGCACGCCGTCCAGCTGCGCGAGGACGGGCTCGCGGCTCATCTCGATGTGCGCGTACATCTGCGCCGCCGCGAGGGGCCCGCGACCGTGTGCGATCGAATCGACGAGCTCGACGTGCTCGTCCGTCTGCTCGCTGTCCCTCGCCTCGCGGGTGAGCCGGAACACCCACTCCATCCTGCCGACGAGCGGACCCAGGCTGCGCAGCAGCAGCCGACTGCCGCTGAGCCGGACGATCTCGGAATGGAACTCGAGGCTCGCCGCGCGAGCCGCCGCCGCGTCGCCGACCGATGCCTCCTCATGCAGCGCTCGGAGCCGGTCGATGCTCTCGACCCCGGCGTGCACGCGCTCCGCGGCGCGCTGCGCGGCGAACGGCTCGAAGCAGAGCCGTGTGTCGAACAGGTCATGGATGTCGGCGCGGGTGAGCGGCGTCACGTTGGCTCCGCGGTGCCTCGAGGTCATCACGAACCCCTCGGCTTCCAACCGCTGCAGCGCCTGGCGCACCGGGATACGGGACACCTGGAAACGCTCGGAGAGCTCGCGCTCCTTCAGCCAGGCACCGGGCGCGACCCCGCCGTCGATGATCGCGCGGAGCAGATCGCGGTAGACGCGGTCGGCGAGCGCGAGGGCGGTGCCCTCCGACTCAGGACCGGTCTCCATCAGCCGCCCTCTTCTCTCCCGCAAGCGGGAACACCGGCGGGAACAGCCCGCCGCCACCCAGGTGGTCGCGCTCGTCGTAGCCGGCGCGCATGATGTCGAACAGGACCTGAGAGTCCTCGCGGACGGCTTCCAGATCGATCCCGTCGATCGCGCCGTCGCGCATCACGACCTTGCCCGCGACCATCGTAAGGCACGCGTCTCGAGCGCTCCCGGCCAGCACGAGGTTGCGCAGCGGGTCCTCGATCGGACCGAAGCGCACGTCGGAGAGCCGGAACGCGGTGAGGTCGGCGGCGGCGCCTTCGGCGATGCGGCCGAGATCGGGCCGGTGCAGCGCGCGCGCGCCGCCGAGCGTCGCCGCCTCCACATAACCGGCCAGGTCGCCGGCAGCAAGCGAGCGGTTCTGCACCTTCGCGACGGAGACGCCGGTGTCGATGCCGCGGATCAGATCGGGCGGGAACGAGTCCGTGCCGAGCGAGATGTTCAGTCCGGCCTCCTTGTAGCGGCCGAACGTCTCCAGCTCGGATCCATAGCGCGCATTGGTGAGCGGGCAGTGCACGATCGAGACCCCCGCCTCGACGAGGGTCGCGAGATCTCCGCGGTCCTCGCCCCACACCCGGGGGTTGACGTCGAGGAAGACGCCGTGCGGGATGATCAGGCGGTCGTCGAGCAGTCCCTGGCGGCGGATCAGCTCGAGCGGCGTGCATCCGTGCTGCTCGAGGATCCAGTCGCGCTCGAAATCGCCCTGGAGGGCATGCAGGCGCACCAGGGCGCCGCGCTCCCTGGCCGCATCCGCGGTCGCCGACAGCAGCCCGGGCGTCAGCGTCTCGATGCGGCAGGGCAGGAAGACCGGCGTGAGAAGAGGATCCGCCCAGGATCGCACCGTGTCATGGAATCGGATCGCGTCGGCGAGCCCTGCCGCGCCCTCTGTCTCGTCGAAGAGGATCGCGCGCCGCCCGTCCTGCACCACGTTGACCCCGGAGCGGTAGGAGGGGCCGAGGAAGCCCCGCAAACCGAGCGTGCGGGAGAAATCCGCCATGGCGAGGAAGTCATCTGCGTTCTCCGCCCATGCGGAGTGCACCTCGGAGGCGATCGGCATGTAGCTCGTGATGCCGTGCAGGGCGAGCTGCACGAGCGCGATCTGCCTGGTGCGCCGGCGCTGGGCGGTGCTGAACACGTGCTGTCGACGTGCGAACCAGTCGTCGGACCACTGCAGGCGACGGGCGTGCTCGGGCGTCGACCAGGAGTCGAGGATGAGGTGATCGATGTCGGTGAGCGCGTCCAGGTCGATCAGCCCCGGCATCAGCAGGCTCTCACCGAGCTCCAGCGTGCGTTCGGCGTCCCGCGGCGCCTCGTCCCGCGACCCCACGAAGGCGATGCGGTCGCCGTCCACCAGCACGGCGCCGTCGCGGAGCGCCGTGTGCGAGGTGCCGTCGAAGGCCAGGACATGATCGGCGGTGATCAGGGTGCGCACGAGTTCTACTTTCCTCGAAACGGGGCAATTGGTATCCAAAACCTATCGACTCGCCCTCCTGGAGACAACTCACTTCGCCCGTTGGCGGTCAACTCGCGATCGTCGGTATACAAATTCGTCCATCTTGGTATACAATTCCGAAGACCCCCTTTCCCGACCATCAAGGAAGATCGTGACGGAAACGCTGACGACGGTCCCGACCACCGAGGCCCTCACCACCCCGAAGATCGCGACCGGCCGCTCCCTGCTGGGCACCGCCTGGTTGCGGATCCGCCGCAGCCGGATCGCGCTGGCGTCATTCGGCGTGGTCATCGCGATCGTGCTGTTCGCGCTCCTGGCCCCGCTGCTCACGGCGATCGAAGGACAGAGTCCGTTCACGACGCACACCGGCCCGGAGACGCTGGACAACTTCAACACCCCGGGTCTGCCGCTGCCGCAGTTCATGTACCCCTCGGCTGAGCACTGGCTCGGCGTGGAGCCGGGTCTCGGCCGCGACCTCTTCGCCCGCCTCGCGTATGGCGCGCAGGTCTCCCTCACCATCGCGCTGCTGGCCACGCTGGTCTCCGTCGTCCTGGGCACCATCATGGGTGCCGCCGCCGGCTTCTTCGGCGGCAAGGTGGACATGGTCATCAGCCGCCTGATCGACCTCTTCCTCGCGTTCCCGCACCTGCTTCTGGTGCTCTCGCTCACCCCGATCCTGCAGTCCCGGCTGCGCGGCACCGCCCTCGGCCAGGGCAGCTTCGTGCCGATCGCCTCGCTGGTGATCATCCTCGGCTTCTTCGGCTGGGCGTATCTCGCTCGCGTCGTGCGCGGGCAGGTGCTCAGCATCCGCGAGCAGGAGTACATCGAGGCCGCGCGATCCTACGGCGCCTCCAAGCGCACCATCCTTTTCACACAGGTGATCCCGAACGTGTCCGGCGTCGTGCTCGTGTACGCGACGATGATGATCCCGACCAACATCTCGGCCGAGGCCGCGCTCTCCTTCCTCGGCGTCGGCGTCAAGGATCCGACACCGTCCTGGGGCCAGATGCTCAACGCAGCCCAGTCGGGTAACTGGTACCTCGTCGACCCCTGGTTCCTGATCGTTCCCGGCACCGCGCTCGTGATCACCGTCCTCGCCTTCAACCTGCTCGGCGACGCGGTCCGCGACGCCCTCGATCCCAAGGCATCGCGCAGCTGAGCGCGACCGTGTCTGCCGGGATCGCCCGCACCCCACGCACTTCCCTGTCCATCCACCCAAGAAGAGAAGAACCATGAGACACAGCCGTCCCCTGTTCGCCGCCTCCGTCGTGGCCGTCGCGCTCGCCGTGACGGGCTGTTCGGCCGGATCCGCCTCCGGCGGCACCGCCACCGGTGGCGCGACCGCGAACAACCCCTACGCCCCGCATGTCGTGAACGAGGGCTTCAGCACCAAGGGCGGCAACGTCAACGTGCTGATGTCCAGCGATTTCCAGACCCTCGACCCTGGCAACAGCAACTACGTGCAGACCGCCAACGTCGGTCAGCTCTACTACCGCACCCTGACCATGGCGAAGGAGACCGCCGGCCAGCCGCCGAAGGTCGTGCCCGACCTCGCCACCGACCTCGGCAAGGCCTCCTCCGACGGCCTCACGTGGACCTACACACTCAAGGACGGCGTCAAGTACGAGGACGGATCCCCGATCACGTCCGCCGACATCAAGTACGGCATCGAGCGCACCTTCGCCCGCGACGTCTACACGCAGGCTCCGCAGGAGCTCAACGCCGTGCTCGACGCCGACACCTACAAGGGCCCGTACTCCGGTGGCGACCTCGCCGCGATCGAGACTCCGGACGCGAAGACGATCATCTTCCACCTGAAGCAGCCGTACCCCGACTTCCCTGCCCTCGCCTCGCGCTCCAACAGCGCTCCGGTGCCGCAGGCGAAGGACACCAAGCTCGACTACACCAACCACCCGATCTCCTCGGGGCCGTACATGATCTCGAGCTACGACCGCGGTCGCGAGCTCAAGCTCGTGCGCAACCCGAACTGGGACGCGAAGACGGATGAGAACCGCACCGCGCTGCCCGACTCGTTCTCCTTCTCGCTGTCGACCGCCCAGGCGACGATCAGCCAGCAGCTGCTGAGCGACTCCGACCCGACCGCGATCACGCTCGACTCGAACGGCGCCCTGCAGGCCTCCGATGCCGCGCGCCTCAGCGACCAGACGATCAAGCCGCGCACCGCGGGGGGCCTGCTCGGCTGCACCGACGTGCTGAACTTCAACACCACCACGATCACGGACCCCGACGTGCGCCACGCCCTGGCGCTCGCGATCGACCGCGCGTCGATCCAGGTGCAGTACGGCGGGCCGCGCTTCGGCAAGCTCACCAACTCCTACCTGAACGACGCCCAGGTGGGCTGGATCAAGCCGACGATCGACCTCGACCCGGCCGGCAAGCCGAAGCTGGACGAGGCCAAGAAGCTGCTGCAGGGCAAGACCGTTCCCACGACGCTCACCTACGGCTACTCGAATGCCACCGAGCGGTTCAAGAACCTCGGCACGGTGTTGCAGCAGAACTTCAAGGAGCTCGGCATCGACCTGCAGATGGTCGCGATCCCCGCGCCGAACTACTACACCACGCTCGCCGGCGACCAGATGCCCGACATCGCCCGCGCGGGCTGGTGCGGCGGCGCCGCCTCCGGCTCGACCCGCACGACGGTGGATCCGAACCTCGGTCCGAGCCTCGACGGCACGACTTACGGGTTCAGCAACATCTCGCGCTACTTCGACCCCACGGTCTCCGGCGAGATGTACAAGCTGCGCGACACCAACGGCTCGTCCGAGGAGCTCAACACCCAGTGGACCGAGCTCTACAACAAGGCCATGGAGACGTACCCGATCGTGCCGCTGTTCCGCACGTACACCTCGAGCGTCGTCGGATCCAAGATCCAGAACGCCCAGGTCGGCTACTTCTTCGGAAGCATCGACCTGTCCACCGTCGGCGTCAAGAACTGACGCCTCCGCACTCCTGAAAGGACGGGGCCGGCCCTTCGCGGCCGGCCCCGCACGGGACAGCAATGATCGGATTCCTCGTCCGCCGGGTGGCGGGCCTCGTCCTCCTCCTCCTCGTCGTGAGCTTCGTCACGTTCGCGCTCTTCCAGATCGGCCCGTCCGATCCCGCCGCCGCGGCGTGCGGCCAGGAGTGCACGCCGGAGCGCATCGAGCAGGCGCGCGTCGCGCTGGGCATGGACAAGCCCTTCTTCGTGCAGTACTTCGCGTATCTCTCCGGCTTCTTCGGGCCGCGCATGATCGGCGCACCCGGCGCGGAGCAGCTCTGCGCATGGCCGTGCCTGGGCAAGTCCTTCCAGACCAACGAGAGCGTCACCGGCGTTCTCGCCCGCGCCCTCCCCTACACGCTGTCGATCGCCGTCGGCGCGGTCGTGCTGTGGACGATCGTCGGCGTCGGCCTCGGCCTGCTCGCCGCGATCCGCAAGGGCAGGGCGACCGACAAGCTCATCGTCGGCGCCGCCTCGGTCGGCGTCTCGCTGCCGATCCCGGTGACCGGCCTGCTGCTGCTGCTGGTCTTCGTGAGCACGCTGCACTGGCTGCCGTTCACGAGCAATCAGATCAGCAGCCCGTTCGGACCGGCCGGCCCCGCCGGCTGGTTCCTCAACTACCTGCTGCCCTGGGTCGCCATCGCGGTGCTGTTCAGCGCGCAGTACATCCGCATCACACGCAACAACATGATCGAGACATTCGGCGAGGACTTCATGCGCACCGCCCGGGCCAAGGGCCTGGGTCGCCGCGAGATCGTCTTCCGGCACGGCGTGCGCGCCGGTATCACACCGATCGTGACCATGCTGGGCCTCGACATCGGCGCCCTGCTCGGCGGCGCCGTGCTCACCGAGCAGATCTTCTCGGTCCCGGGCCTCGGCTTCACGGCCGTGCACGCGGCGGTCGCCGGAGACCTTCCCGTCACCATGGCCATCACCATGCTGGCCGCGTTCTTCATCATCACCGCCAACGTCGTCGTCGACCTCGCCTACGCCGGCATCGACCCGAGAGTGAGGGTCAGCTGATGGCCACCCCGTTCCTCGACATCCGCGATCTGCGGGTCGACTTCCCCACCGACGACGGCGTCGTGCACGCGGTCAACGGCATGGACCTCACCCTCGAGCGCGGCGACACGATCGGCATCGTCGGCGAGTCCGGATCCGGCAAGACCGTCACCAGCCAGACGCTGATGGGGCTGCTCAAGGAGACGAGCGCCCGTGTCACCGGGCAGATCCTGTTCGAGGGCACCGATCTCGTGCCGCTCAGCGAGAACGAGATGCGTCCGTTCCGCGGTCGCAAGATCGGGATGATCTTCCAGGACCCGCTCTCCGCGATGCATCCGTTCTACACGGTCGGCACGCAGATCGCCGAAGCGTACCGGGTGCACAACAGGGTGAGCGCGAAAGCCGCCAAGGCGCAGGCCATCGACATGCTGGCGCGCGTCGGCATCCCGGATCCGGTGTCCCGCTACGACTCCTACCCGCATGAATTCTCCGGCGGCATGCGCCAGCGCGCGATGATCGCGATGGCCCTCATCTGCGAGCCGGAGCTGCTCATCGCCGACGAGCCGACCACCGCGCTCGACGTCACGGTGCAGGCGCAGATCCTCGACCTGATCTCATCGCTGCAGCAGGAGACCGGATCCGCCGTCGTCTACGTGACACACGACCTCGGCGTCGTCGCCGAGGTCTGTCAGCGCGTGATCGTCATGTACGGCGGGCAGTGCGTCGAGCAGGCCGACATGGAGGACGCCTTCCTGCGCACCGCGCACCCGTACACGAAGGGCCTGCTCGCCTCGATGCCGTCGATGGCGGATGAGGCCGGACGCCTCACGCCCATTCCCGGCTTCCCTCCGTCTCTGCTCGACCTGCCGCAGGGCTGCCTGTTCGCCGACCGCTGCCCGGTGGCGCACCTGGTGCCGGGCAACCGCTGCCGCACCGAGCGACCTGCGCTGCACGGCGCGGGATCGCACCGATCGCGCTGCCACCTGTCCGAGGGGCTCGGCACGTCCCAGCCGATCACGATGGAGGCCGCACGATGACCGCCCCGCTGCTGCAGGTCGAGGGCCTCGCCAAGCACTTCCCCGTCTCGCAGGGCATGTTCAAGCCGAGGAGCATCGTCAAGGCCGTCGACGGCGTGTCCTTCACGCTCGAGCGCGGCAAGACCCTGGGCCTGGTGGGTGAGTCCGGCTGCGGCAAGTCGACGACCGGCCGGCTGCTCATGCGCCTGCTGACGCCGACCGCCGGGAGCATCCGCCTGGACGGCGCCGACGTCGCGGGCCTGAAAGGCTCCGAGCTGCAGGACTTCCGCCGCCGCGTGCAGATGGTGTTCCAGAACCCCGCGTCCTCGCTGAACCCGCGCCAGACCGTGGGGGCCGCGATCGCCGCACCGCTGCGCGCCCAGCACATCAGCCCCAAGGAGGGGATGAAGACCCGCGTGCAGTCGCTCATGGACCGGGTGGGACTGCGGCCGGAGCACTACAACCGCTTCCCGCACGAGTTCTCCGGCGGCCAGAAGCAGCGCGTCGGGATCGCCCGGGCGCTGGCACTGGAACCCGACGTGGTGATCTGCGACGAGCCCGTGTCCGCGCTCGACGTGTCGGTGCAGGCGCAGGTGATCAACCTGCTGCAGGACATCCAGGCCGACACCGGCATCTCCTACGTCTTCATCGCGCACGACCTCTCGGTCGTCAAGCACTTCGCCCACGACGTGGCCGTGATGTACCTGGGCAAGGTCATGGAGCTCGGCACTAGGGACGAGGTCTTCGACGCCCCGCGGCATCCCTACACGCAGTCGCTGCTGTCTTCGGTCCCCTCCCCCGATCCGCACGCGGATCGCAGCGGGCGGATCCGTCTCACCGGCGATCTGCCGCATCCGTCGAACCCGCCCAGCGGCTGCGTGTTCCGCACGCGCTGTCCGGTCTTCGAGCTGCTGGACGAGGAGAAGAAGAAGATGTGCGTCGAGCAGGTGCCGTCCGGTGCGGTCGCCTGCCACCACCTGGCCGAGGCCGCCGCGTTCGCGGCGAGCACCCCTGAAGAGAGGAAGATCCTTGCTGATTCGTGACGTCCGCCCCTGGGGCGGTTCCGCATCCGACGTCGTCATCGAGGACGGTCGCATCGCGGCCGTGCGCCCGCACGACGAGACGGCCCCGCTCGGGGCTGGGGATGTGGACGGCCGCGGACGTCTGCTGCTGCCTTCGTTCAGCGACGTGCACGTGCATCTGGACTCCTCCCGCATCGGCCTGCCGTTCCGCGAGCACACCGGAGCCCCCGGCGTGTGGGCCATGATGATGAACGACCGCCGCAACTGGCGCAACACCGACGTGCCGCACGCCGAGATCGTCGCCGGCACGCTGGAGCGCATGATCGCCCGCGGCACCACGCGGGTGCGCACCTACGCGCAGGTCGACGTGGACTGCAAGCTGGAGAAGTTCGACTCGGTGATGGCGGCGAAGGAGAAGTTCGCCGATCAGGCCGACGTGCAGGTGATGACCTTCCCGCAGGCCGGGATCCTCCTGGAAGAGGGCACGGTCGACTACCTCGAGGAGTCGCTCAAGCAGGGCGCCGACGTCATGGGCGGCATCGACCCTTCGCAGCTCGACCGCGATCCGGTGAAGCACCTGGACATCGTGTTCGGTCTGGCCGAGAAGTACCAGGTCGAGATCGATATCCATCTGCACGAACCGGGTCACCTCGGCGTGTTCAGCACTGAGCTCGTGCTGGAGCGAGTGCGCGCGCTCGGCATGCAGGGCAAGGTCACGATGTCCCACGCCTACGAGCTGGGCGGAGTGGACGAGGCCACCAGCCGCCGGCTGATCGACGAGTTCGCCGCACTCGACATCGCCATGGCGAGTGTCGCACCCGCGGCCCGCAACCAGCTGTCGCTCGTCGACCTGGTCTCCTCGGGCGTGCGATTCGGGCTCGGCGAGGACGGCCAGCGCGACTACTGGAGCCCGTACGGCAACTGCGACCTGCTCGATCGCACCTGGCAGCTGGCGTTCACGAACAACTTCCGCCGCGACGAGCACATCGAGATGTGCCTGGCGATCGCGACCATGGGTGGCGCCAGCATCATGTCGCACGATGTGCCCCGCCTGAACGGAGTGCAGGACCGCCCAGGCACGGCCGTCGGCGATCGCGCCGACCTGGTGCTCGTCGACGGTCAGACGCCGACCAGCGCCGTGATGGACCGCGGCACCGATCGCACCGTCCTCCATGACGGGCGCGTCGTCGCCGATGGGCTCCGTGTCCTCGCGAGCTGATCGGGCGGAGGGCGACGCTCTCCCGGCTGGACCTGCGGCGGAGCACGCCCGGCCCGCGCCGGACCGCTCCCGGCCGGTGCCGGCCGGGAGCGCCGCCCGAGCCCTTGCGCTCGGGGCCGCGCTCCTGGTCGGCATGAACCTGCGTCCGGCGATCACGTCGGTCTCGGCGCTGCTGGACCAGGCGACGAGCGAGTTCGGTCTCGGCGGCGTGGAGCGCAGCCTCCTCGCGACGCTGCCCGTGATCGCCTTCGGCCTGACCGCACCTCTCGGCCCTCTGCTGGCGCGGCGCCTGGGCACGACCCGCGCGATCCTCGTGGCGATGGCCGTGCTGGCGGCGGGACTCGTGCTGCGAGTACTGAGCGGCTGGATGCTGCTGCCCGGCACGTTCCTCGCCGGTGCCGCCATCATGGTGGCGGCCACCCTGCTGCCGCCCTACCTGAAGGCGCTCGGCGCCAGCGGACTCTGGGTGGGCCTCAGCAGCATGTCGTTCGGCATCGGCGCCGCCCTGGGGGCCTCTCTCGCCGTGCCGCTGGACGAGACATTCGGCCTCGCACCCGCCCTCGCCGCCTGGGCTGCGCTCGCGGTGATCGCTGCGCTGGCCATGCTCGCCGTGGGCCGCGGCTCGGCGACCGCTGCGCCGATGGGGGCGCCGATCGCGATTCCCGTCGGCGCACGCGCCACGGTGGCGCTCATGACGACCGTGTTCTCGCTGCAGGCGCTGCTCTACTTCGCCGTGACCACGTGGCTTCCGCTGATCCTGGCTTCGCATGGCGAGTCCCGCGCCTCAGCGGGCGGTCTGCTGGGCTGGTTCAGCCTGATCGGCTTGATTCCGACACTGGTCGCACCGGTGATGGCACGCCGTCGGCGGATCCTGACCTGGTTCGGCCCCGGGCTGGGAATCGTGATGGCCGCGGGGTTCACCTGGTTCGCCTTCGATGGCGGCCACGACGCCGTGGTCGTCACCGTGCTCGGTATCGCTCAGAACGCCGGCTTCGGTCTGGCGATGGGACTGCTCGTGAGCCTGTCCGCGGACGAGGCCTCCGCCGGCATACTCTCCGCGATCGCGCAGGGAGTCGGCTACGCGCTCGCCGGCGCGGGAAGCCTGCTGCTCGGCATCGTGCACGACGCGAGCGGCACCTGGACTGCCAGCCTGCTGATCATGGCGCTCTGCGCGCTTCTGCTCGCCATCTCGGTGGTGCTCGTCATCCGCCGTCGCCCGGTTTCACTGATCCGGCGCTGAGCGAACGGCCCGGCGCCGTCAAGACGCAGCGCTTGCAGGTGCGCAGGACCACGCGAACCGAAAGGTCGAGGCCCGCCCCACACCGTGGGACGGGCCTCGCAAGAATGTTTAGCGCGATTGTACGCTGGCTGCGCTGCTGCTTAGCGGCGGAGTCCGAGACGCTCGATCAACGACCGGTAACGGTTGATGTCGACGTCCTGGAGGTAGCCGAGCAGACGACGGCGCTGACCGACGAGCAGGAACAGGCCACGACGCGAGTGGTGGTCGTGCTTGTGCTCCTTGAGGTGCTCGGTGAGGTCCTTGATGCGCTGCGTCAGCATGGCAACCTGCACCTCGGGGGATCCGGTGTCACCGGGGTGCGTCGCGTACTCTTCGATGATCGCCTTCTTGACGTCTGCTTCCAGTGCCATAGGTGATCCCCTTCCTCTTTGCTGCGCGGTGCCCGACGCCTGATGCGTGGGCTCTCTTATCCGCGGCCGATCGAACGGCAACCGCACAAGTCTATCAGCACCGGGCGGCTCCGTGCGCCGAGCCGGATCCCGGCCGCTCGTCACGCCGATACGCTCGATGAGTGAGTCACCTGATCGACCTGAGCCCCTTCCGGCAGAGCCCGGCCTTCGCCCGGATGTGGATCGGATCCACCCTCAGCGGCATCGGCGGTCAGCTCACGGTCGTCACGGTCATGCTGCACGTGTTCGCGCTCACGCACAGCACCTTTGCCGTGTCCATGATCGCGGTCGCCGGGCTGGTGCCGATGATCCTCGCCGGCCTCTACGGCGGCATGCTCGCCGACGCGTTCGACCGGCGACGCGTCGCGCTCATCGCGGCTGTCATCACCTTCGTCGCGACCGCACTACTCGCGACGCTCACCTGGACGCACGCGGAGACGATCTGGTGGCTCTACGCCCTGAGCATGATCATCGCCGCGTCGAACTCGGTCGGCATGGCCACGCGCACCGCGATCATCCCGCGCCTGCTCTCCCGGGACATGCTGGCGCCCGCCTCGGCACTGAACGGCGTGGCCTTCGGCATGACCGTCATGGCGGGCCCCGCCCTGGCCGGTCTCCTCGTCGCACTCACCGGCTATGGCTGGACCTACACGATCGACGTGATCCTCATGCTGTCGATGTTCCTCGGCCTGTGGACGCTGCCCGCCCTCAAGCCCGAGGGCGAGATCGTGCGCCCAGGACTCGCCTCGCTCGTCGACGGCTGGCGCTTCCTGCGCCGCGCGGGAAACATCCGGATGCAGTACGTCCTCGACGTGTGCGCGATGACGTTCGGCCAGCCCCTGGCCCTGTTCCCGGCGCTCGGCACGGTGATCCTGGGCGGCGGCGCGGTCACCACCGGCCTGCTCACCGCGGCGGTCGCCGTGGGCACCTTCCTGTCGAGTCTGTTCTCGGGGCGCATCGTGCACTACCGCTGGCACGGCCGCGGCATCGCCAGAGCGGTGCAGGCGTACGGCGCGATGATCGCGCTGTTCGGTGTGGTCCTGCTCGTGGGTGCCCTGCTTCCGGGCGCACCGGCGACCGCGAGCTCGCCGAACGTTCTGCTGATCGCGCTCGGGTGCGTCGCTCTGGCGTTCTCGGGCGCGGCAGACAACGTCAGCTCGATCTACCGCAACACGATGATGCAGGCCGCCGTGCCCGACGCGATGCGCGGCCGCCTGCAGGGCGTGTTCATCATCGTCGTCGCGGGCGGGCCGCGTCTCGGTGCCCTGTATGCGGGAGTGCTGGCCTCGCTCACCGCGCTGTGGTTCCCGCCGCTCCTGGGCGGGATGCTCGTGATCGGGCTCGTGGCGCTGTTCGTGCGGCTGAGTCCGCGCTTCCGCGCCTACGACGCCGAGGATCCGCAGCCCTGAACGCCCCGTGGGCGGAGACTGCGGATCCTGATGCGCGTCAGTGCTGTCCGGCGGGCTGGCGGATCGCGACGTTGATGCGGTTCCAGACGTTGATCGCGCTGATCGCCAGGATCAGCGCGGACAGCTGCCGCTTGTCGAACTGCGCCGACACCTCGGCCCACAGTTCGTCGGGCACCGGATCCGCCTTGTCCGCGATCCTGGTGAGAGCTTCGGTGAGCGCGAGCGCCGCCCGCTCCCCTGCCGTGAACAGCGGAGCCTCGCGCCACGCCGCGACGCCGAATACGCGCTCTTCGCCAGCGCCGTCGGCGCGCATCTCCTTGGCGTGCTCGATCGTGCACCAGCTGCATCCGTTGATCTGGCTGGCCCGCAGATGCACGAGATGCAGCAGCTCCTCCGGCAGATCGGTCGAGCCCGCCACCTTGCTGAGCCCGGTGAGCGCGTCGAAGCCGCCCTCGAGCAGGAATGCAGGGTGCGGCATCCGCGCCTTGATGGCGACGGCGGTGGTGGTGTCGATGGTCTGGTCGATGGTCATGTCAGACTCTTCCCGTTCTTCTCATGAGACGCCGTCCCGATTCGGACGGTCACTCTGATGACACGCGGGCCGGAGGAGATGTGACATGACGGACGAGAATTTTCTTGTGGAGCGCTTCGAGGAGCATCGTCCCCGGCTGCGCCGGCTCGCGCAGCGCATGCTCGGATCCACCGCGGAGGCCGACGACATCGTGCAGGAAGTGTGGCTGCGGGCTTCCGCGGCCGGCGCGGACGACGCGAAGAACTTCGGCGGCTGGTTGACCACGATCGCTTCCCGCGCCTGCCTGAACGTGCTGCGTTCTCGCGCCTCGCGGGACGAGATCCCGCTCGACGACGAAAGGACGGGCCCGGTCATCGAGATGGAAGAGCGGGCACCGGATCCCATGCAGGAGGCGCAGCAGGCGGAGGCCGTCGGCGCCGCACTCACGGTCGTGCACGAACGCCTCTCCCCCGCCGAGCGTGTCGCCTTCGTCCTGCACGACTCCTTCGATGTGCCCTTCGAGCAGATCGCCGACCTGCTCGAACGCTCCCCCGACGCGGTACGACAGCTGGCCAGCCGCGCGCGCCGCCGAGTGCGCTCGGCCGACGTCGCCGGCATCCGCCCTGCCAGGGAGCGACGTCCCGTGGTCGATGCGTTCTTCGCGGCCGCGCGCGCGGGCGACTTCGACCGCCTGGTGTCGTTGCTCGCCCCCGATGTCGAGCTGCGGATCGAGCAGGGCCTCTCCGTCACGGCGCTCGTGCGCGGCGGCGCGGCCGTCGCGGGCCGGGCGCTCATGTTCGCGATTCCGGACGCCGTGCTCCGTCCCGTGCTCGTGGACGGTCTCCCCGGCGTCGTGGTCACCGTCCGCGGACAGGCGGTGTCGATGATGGCGTTCGACGTCGATGGAGACCGGATCGCGGCGATCGATGCGTTCGCGGGTCCGGCGCGCGTGGCCGAGCTGTCGCTGCCGCGTTGACACCAGCGGGATCCTCAGGCCCTACGACGGGCGATGTCCCCGCCCGGGTGCACACTGACGGCATGAGCACCACGAGCCGCACGACCACGCTGCCCCTGACCGGGCCGTACGACCTCCGCGAGGTCGCACTCATGGGATTCGGCCACCGCGACGAGGCGGCCTTCGACGGAGTCATGCGCCTGGCCTTCTGCACCGACGCGCTCGACGCCCAGGTCGGGGTCGAGGTGCGACAGCACGACGGCGAGCTCGCCCTGACCGTGCACGGGGAGGGCGACCTGACCGCGATCACCGCGCAGGTCGCCCGTGTCGTCTCCGCCGATCACGACGGTTTGGCGTGGGCGGCGGTGTGCGCTGCGGATCCCGTGCTCGCGCGCGTGCACGCCGAAGCGCCGGGGTTCCGTCCTTCGAACTTCTACAGCCCGTACGAAGCCGCGGTCTGGGCGGTCCTCTCGGCCCGCCGCGCACGCCGGCAGGGCATCGCGCTGCGCCGACGCCTGTCCGAGCAGCACGGCGCCGTGTTCGCGCTCGCCGGACGTCCCGAGGCGGCGCTGCCGCTACCTGGGCAGCTTCTCGGCCTCGACGCGATTCCCGGACTGCCCGCGGACCGGATGCCCCGACTGCACGCCATCGCGCGCGCCGCACTGGACGGGCAGCTCGACGTGCAGCGGCTGGCTCGCATGACGCCCGCCGAGGCGATGCTCGACGTGCAGCGCCTGCCCGGCATCGGCCCGTTCTACGCTGCGCTCATCGTGATCCGCGCGTGCGGACTCGCCGACGTGCTGTCCACCCAGGAGGATCACACCCGAGCCGCGGTCCAGGCGCTATACGGCCTCGATCACAGGCCGGGCGATGCCGAGCTGGAGCGGATCGCCGAGGCCTGGCGTCCGTTCCGCACCTGGGCGGCCGTGTCACTGCGAGCGGTCGGGACCCGGCTCGTCGATCAGCCCGCGGCCTGACCAGCACCGGGAGAGCCTCTCGAGACGCGAAAGGGCGGGGCCGCGCGATGCGGCACCCGCCCAAGGGATGAACCCGGATTACGCCTCGAGGGCGCCCTGCAGGTCGAGCGTGATCGTGACGTCCTTGCCGACGAGCACGCCGCCGGTCTCCAGCGCCGCGTTCCAGGTGAGGCCGAAGTCCTCGCGGTTGATGACGGCCTTGGCAGACGCGCCGGCCTTGTAGTTGCCGTACGGGTCGGAGCCGAAGCCACCGAAGTCGAGCTCGAAGGTGACCGGCTTGGTCACGCCGTGGATGGTCAGGTCGCCGTCGACGAACAGGTCGCCGCCCTCGGCACGCGCGCCGGTGGAGACGAAGTCCATCGTGGGGTACTTCTCCGCGTCGAAGAAGTCGCCCGACATCAGGTGACCGTCGCGGCCGGCGTCACCGGTGCTCAGCGAGGTGACGTCGACGCTCGCCTCGACGCGGGCCGCGAGCGGGTTCTCCGGGGCGACGAGCGTGGCGCTCTTGACGCCGAACGTGCCGCGCACCTTCGAGATCATCATGTGGCGGACACTGAAGGTCACCTCGCTGTGGGCGGGGTCCAGGGTCCAGGTGCCGCTGCGGTAACCGGGGATGTCGATGCTCATTGCTGCTCCTCGTGCGAAGTTCTGGGCCACCGCTCCTGCGGCGACATCACCGTATAACTTACATTCAACTGAATGCATTCCCGATTCGCCGAACTTTTTCCGAGATCACCTCCGACATGACGAAGGCCCCGTTCAAGACGGGGCCTTCGCGATCGTGCTCGTCAGCCGACGGCGATGAGATCGATGATGAAAATGAGGGTCTTGCCGCCGAGGAAGTGACCGGATCCGGCAGGTCCGTAGCCGAGCTGCGGGGGGATGATCAACTCGCGGCGTCCACCGACCTTCATGCCGGGAATGCCTTCCTGCCAGCCCTGGATCAGGCCGCGGAGCGGGAACTGGATGGTCTCGCCACGGCCCCAGGAGGAGTCGAACTCCTCGCCGGTGTCGTGCTCGACACCCGCATAGTGCACGGTCACGGTGTCGCCGGGCTTCGCCTCGTCGCCGGTTCCCTCGATGATGTCGCGGATCACGAGCTCCGTGGGAGCGGGTCCGGTGGGGGCGTCGAACTCGGGCTTGGTGCGCTCAGTCATGCCTCCATACAACCCGACGGGTGCGGCTCGGTCAACGCGAGGCCCTGCGCCGACGGCGAACAGCGCTCGGCACGTGTCGCGGAGAGTCGCGGCGCCCGATCCTTGACATCCCCGCCCCACGGGTGCAACCTGTTTTCAGATCAACTCAGCGCCCGGAGGACTTGCAGGCATCGCCGCAGCACCGGGCGCTGAGTCTGTCTCAGACCGCGAGCAGGGCGTCGCGCGCCGCGTGGGTGCGCTGCAGTAGAACCTGCTCATCCTGGGTCGCCAGCGGATCCCTTCCCGTGATGATGCGCTGCCGCACGGAGGCGAGCGTGGTCGCGTCCTTGATGAACCCGCGCATGATCGGGCGACGGTCGCCGCGTAGTCCCGACGCCCACCGCAGACCGACGCGCCGGCCCGCAGGCGTCGCGAGCATCGACACCTCCTGCGGCGTGAACCAGCCTGCAGTCGCATAGTCGCTGAGCCGGGCGTAAGTGAGGCGCGCCTCCTCCTTGCGCAGCAGGATGATCACGACGATGAAGCCGACGAACAGCGGAACCTGCAGCACGAGGTACAGCACGAAGAAGTTGCCGATCATCGAGGAGCCGTTCCAGAGCGCGTGCAGCGCCATCGCCCCCAGCACGCCTACCGCGCCGAAGCCGAGCGCGCGCGCTGCCGAGGCGCCGCGACGCGCGGCAAGCCCGATCGCGAACCCGGTCACCGAGGTGAACATCGCGTGAGCGAAAGGCGACATGAGTCCGCGCAGCACGAAGGTGACGGTCAGATCCGGCGCCCCGCCCTCGATGAGACTGATCGCGAAGTACTGGATGTTCTCGGTGAAGGCGAAACCCGCGCCGACCAGCGCGCCGTACACGATGCCATCGATCGGGCCATCGAAACTGCGACGAGCCATCACGAAGATCAGGAAGACGCCGAGGCCCTTCGCCGTCTCTTCGACCATCGGTGCCTGGAGCACCGCGGTCAGGTCGTCGCTGCGCTGGCCGAGCAGCAGCGTCAGCAGGAGATCGACCACGAGCGCGAGGCCCACCGATGCGATCGCACCCCACGCGATCGCGAACGCGACCAGCGACTTCGGCTCCGGCTCCCACCGGTCGATGAAGAACACACCGAAGAACACGATCGTCAGGGGCACGAGCGCGAGCACCATGCCGATCATCGACGCGGCAGGGCCGAGCGCCCACACGAAGTAGGCGATGAGGCCCAGGAGCACGAATCCGAGCGCGCCGAACGCCCAGACCGAGGCGTGCCGGCCTTTCGCGGACGGCACCGGCAGCGCCGGCACCGCCTGGACGGGAGCGGGCGGTGTGTACGCGTCATAGGCGACGGCGCCGTGGTGCTCCGGGCGCTGAGCGAGCACCGAGCCGTACACCGGCGAGATCGGCGTCGATGCCGTCTGCGGGTAGTTCTGGGGCTGCACGTACTGCGGCTGTTGGGCGTACTGGGGCTGTGCGAGTGAGGGCTGGGCTGGCGAGGGCTGAGCGAGCTGCGTCGCGTACGACTGCGGCGACTGGCCCGTCAACGGCGAGGGCTGCGCGGCCGCAGGCGGCTGGTACGGCGACGGCGCGGCGGGCGACGGGCGCGGGGCAGGGCGCTGCGCGGCGGGATCGCCGTGTCCTCCAAAGCTCATGCCCAAAGCCTAGAGGCTCACCGCCACGGAGCAGCGGATACGCCCGGTAGCGTGGAGGCATGCGGTTCGCTCATCTGCGCCGTCCCGAATCCGACCTTCCCGCCCTCGCCGTCATCGACGGTGCCGGGGCGACGCTCGTCTCCGATCTCGTGGATCCGGCCCCTGCCACCCTCCAGCAGCTCATCGAAGGCGGCGACGTCCTTCTCGACGCCGTCCGCGACGCGCACGCGCGCGGCGAGGCTCCCGTGCACGCACTCGACGGCTTCGCCTACAGCGCCGCGGTACTCGCTCCGCCGGTCGTGCTGGCCGTGGGGCTGAACTACGCCGCGCACTCGAGTGAGCTCGGGCTGAAGACCGATACAGCGCCGACCGTGTTCACGCTGTGGCCGAACTCCCTGACCGGCCACGAGCAGACCACGTCGTGGCCGCGCGCCCTGTCGGAGTCGGTGGACTACGAGGCCGAACTCGGCGTGGTGATCGGCGCCGCCGCGAAGGACGTGTCCGCCGAGGATGCCCTCGACCATGTCTGGGGCTACACCGTGGTCAACGACATCACCGCACGCGACATCCAGTTCGCCGAGGCGCAGTGGTCGCGCTGCAAGTCCTTCGACGGCTTCTCCCCCACCGGGCCGGTCGTCGTCACGGCCGATGAGATCCCGGATCCGCAGGATCTGCACATCTGGACCGTCGTCGACGGCCACCGGGTGCAGGACGCGTCGACCGGACAGATGGTGCGCCCGGTCTCGGCGCTCATCGCGCACCTCTCCCGCTCGCTCACGCTGCGTCCCGGAACCCTGATCTCGACCGGCAGCCCTGGCGGCGCCGGCTACTCGCGCGACCCGCAGATCTTCCTCCGCGACCGTTCGACCGTGACGGTCGGCATCGACGGGATCGGCGAGCTCACCACGCATTGCCGGATCCTGGACTGATCCGTCTCCGTCGTCGTCCGCAAAGAACGCACGACAACGGCGAACGGCCCGCCACTCGGAGGCGTGGCGGGCCGTTTCCACGTGCGGCGGAGTTCAGACTCCGGCGTTGACGTCCTTCGACGGGATGACGGGGATCGCCGCGGTGATGGTCTCGAGACCCGACAGGCGGGCCGGCGACAGCTGCTTGGTGACGTCCTCACGCGACATCAGACCGGCCTCGACCACGAGGTCGGCGACGTTGCGGTTGGTCAGCAGGGCGGTCTTGGCGAGGGCTGCCGAGGCGGCGTAGCCGATGAACGGCGTGAGCGCCGTGATCACGCCGACCGAGGAACCGACCATGGCGCCCAGACGGTCGCGGTTGGCGGTGATGCCGTCGACGCAGTTCACGCGCAGGGTCCACATCGCCTGACGCATCCAAGTGATGGACTGGAAGATCGAGTGCGCGATGACGGGCTCGAACGCGTTCAGCTGCAGCTGACCGGCCTCGGACGCCATTGTCACCGTGACGTCGGATCCGGCGACGGCGAACGCCACCTGGTTCACGACCTCCGGGATGACCGGGTTGACCTTGCCCGGCATGATGCTGGAGCCGGCCTGCATCGCGGGCAGGTTGATCTCGCCGAGACCGGCCTGCGGACCCGAGGAGAGCAGACGCAGGTCGTTGCAGATCTTGGAGAGCTTCATCGCGTTGCGCTTGAGCGACGAGGAGAAGGACATGAAGGATCCGGTGTCGCTGGTCGCCTCGACGAGGTCGGTCGCGGTGGCCAGATCCAGACCCGAGATCTCACGCAGGTGCTTCAGCACGGAGGCCGCGTAGGCGGGGTGCGTGGTGATTCCCGTGCCGATCGCGGTGGCGCCCATGTTGATCTCGTACATGAGCCAGGCGTTCTCGGTGAGGCGCGTGTGGTCGTAGCCGAGCGTCGACGCGAAGCCGTGGAACTCCTGGCCGAGGGTCATCGGGACGGCATCCTGCAGCTGGGTGCGACCGACCTTGAGCACGTCGTGGAATTCGCGCGCCTTGTTCAGGAACGACACGCGCAGCAGGTCGAGCTCGTCGAGCAGCGAGCGCAGGTTCAGCGACAGCCCGATCTTGACCGCCGTCGGGTAGACGTCGTTCGTCGACTGGCTGCGGTTGGTGTGATCGATCGGCGAGAGGAAGGCGTAGTCGCCCTTCTCGCGTCCGGCCAGCTCGAGCGCGATGTTGGTGATGACCTCGTTCGCGTTCATGTTCGTCGAGGTGCCGGCCCCGCCCTGGATGACGCCGACGATGAACTGATCGTGGAACTCGCCGTTGATCACCTTCTGTGCGGCGGCGTCGATGAGGTCCGCCTTCTCCGCGTCGAGCGTGCCGATCTCCTTGTTGGCGCGGGCGCTGGCCTGCTTGACCATCGCGAGCGCTTCGATCAGCTCCGGGTAGACGGAGATGGGGCGCTTCGTGATCGGGAAGTTCTCGGCGGCGCGGAGCGTATGGATCCCCCAATACGCGTCGGCAGGGATCTCCTTGCTTCCCAGGGAGTCGGTTTCGGTACGGGTGGCAGGCGCAACGGCGGCCATGGACACATCCTCGTGAGTGATGGCGAACAGGGAAGGGGGATGTATCCATCCTACCCGTCGCCGATCACCGCCCCGGCTTGCGCGAGAACGCCTCGAGCCTCTGCTCGGGCTCCAGCTGCGCCATCCGCTCGACCCACGCGGGGCTGAACGTGTCGACCGGCGTCGCCTCGACAACCGGGACCACGGTGTGCGTGATGGTCTCCGGGCGCACGTGCACGAGCTGGAAGGACTGCGCGGCGTCCATGCCGTTGACCCGGTCCCCCGGGCTGGCGACGTCCATGGTGTAGCAGGTGGCGGATGCCACGCTCACGGGGATGCCCGCGAACGTCGCATGCAGCGAATAGTGCAGGTGCCCCGCGAGAATTCCGCGAACATCGGATCCGCGCAGCACCTCGGCGAGCTCGTCCTGATGGCGCAGCTCGAGGATGTCGAAGAACGGGATGTGGCTCGGCACCGGCGGATGATGCATCGCGAGCAGAGTGCCGTGCGGTGCGGGCGTGCGCAGCTGATCGGCCAGCCAGTCGCGCTGCTCCGCGTCGATGTCTCCATGGTGCCAACCGGGGATGGTGGAGTCCAGCGCGATCACGCGCAGACCGTTCAGATCCCACACGCCCGTGACCGCATCCTCGCTGGGCGCGACGTCGAGCAGATGCTCTCGCATCGCGGGGCGCTCGTCGTGGTTGCCGGCCACCCAGATCACGGGGGCGCCGAGGCGCTCGGACACGGGCTCGACGACGGCGCGCAGCCGACGGTAGGCGTCGGGTTCGCCGAGGTCGGCCAAGTCGCCGGTCACGACGATCGCGTCGGGCGCGTCCGTCGCGCTCTCGATCGCCGCGAGCGTGCGCGCCAGCATGGTGTCCACGTCGAAGCGTCCGCCCAGCGCCGCCCCTCCGGCCAAGAGGTGCGGGTCGCTCACGTGCACCAGGGTGTGCGTGGGCGGGGCGTAACGGCCGAACTGCACAGTCATGGTCCTCAGGCTAGCCCCGCGACGACGGCCTTCTCGGACGGCGCCGCGCGGGCCTGCTACTTCACGACGATGAGCACGATGCCGCCGAGCACCGCCGCCGCGCAGACGGCGAAGCACGCGTAGGCCGCGATCTGGGCAAGCGTCTTCTGCCCGTCGCTGAGCGGGCTCTTGCGGGCGGCCTTCGCGGCGGCCTTCGCCGCGCGCTTGGCCTCCTTCTCGCTGATCACCGTGATCGCGTCGGTGAATTCGGCGGGCGTCACCACCGGAACCCTGCCCGCCCGCACGAGCATCCGCAGGCCGAGCGCGTAGAAGCCCACGACGACGAGAGTGCCGACGAGTGCGGCGCCGAGCACCTGGAAGAACGCCTCCCAGTGGATGACCACGGTCATCGTCCCGTCCCCTTCTCCTTGGCCTTCGCACGTTCGCGGGCGCGCTGCGCCCTGGCCTGCCGCGGGGTGAGCGGCGGCTCCTCCGGCACCTCGATGGCGCGCCCGGAGTCGGCGACCTCACTGAACGCGTTGTTCGCCGTGACGGCGTTGCGACGCGAACGCAGGAACAGGGCGACGATCACGGCGAGCGCGAGGACCGCATCGATCAGAACGCCCCAGCCGCCGCCGACGACCACGATGAATGCTGCCAGGGCCCCGACGAGCCCGGCCGCGGGAAGCGTGAGCACCCACCCGACCGCGATACGGCCGACGGTGCGCCAGCGCACGGCCGATCCGCGCCGGCCGAGGCCGGATCCGATCACGGATCCGGAGGCGACCTGCGTGGTGGACAGCGCGAAGCCGAGCGCGCTGGAGGCGAGGATGGTGGCCGCGGTGGACGTCTCGGCGGCGAAGCCCTGCGCGGGCTTGACGTCGGTGAGACCCTTGCCGAGGGTGCGGATGATGCGCCAGCCGCCCAGGTATGTGCCCAGCGCGATCGTGAACGCGCAGGCCACGATCACGTAGATGTGCGGCTGGTGGTCGCCCTGCGCCTGCCAGCCGACTGAGATCAGCGCCAGCGTGATCACGCCCATCGTCTTCTGCGCGTCGTTCGTGCCGTGGGCGAGCGCGACGAGCGACGACGTGAAGATCTGTCCCCAGCGGAAGCCGCTGCGGCCGTCGGGTTTGCCGTCGTAGCGGCGCGTGATCAGATACGCGAGCTTGGTGGCGAGGTAGGCGATCAGCCCGGCGGTGAGAGGTGCGATGAGCGCCGGGAGGACGACCTTGGACAGCACGACGCCGAAGTTGATGCCACTGAGCCCGACGCCGACCAGCGTGGCCCCGATGAGCCCGCCGAAGAGCGCATGCGACGAGCTGGACGGCAGTCCGAGCAGCCAGGTCAGCATGTTCCAGGTGATCGCGCCGATGAGGCCCGCGAAGATGAGCGACGGCATGAGGTGCGCGGTGCTCGAATCCTCCTGGATGATGCCGCCGGACACCGTCGCGGCGACCTCGGTGGACAGGAACGCTCCGACGAGGTTCAGTCCGGCGGCGAGCATGACCGCGGTCCGCGGTTTGAGCGCGCCGGTCGCGATGGGGGTGGCCATGGCGTTCGCCGTGTCATGGAACCCGTTGGTGAAGTCGAAGAAGAGTGCCAGCAGGATCACCAGCACGACGATGAGGGCTGCGGTTTCCACCGTTCGCTTTCGTGAAGTGGAGGGACGTGACGAACGAAGAGTTCACCGGGGGTTCAGCATCCGTTAACGGGCCGGTTGCATCCTCCCACCCCGGCCCAAGCCGGTCAACTCGACGACCCCGCTGCAGGCTCCGCCCGCGCCCTGGCGGCCTCGGCTAGCGTTGATGCGTGACCTCCGTCTCCGAGACCGCTCCTGCTCCTTCCCCCGTTCCGCCGCGCGCGGCCCGCCGTTCGCTGATCCGCACCCACCACGGCGACGTGTTCGACGACCCTTACGACTGGCTGCGCGCGAAGGACGATCCCGAGGTGATCGCGCACCTCGAGGCCGAGAACGCATACACCGATGCACGCCTCGGACATCTCGAGCCGCTCCGCGAGACGCTGTTCCAGGAGATCAAGGCGCGCGTGCAGGAGTCGGATCTGTCCGTGCCCACCCGTCGCGGCGACTGGTGGTACTACGGCCGCACGGTCGAGGGGCAGCAGTACGGCCTGCAGTGCCGCGCCGCGGTCTCCTCCCCCGACGACTGGACCCCGCCGGTCCTGGACGCCGCGGTGCCCGTACCGGGCGAGCAGATCCTGCTCGACGGCAACGCCGAGGCGGAGGGCCACGAGTTCTTCGCGATGGGCGCGTTCGATGTCTCCGACGACGCCACTCGCCTGCTGTGGTCGACGGATTTCGAGGGCGACGAACGCTACACGGTGCATGTCCGCGACCTGCTCTCGGGCGAGACGCTGCCCGATGAGATCCCCGGTACGTCCGGCGCGTTCTTCACGCCCGACGGCACCACCGTCGTCTACACCACCGTCGACGACTCCTGGCGTCCGGACACCCTGTGGCTGCACCGCATCGGCACCCCCGTGGCCGACGACGTGCAGCTGTTCCACGAGCCGGACGAGCGGTTCTGGCTCGGCGCGGGGATCACCCGCAGCCGGAAGTACCTCGTGATCGGCGTCGGCTCCAGCATCACGAGCGAGGAGCACCTCGTCGACCTCGACGATCTCACCGCTCCGCCGCGCGTGGTGTGGCCGCGGCGCGAGGGCGTGGAGTACTCGGTCGAGCACGCCGTGGTCGACGGCCGCGATGAGCTGCTCATCCTGCACAACGACGGCGCGCTGGACTTCGAGCTGGTCGCGGTCTCCGCGTCGGACCCGCAGGGTGAGCGCCGCGCGATTCTGCCGCACACCCCGGGCCGCCGGTTGCTGGATGTGGACGCATTCCGCGACGTCACCGTCGTCGCCTACCGGTTCGAGGGCCTCGAGCGCATCGCGCTGATGGATCCGGCGACGGGGGCGCTGGACGAGCTCGGGTTCGAAGAGCCGCTGTTCTCGGCGGGCTTCGGCGGCAACCCCGAGTGGGCCGCGCCGTTCCTGCGCCTCGGCTACGGTTCGTTCGTCACGCCCTCGACCGTCTATGACCTGGAACTGGCGACCCGCACGCTGCACCTGCGCAAGCGCCAGCCGGTGCTGGGCGGCTACGACCCGGCGGACTACGGTCAGCGCCGCGATTGGGCGGTCGCTGCGGACGGCGCCCGCATTCCCGTCTCACTGGTGTGGAAGCGCTCGTTCGGCGAGCCCGGAGCGGAGCCCCGCGCCGTGCACCTGTACGGCTACGGCTCCTACGAGCACTCCATCGACCCTGGTTTCTCGGTCATGCGCCTGTCGGAGCTGGATCGCGGCGTGGTCTTCGCGGTGGCGCACGTCCGCGGCGGTGGCGAGATGGGCCGGCAGTGGTACGAGGACGGCAAGCTCGGCCAGAAGGCGAACTCGTTCACCGACTTCGTCGCGTGCGCGCGCCATCTCATCGACGCCGGCATCACCGTCCCGGACCGGATGGTCGCCGAGGGCGGGAGCGCCGGCGGACTGCTCATGGGCGCGGTCGCGAACCTCGCCCCGGAGCTGTTCCACGGGATCCTCGCCTCGGTGCCCTTCGTGGACGCCCTGACGACGATCCTGGATCCGTCCCTCCCCCTGACCGTGATCGAGTGGGACGAGTGGGGCGACCCGCTGCATGACGCCGAGGTGTACGCGTACATGAAGTCGTACTCGCCGTACGAGAACGTGCGCGACGGCGTCGCTTACCCGTCGATCCTCGCTGTCACCTCGCTCAACGACACGCGCGTGCTGTACGTGGAGCCCGCCAAGTGGGTGTCCCGCCTGCGCGACGCCGGGGCGGAAGACGTCCTGCTCAAGTGCGAGATGGTGGCCGGCCACGGCGGCGTCAGCGGCCGGTACAACTCCTGGCGCGAGCGGGCCTTCGAACTGGCCTGGATCCTGGACCGCCTGGGAGCGGCCGCCGCCTGAGCCCGACGAGGGTCCAGGGAGCGGCCGGCCGGCCGGCATCCGTTCCTTTGAGTGCAGCCGACGCGCTGGCCGTGTGGGAATCCGCGATCCGGAAGAAGAAGGTCAGCGTCGATGTGCTGCGCAGCGTGCGGTGGCGCTCCGAGAGTGCGCGGCGGCTCATGAAAGCGGCCGACATCCTGTCCGACTCCGGGCTCGAGACGCACTTCGTCGCACTCATGCGCGAGATCGGGGTTGTCGTGCGTCAGCAGATCATCATCGACGGGCACCCCGTCGATGCGCTCATCGGCGACCGCCTGATCGTGCAGCTCGACGGCTTCCAGTTCCACAGCACGGCCAAGGATCGCCGCCGCGATCTGCGGGCAGATGCCCGGCTGGCGCTACGGGGCTTCGTGGTGCTGCGCTTCGACTACACCTAGCTCATGTTCGAGCCGCGCTACGTCCAGGACATGGTCCGCGCGGCGATGGCACAGGGACGCCACCTCGGTACGCGCTGATCCGGCACCCGCACCCGGGCTCCGGACCGTGACCTGGATCGACGTCCCTGATGTGTATCCGGACCCACGTCCCCGGAGCCCCATCCCGAGACCAGGACGAATGACCGAGATCAGGCGGATCCGAGGCAAATCGTCCTGATCTGGGTGAATGTTCCTGATCTCAGGACCTGGACCGGATTCGGCCGACGACACGGCGCGGAACACCTCCCGGCACTCAGCCGAAGAGGGTCGCCGCTGCGTCGTAGCGGTTGCGCGGCACCGTGTTGAGCTCGCCGAGGGCGTCCTCGAACGGCACGCGGACGATCTCGGTGCCGTGCAGGGCCACCATCTGCCCCCATGCCCCATCGACGACCGCATCCGCGGCGTGCATGCCGAGCCGCGTCGCGAGGACGCGATCGAAGGCGGATGGGGCGCCTCCGCGCTGGATGTGACCGAGGATCGTCGCACGGGTCTCGATGCCCGTGAGCCGCTCGATCTCCGGGGCGAGCAGATCGCCGATGCCGCCGAGCCGCGGGCGGTTGAACGCGTCCAGGCCCTTGTCGCTGTACGCCTCGTCCATGTCCTTGAGCTTGAAGCCCTCGGAGACCACGACGAGCGGTGCTCGCCCGCGATCGTTCGCGCTGGACACGAGGGCGGCGATCTCCTCGAGCGACATCGGCACCTCCGGGATGCAGATCACGTGCGCTCCGGCTGCCATGCCCGCGTGCAGGGCGATCCAGCCCACGTGACGGCCCATGACCTCGGCCACCATGCAGCGCCGGTGGGAGTCACCCGTGGTGCGAAGACGATCCATCGCCTCGGTGGCGATGTTGACGGCCGTGTCGAAGCCGAACGAGTAGTCGGTGGCGCGCAGATCGTTGTCGATGGTCTTCGGCACCCCGAGGACGTTGATCCCCTCCTTGAACAGACGATCCGCGGCCGCCAGCGTGCCCTCGCCGCCGATCGCGATGATGCCGTCGATCTTGTGCCCGTACAGCGTCTTGGCGATGTTCTCCGCGCCGCCGCGCGGGCCCTCGTACGGGTTGGTGCGGCTGGTGCCGAGAATGGTGCCGCCGACCTTCGAGAGTCCCTTGACCTCGTGCCGCGTCAGGGGGAAGAAGTCGCCGTCGACGACGCCGCGCCAGCCGTCGCGGATGCCGACGAATTCGAGGCCGTACGCCTCGGTGCCCTTGAGCACGACGCCGCGGATGACCGCGTTCAGGCCGGGGCAGTCGCCGCCGCTGGTCAGGATGCCGATCTTCATGGGTCGTCCTCGGGAGGGAAGGGGATGGAAGCGCGGCGCCGTTGCCTCGTTCGACCCTAGTGCCGATCAGCTCTCCGGCGCCATTCGACAGCACCGAAAAGCGGCGTTCTTACGCACCCCATCACGGACTTCTCGTCTTCTTGAAGAAAAACGGCGCTCCGCCTCCAGAAACCGGGAGAAGAAGCGCCGTTCTTGACGTTCGCCGTCGGGATGCGGTCAGTCGCCGCCGAGCGCCTGACGAAGCAGGTGCATGAGCGCCGCCAGCTGCACAGGCTCGCTCGCACCCTCCTCCACGGCCTCGCCGTCGAGCGCCCGAGCCGCGAGGCCCTGCTTCTGGTCGATGAGCTCGGCGATCTTCGTGTCGAGGGTGTGCGCCGCGATGATGCGCCATGCGGTGACCGGCTCGTCCTGGCCGATGCGGTGCACGCGGTCGATCGCCTGGGTCTGCTCCGCCGCGGTCCAGCTGAGTTCGGCGAGCACGACGTTCGACGCGGTCTGCAGGTTCACGCCGACGCCGGCCGCAGTGAGCGAGCACACCGCGATCCCGACGTCGGGGTCGCTGTTGAACGCGTCGACCGCCTGCTGCCGCGCGATCGCAGTCTGGTCGCCCCGCAGCGACACCGAACGGATCCCCGCAGCCGCGAAATGCGCCTCCGCCTGATCCATCACGTCGACGTGCTTGGCGAAGAACACCACCTTGCCGACGGAGCGCTGCAGCTGCGCGGCATAGTCCGCAGCCAGCAGCGCCTTGGCCTGGCCGATCTTGCGCACCATGGTGAAGACGTTGTCCCCGCCGGTGCCGGCGGCCTTCGACTCCTCCAGCTCGCCGTGCGCGACGAGCCGGACGATGTCCTCGTCGATCTCGCCGTGGGCGAGGCCCCGGTCTCCGCGCGCCTCGATGATCCGGCGGTACTTCGCCGCCATCCGCGCGCCGAGTTCGGCCTCGGCCTGCCGGATCCCGCGCCCGAACTCGTCGTCCAGCTGCACCGGCAGATCCGCAATGAGCTTGTCGGGCAGGTCGGCCGCCACGTCCTTCTTCTTGCGGCGCACGATGCCCATCGAGATGACCGCGTCCCTGGCCTCGCCGTAGAACGACTTGTCCGCGGGTGTCAGCCCCGTGGCGTCGAGCTTGTCCGCGAGCTCCGCGGAGGGGCGCTCGCCGTTCGTCCAGCCGAGGAAGCGCCAGATCGCGTCGAAGTCCTCGACGTCGTTGATCAGCGGGGTTCCCGTGAGGGCCATGAACAGGGGATGCGCACCGGCGGCCTGCTCCCGAATGCGGGAGGCCAGCGCCAGCACGTTCTGGGAGCGCTGCGAGGACAGGTTCTTGATGAAGTGCGCCTCGTCGACGACCATGCCGCGCAGGCCGATCTCGCCCAGCCAGGACAGATGCCGATCGAGGATCTCGTAGTTGACGATGAAGATGTCGGCGAACGCGTCCACGTCCTGGCCATCGCCCTGGATCACGGCGGCGCGGCGCTGCGGAGTCCACCGCTCGACTTCGCGCGCCCAGTTCATCTTCACCACGTTCGGGACGACGACCAGAAGCGGATACGCGTCGGCGATGGAAGCGGCGAGCACCGACTGCGCGGTCTTGCCGAGACCCGGCTCGTCGGCGAGCAGGAACGAACGATGCCCGGCACGCACCGACTCGAGGAAGCGCGACTGATGCACCATCACCTCGAGGCCCTTCGGCGAGAGGTGGTCGTACTCGGGCAGCGGCGGCAGCTCCATCGAGGCCATCCCCCCGCCCGCCCCTGACTCGAACGCCTTGTACAGCGGCCCCATGAGGTCCCAGCCGTCCAGGCGGCGTCGCGGGGTGGACGCGGGCCGCGGGGTGAGATCCGGCGCCAGGAACGGGTTCGCCAGCATCCGCGACTCTACGGACGGCGGGGTCACCTGGCGTTCGGCGAGCGCTGCCGGCACCACCGGCGCCTGCTGCACCCGGATGACATCGGCGATGACGAGCTCCTCCGGCGCGAGCTCGGCGCCGGACTCCAGCAGCCAGTCGCGGCGCATGCGCTTCGCGACGGGGCTCGTGGCCTGGTCCGCCTCGAGCAGCTGGATCAGCGACGTGTCACGCGCGGCGGTCTTCGCGAGGATGGTGGCCACACCGTCCAGACGCTTGAGCTGCTCCGCGCGGGCGGCGTCGCCGAGCGCCGCGTCGCCCTTGGCCCTGGCACGCTCCTCGCGCACCAGGAACGCGATCACCTGGAACTTGACGCGGTTGGTGGGGCCGAGCTTCCCGTGCTGGGCCTTGGCCTCGATCTCGCGCACCTTGCGCGCGAGAATCGGGATCAGCGGCGCGTCTTCGTCTCGACGCGACGTCTTCTTCCGCCGAGTGGCGGTCGCCGTGGTCGGCATGCTCCTCCTGAGCGTGGATGCCGTCTCCAGAGGACGGCGACTGATCCGAACAATGACCGTCGGGATGATGCTGCGTCCCGACGATGCGTATCCGCGGACGGGCGGCTGCCGAGAGGCATCGCAGACCGAGCGGACGAGAACCCCGCAGGCGTGCATCGCGCACGTCGATCACAACGGGTTCGCGGTCAGTTTACGCCACGCGAGCCCCCGTGCGGTCACTCAGCGGGCGAGTTCGCGCGATCCGGTTCGCTCACGCCCAGCAGGAGCCGCGCCTGCGCCACGTCCGAGGCGATGCCGGCGACGAGCGCATCCATGCTGTCGAAGGCCGTCATCCCCCGCAGCCGATGGGTGAACTCCACCGTCACGTCATGGCCGTAGAGGTCCAGCCCGGGACTGTCGATCGCATGCGCCTCGACCTGGCGCTGCAGCACGTCGTCGAACGTGGGGTTGGTTCCGACGGAGATCGCCGCGGGGTGCACGACGCCGGTGGTGTGGTCCACCAGCCTGCCTGCGTAGACGCCGTCGGCCGGCACCATCTCGTCGAGGAGGGCAGGAAGGTTCGCAGTCGGGAATCCGAGTTCGCGGCCGCGCTTCAGACCGTGCACGACCTCCCCGCGCACCGACACCGGGCGCCCCAGCACGGCGCCCGCGAGCGCGACGTCACCCGCGGAGAGCAGCTCGCGCACCCACGACGAGGAAACCCGTCGATCGGTGCCCTCGAGGAAGACGTCCTCGATCACGTCGACCGTGAAGTCTCTCCGCGCGCCCAGCTCGGCGAGCAACGCCGGGGTTCCCCTGCCGCCACTGCCGAAGCGGAAATCGCGGCCGACGAGGACGGTGGCGACATGCAGCGCGTCGACGAGAATCGCCTGGGCGAAGTCCTCCGCCGTGCGCGAGGCCAGCTGCTCGTCGAAGGTGAGCACGAGAACCGCATCCAGACCGCACGCCGAGAGCAGCTCGATCTTGCGCTCGACGGACACCAGATCGTCCGGGCACCGATCCGGACGCAGCACGCTCAGCGGGTTGCGGTCGAAGGTCACGGCCACCGTCTTCGCCCCGATGCGCGCCGCGTCCTGCTGCGCGCGGCGGAACACCGCGCGGTGGCCGGCGTGCACGCCGTCGAACTTGCCGATCGCGGCGACGGTGCGTCCGAAGTCCGCGGGGACCTCGGACGGATCGCGGAAGACGATCATGCGGCGGATCCCTCCGACGAGCCGACGCCGGAGACGGTGGCAACGGTGCGGGACGGACGATGCGTGATGAGCCACCACAGCCCGACCATCGGCAGGAACAGCGGGATCAGCACGTAGCCGAGGCCGAACTGCGACCACACGGTCTGGTGCTGGAAGAGCGCGGGGTGGGTGAGACTCAGCGTGCCCACGACCAGCACGCCGACGAGCTCGAACACGATCGCGACCCAGGCGACGCGGTACCAGCCCGGGCGGCCGGATCCGATCAGAGCGAGCGTCGCGACGATGTAGACGACCGCGGCGACCGCCGACAGCGAGTACGCCAGCGGAGCCTGGTCGAACGCGCGCACGATCTGCACGAAGGATCGGCCGGTGGCTCCCAGCGCCATCACGGCGTACACGATCACGAGCACGCGGCCCACGCCGCGCATCCGAGGGCGAGACGGCACGACCGAGGAGGTCCCCGATGGGGACGCAGGGGAATCGGACGGGGTCGAGGATCGCGCGGTGCTCATGGCAGGGTCCATTCTACGGAACCCGATGACACCGGGTCCGCACAGCCGGTGCTGCTCAGCCGCCGATCGGCGTCGTCCAGATCACCTGCATCCGCCAGATCATGACCGCGATCGACAGTGCGACCACGCCCATGATCACCGTGCTCCAACGGGAGCGCTCGAGCAGCGCCCAGACCGCTCCGCCGATCGGCAGCAGCACGGCGGAGACCAGATACACGCCGTACTCCAGCGGGTCGCCGAGAGCGGGATTCCCCGTGAACGGCAGCACGATGGCCAGGACGACCTGCACGATCAGCAGCAGCTCGATCAGGGCCAGCGATCCCACGGTCCAGTCACTCGGACGCTTGCCTGCGAAGCCCATGATCAGGCAGAACAGGCCCGCCGCGACCGCGACCGCGATCTGGATGACGGTGAACCACAGGATCATGACGCCCCCTCCGGCATGTTCATGGCGCTCTTCAGGTCATCACCGCGACGCTCCACGATCCCGATCAGCACACCGTCGGGATCGATCGCCGCGGCGCGCGGACCCTCGAGCCTGGCACGCTGGGCGACCAGGCGCTTGCCGTGACGCAGATCGACCGCTTCCTGCGCGCTGACCGCGAGGACGGGAAGGATCCGGGCCGCCGCAGCGGCAGCGGTGAGCGGCCGCGCCTCTGCGAGAGTTTCCAGCATCGAGGCATCGGCCACGTCGAACGGCCCGACACGCGTGCGGCGCAGCGCCGTGAGGTGGGCGCCGACGCCCAGGGCCGCCCCGAGATCGCGAGCGAGGGCGCGAATGTAGGTTCCGGACGAGCAGTCCACGACGACGTCGAGGTCGCGCATGCCGTCGTCGGCGGGGCTGTCACCGAGCACGTCGAAGCGCGACACCACCACATCGCGGGCAGCGAGGACGACGTCCTCCCCCGCGCGCACGCGATCGTACGCCCTGCGTCCGTCGACCTTGATCGCGGAGACGGCGCTCGGCACCTGCGAGATGGCGCCGGTGAGCGCGGCGATGCCGGCGGCGATCTCATCCGCAGCGATCGCGGAAACACGCTCGGGGTCGGCCGAGGCGGTGATCTCGCCGTCCGCGTCGTCCGTGCTCGTGCTCTGACCGAGGCGGATGGTGGCGTGGTAGGTCTTGTCGGCACCCACCACGAAGGTGAGCAGACGCGTGGCCGCTTCGACGCCGATGACGAGAAGCCCGGTGGCCATCGGATCGAGCGTACCGGCGTGCCCGACCTTGCGGGTGCCGAACACCCGGCGGGTGCGGGCGACGACGTCGTGACTCGTCATCCCGCCCGGCTTGTCGACGAGCAGGATGCCGCTGGTTGCCATGCCCCCAGCCTAGAGGCCGCGACAGTTCGGATCCGACCGGTCCGCCGGCGATGCGACGCGGTTCCGCGGGAGCGGTAGCGTGGACTCCCGTGGCCGACTCCCCCGCCTCCGCGCCGATCGCGTCCGCGCTGATCGCCTGGTACCGCGAGCACGCGCGGGACCTGCCCTGGAGACGGGCGGAGTACCTCGCCGCGTACGGAGCGTGGGGCGTGCTGGTGAGCGAGTTCATGCTGCAGCAGACGCCGGTCAACCGCGTGATCCCGCATCTGGAGGCGTGGCTGGCACGCTGGCCCGATCCGATCTCGCTCGCCGCGGCGACTCCGGCCGAGGTGCTGCAGCAGTGGGCGAACCTCGGATATCCCCGACGCGCGCTGTGGCTGCACCGGGCCGCGATCGCCGTCCGCGATGAGCATGGCGGGGTGACGCCGCGCGACGTCCCCGCACTGCTGGCGCTCCCCGGCATCGGCGACTACACGGCTCGCGCCGTGTCGGTGTTCGCGTTCGGCGACCGCCATCCCGTCGTGGACACCAACACGCGACGGGTCATCGCCCGCGCCGTGCACGGGCGGGCCCAGCCGGATCCTCCTTCACGCCGCGATCTGGACGACATGCTCGCGCTGCTGCCCGACGAGGCGGGGGACGCCGCCGTCATGAACGCCGCGATCATGGAGCTCGGTGCGACCGTCTGCACCGCCCGCAGCGCGGACTGCGCACGGTGCCCGCTCGCCGAGCTCTGCGTCTGGCGCGCCGCGGGCTTCCCCGACGGCGAGGACCGGCGGCGACGGCAGGCGAAGTACGAGGGTTCGGACCGGCAGGCGCGCGGCGGCGTGCTCCGCGCGTTGCGGCACGCCGAGGGCCACCGTCTGCCCGCCGATGCCGTCCTCGCCGACTGGCCGGATCCGGTGCAGCGCGACCGTGCGATCGACTCGCTCGTCGCGGACGGGCTGCTCGAGGCCACCGATGGCGAGCTGATGCTGCCGCGCTGACCGGCCACGGACCGCCGCTGTCCGCGCGCCCCTCAGAGGTGCTGGTCGGTGCGGTGTGCGAGCACCGTCAGCTCGTGACGGGTGCGCACGTCGAGCTTCGCGAAGATCCGGCCGCCGTGCACCTCGACGGTCCGCACCGAGACGTGCAGCGCGAGCGCGATCTCGCGATTCGCGCGCCCCTCGGCCATGAGCAGAGCGACCTCGAGCTCACGGGCGGTGAGGACCGGCTCCCAGGCCGCGCGGCAGACCTCCAGCGATGACGGCACGGCGCCCGTCTCTCCGGCGGCTTCCGCCGCGCGCAGCCGACGCTCGGCCATCATCCGCAGTCGTCGATCGACCATGCCGCGCCATGCCCGCGCCCCGGACTCCTCGAACAGGCTCCGCGCGGCGCGCAGGTGCCGCACGCCTCGGCCGCGGTCGCCCCGTGCCGCGCATGTGGAGCCCAGCAGCGCCTCGACCCTTGCCCGCTCGAAAGGCGAACGGATCCCCCGGCTCTCCTCGGCCACCGCATCGAGGTCGGTACGCCAGGATGACTCGCGCGCGGCTCTGACGCGCTCGCGCAAGGTCCGTGCCGCCGTCGCCTCGGGAGGCTCCGGCGCCGTCGCCGCACCCAGCGGACCGATCTCGTCCAACCCGGGCAGACCGAGGGGCTCGGAGGGTCTGCCGCGGTCCGTCCACAGGCCCATGTGCACGGCGGCCTCATCGCTGCGTCCCTGCAGATAGGCGTCGATGGCGCGGTCCACGAAGCCATCGGGCTCCTGCGGCCACGGAACGGATGCGGCGAGCTCCCGCGACAACGCTCCGATGCGGCCGTCCACGGCGAGATCCAGTCGCCGGGACAACGCCACGGCGAGACCGGCGAACGGCAGCGCCACGGGGAGCTCCGCCGCGGACGCGGCGAGAAGCTCATGGGCGGTGCCGATGCGTCCCGCCCAGACGTGCAGCAGCACTTCGGCAACAGCACGGCGGGCGCGCAGCAGCGGACCATGCTCCTGCAGACCGGTCACGGGAGCGTCGCCGCAGATCGCGACAGGCTCGGCCAGTGCGCGCACCCCGGCATCCGGGTCGCCGTCGAGGCCGGCGCACAGCGCGTGCGCCACGCGCTGGACGGCATCGCCGTCGTCGATCGCCCCCGCATCCGCGTGGCCCGCCAGCGCATCGCACCAGGCCAGCAGCGTCGCCCGCACCTCCGTGTCCTCACCGAGTCGTGCTGCGATGACGAGCCACGCTGTGCTGCGTTCGCGGTCACCGCGCTCAGCGCCGAGGGACGCGCCCAGCACCGCGGCGAGCCGGTATCCCGGACCGGACGCATCAGGCGGGACCAGCAGATCGGGCGCCGGCACCGCGCCCTGTCGCAGCGTGTGCGCGAGCACGAAGGCCGCCGTCGCCTCACCGCGATGTCCGCCATCGATGCGCAGCGCCTGCTCGATGCGTTCCACGGCGTCCGCTACCCAGCCTCCGGCCAGCGCCGCACGTCCGCTGCACAGCAACGCGCTCGCGTGCGCGGACGATCCCGGTCCGGCATGCTCCACGGCCTCCGCGGCGCAGGACCAGGCACGCCCGGCAGCTCCTTCGCGCAGCGCCGCGTACGCCAGCTCGATGAGCGGTTCGACCAGGCCGGGATCGGCCGCCACGGCGCCACGGCCGCGGTGCCACAACGCCGCGTGCTCATCCCCTGCCTCGGCGAGCACCACGGCCAGCCGTTGGTGTGCACGCAACCGATCCTGCGATGTCGCCGTCGCCAGCAGATGCGCACGCAGTGTCGGATCGGCGAAATGGAACCTCCCGCCGCGCAGCTCGGCGAGACCGGCGAGCTGCGACCGAGCAACGCCGTCCGGATCACACCCCACGATCGCGCCCAGCGCCTGCACCGATCCTGAGCCGCACAGCGCGAGCGCGAATGCGCGCTCCCGATCCGCGTCGCGCGGCAGCACGCGCTGAGCATGCGCCTCCAGCGCGGGGACTGCCGGAAGGGCGTCGGGCAGCACCCGCCATCCCCGGCGATGTTCAGGATCCAGCGCGGCCAGCATCTCAGCGGCCGCGACGGCGTCACCACCGCAGATGCGATCGATCGCGGAGCGCACGTGCGGCGCGACATCGTGGGTACCGCAGGCCAGACGGTCGGACTTATCCTCCGACGGCGCACCGGGCGCCCGGATCCTCGCCCGCTCTTCGGTCCTGCTTGTCGTCGCGCCGTTCATCGCTGCGCAGCCCCCCGCCGCCATCGTGCGCCACTTCGCGCACGTGGGTTGGATGCTAACAAGAGACGAGCGCGGATCCCAACTTCTTAGACCCGGTGGAATAATCGCCCAACGCAGGAGACATGCGCGCAAGCAACGACGAGAGGCCCTGGGACACAGTGTCCCGGGGCCTCTCGCAGCGATGTCACGGTGCCATGGCACCGCCCTGAATCGATCAGTTCTCGTCGCCCTCGCGGGGCTTCACATACGGATCTTCCTCGCCCGCGAACGCGGCGGACGCGGCGATGCCGGCGACCTGCTCGTCACGTTCGCGCGCCTGCCGGAGCAGATCACTGATGTGGTCGGCGTTCTCGGGCAGCGCGTCGGGGATGAACTCGAGCGTGGGCACGAGCCGGATGCCGAGCTGACGTCCGACCTCCTTGCGCAGGAGCCCGGTCGCTGACGTGAGCGCCGCACCCGAGGCCACGCGCTCCTCCTCCGTGCCGAGCACGGTGTAGAACGCGGACGCGTGCTGCAGATCACCGGTGACGCGCACGTCGGTGATCGTCACGAAGCCGAGGCGCGGATCCCGCAGCCCCTTCTCCAGCCGCTCAGCGAGGATGACGCGGATCCGATCCGCGAGTCGTGCCTGTCGTTCTCCGGCCATGTCCTTACCCTCTCACTCTTTCGCCCGCGTGGAACGCAAGCGCGGAGCAGGAAGGCACCCTGTGACGACCGTCGGGGCGTCCGCGAAGCGGACCGGGGCCCCGTAAGGTCGGCACAGGATGCCATCCTGCGCAACCACGTGCTTAGCCGCGCGGCTTCTCCACCATCTCGGTCGTCTCGATCTCGTCGCCGACCTGGATGTCGTTGTACTTGCCCAGGCCGATACCCGCCTCGAAGTCCGTGCGGACCTCGGTGACGTCGTCCTTGAAGCGGCGCAGCGACTCGATGGCCAGGCCATCGGCGAGGACGATGCCGTCGCGGATGACGCGCGCCTTGGCGTTGCGCGTGATCGTTCCCGACCGCACGATGACACCGGCGATGTTGCCGAACTTCGAGGAGCGGAACACCTCGCGGATCTCGGCGACACCCGACTGGACCTCTTCGAACTCCGGCTTGAGCATGCCCTTGAGGGAGTTCTCGATCTCGTCGATCGCGTTGTAGATGACCGAGTAGAACCGCACGTCGACGCCCTCGCGGGACGCCGCCTCACGGGCCTTCGGGTCAGGGCGGACGTTGAAGCCCACGATGATCGCGTTGTCGATCGTCGCCAGGTTCACGTCCGACTCGGTGACCGCGCCGACACCGCGGTGGATGATGCGCAGCTGCACCGAGTCGTCGACCTCGATCTTGAGCAGCGACTCCTCCAGAGCCTCGACGGCACCGGACACGTCGCCCTTGATGATGAGGTTGAGCGTCTCGACCTTGCCCTCTTCGAGAGCACGGGTGAAGTCCTCGAGCGAGATGCGCTTGCGGGCCTTCGCCAGCTGCGCGTTGCGCTCGACGGCTTCACGCTTCTCAGCGATCTGACGGGCCATGCGGTCCTCGTCGGTCACGATGAAGACGTCACCGGCACGCGGGACCGAGTTCAGACCCTGCACCTGGACCGGGCGGGAGGGAGCTGCGGCCTCGACCGCGTCACCGTTCTCGTCGATCATGGCGCGGACGCGTCCGTATGCGGTGCCCGCGACGATCGCGTCACCGATCCGGAGGGTTCCGGACTGGATCAGCACCGTGGCGACCGAACCGCGGCCCTTGTCGAGCTTCGCCTCGATGGCGATGCCTCGCGCGGCCTTGTTCGGATTCGCGGTGAGGTCCAGACCGGCGTCCGCGGTGAGCAGAACGGCGTCCAGGAGCTCCTGGATTCCGGTGTTGGCACGTGCGGAGACGTCAACGAAGATGACGTCGCCGCCGTACTCCTCTGCGACCAGGCCGTACTCGGTGAGCTGCTGACGGACCTTGGCCGGGTTGGCCTCGGGCTTGTCGACCTTGTTGACCGCGACCACGATCGGCACCCCGGCCGCCTGGGCGTGGTTGAGCGCCTCCACCGTCTGCGGCATGATGCCGTCGTCGGCCGCGACCACGAGGATCGCGATGTCGGTCACCTGCGCACCACGGGCACGCATGGCGGTGAACGCCTCGTGACCCGGAGTGTCGATGAAGGTGATCGCGCGCTCGATGCCCTCGTGCTCGGTCCACACCTGGTAGGCACCGATGTGCTGGGTGATGCCACCGGCCTCGCCCTCGATGACGTTGGTCTGCCGGATCGCGTCGAGCAGTCGGGTCTTACCGTGATCGACGTGACCCATGACGGTGACCACCGGGGGACGGATCTCGAGGTCCTCCTCGCTCTCCGCCTCCAGCTCGGCCTCGAGGTCGAGACCGAAGCCCTCGAGGAGCTC
>NZ_JBFTQL010000029.1:0-48524 GCF_056398985.1 Microbacterium sp. 01T413_2
CCACCAGCGGCATCCACGCCTCGCTGTTCTCGCTGGGGTCCTGGCACACCTACGACCGCATGGACTTCGGCGACGCCACAGCCATGCTCCGCGAGGCCGTCGACCGCGGCGTGAACCTCTTCGACGTCGGCGTSTAAACCGGGCCCGGTATGCCGCCCGCCTTCACCGACGTCATCTTCAGCGCGATGGTCCGCGCGGCGGGCCTCCGCCGCGACGAGTGGCTGCTGTCGTCGAAGCTGTGGCTCGAGGCGTTCGGCGCGGACGGCTTCCGCCCGCAGCTCGAGAACGCCCTGTTCCGCGTCGGCGCGGAGCACGCGGATCTGGTGATCCTCGGCGACCTGCGCCGGGAGGACCTGGAACTGCGCGACCTCGTGCTCGATCTCGCCGGCCTCGCGGATCGCGGGCTGATCCGCGCCTGGGGCGTGAACAACTGGTCGGCCGGATCCATCCACGCGCTGATCGACATCGCCGCCGCGGAGGGAGTCGCAGGTCCGCAGATCGCTCAGCTGAAGTACAGCGTCTCGCGCCGGTCCATTCCCGATGGCGAGCCGTTCGCGCGGCTCTGGGAGCAGGGGCTGACCCTGCAGGCCTCGGATTGCCTGGAGGGCGGAGTGCTCGCCGGCAAGGTGAACGGCGAGCGGCAGATCGGCCGGGATCCGGGCGGCATCCGGCAGCGCATCGTCGACGACGTCCCGGCGTTCACGACGCTCGCGGAGTCGCTCGAGGTGAYGCCGGCGCAGCTCGGCATCGCCTTCACGCTCACGCACCCTGCGCTCACCACGACCTTGTTCGGGGCCTCGAGCATCGCGCAGCTGCGCGCGAACCTCGATGCGGCGGCGCTCGTCGACCGAGTCGGATCGGCCGAGCTGCGCCGCCTCGTCGAACCCTTCTGGGCCGACCGCGACGTCGTCGATCCCGAAGGTCCCTGAACTTCCCGTATCCACCGAAAGGCAGCACCGCATGACCGTCACCGCCGCCGGCTATCCGACCGTGCCCCCGGTCCCGTTCGACCCTGAGGTGCAGATCGTGCTCGACGCGATCGCGCTGAACCCGCCGCCCGCCCTCACCCGCGAGACCCTGCCCCGCGAGGGCACAGACGCGATGTTCCCCGACAACGATACGGTGATCGCCGGGCGTCCGATCGACTGGGAGGACCGCGTGATCCCGGGTCCTGCCGGGGCGCCCGACATCGAGATCACGATCTTCCGGCCTCGTGGCGCGGCCGGATCGCTCCGCCCCGGGTTCGTCAACATCCACGGCGGCGGCCAGATCGTCGGACACCGCAACTGGGAGAGCGGCCGCGTGGTCGACATCGTGGCGGAGCACGGCGCGGTCGCGGTCAACGTCGAGTACAGGCTCGCACCGGAGCACCCCTCCCCGGCCGGGCTCGAGGACTGCTACGCCGCGCTGCTCTGGCTGCACGCCCACGCCGCGGAGCTCGGCGTCGACGCCGACCGGATCATCGTCGGCGGCGGCAGCGCGGGCGGCTGCCTCGCCGCCGGCGTCGCCCTGCTCGCCCGCGACCGGCAGGGACCCGCACTGGCCGGGCAGCTCCTGTTGTGCCCGATGCTCGACAACACGAACACGACCGTGTCGAGCCTGCAGTACGACGGCATCGGCACCTGGCAGCGCGAGGCGAACTTGCTCGCCTGGTCGTGCCTGCTCGGCGAGGACCTGGCGTTCAGTCCCGAGGCCTCCGGCTACGCGGCGCCGACCCACGCCGCCGACGTCTCGCACCTCGCCCCGGCGTTCATCGAGGTCGGCGAAGCGGAGATGTTCCGCGACGAGGACACCCAGTACGCACTGCGGATCTGGGCCACGGGCGGACAGGCCGAGCTGCACGTCTGGGGCGGCGGCGCGCACGGCTTCGACATGTACATGCCCGATGCCGAGATCTCCCGGGCGGCGCTGGCCGCGCGGGCCAGCTGGCTGCGCCGGATCTGGGGCGCATGATGGCCGCGAGCGAGACCGCGATCGGATCCGTCGCCCCCGTGCCCTACGACCCCGAGCTCGTCGACGGGCTCGCGGCGTTCCTCGACCTCGTCGAGATCATCCCGCTGCGCGCCGACACGATCCTCGCCAACCGCGCGCACTTCGCGACGATCATCCCGCCGATCGCGGTGCAGGCCGAGGGCAGGGCCGTGACCTTCGAGGACCGGTCGATCCCCGGGCCTGCGGGCGCCCCCGACGTCGAGATCACGATCGTGCGCCCCGCGGCCCCCGCGGCCCCCGCGGCGGACCCGGCCCCCGCCGTGCTGTCCATCCACGGCGGCGGCATGGTGCTCGGCACTCGGTTCTTCGGCACGCCCGAGCTCATCGGCCTCGCCGAGCGGCACGGCGTCGTGGGCGTCGCGGTCGAGTACCGCCTCGCCCCGGAGCATCCCGGTCCGGCACAGGCGGAGGACTGCTACGCGGCGCTGGAGTGGATGGCCGCGCACGCCGGCGAGCTCGGGATCGACTCGGCGCGCATCATCGCGTCCGGGCAGAGCGCCGGCGGGGGCCTCTCCGCCGCGGTGGCCCTTCTCGCCCGCGACCGCAACGGCCCGCGGCTCGCCGGCCAGCTGCTGGGCTGCCCCATGCTCGACGACCGCAACGAGACCGTGTCCGCTCGGCAGTACGACGGCATCGGCGCCTGGGACCGCAACAACAACGACACCGCCTGGACCGCGATCGCCGGCGAGGACCGGTTCACCGACCTGGTGTCGCCGTACACGGCGCCGGCCCGCGCGACCGATCTCGCAAGCCTCCCCCCGGCGTACATCGAGGTCGGGGCGGCCGAGACGTTCCGCGATGAGGCCGTCGACTACGCCTCCCGGATCTGGGCCACCGGCGGGCAGGCCGAACTGCACGTCTGGGCCGGCGGCTATCACGGGTTCCACGGCTTCTCCCCCGACGCCGTGGTGTCGGTCGCCGCGAACGCGGCACGCGAGAGCTGGCTGCGCCGCGTGCTGCGGCTCGACGGATGAGCGGGGTGCTCGCCCGCCCCCGCATGAGCACGCTGCGCGCGATGCTCGTGCTCGGCCTGCTGGAGGCGTTCGGCCCGCTGTCGATGGACCTGTACCTGCCGCAGCTGCCGCAGCTCGCCACAGCACTCGGCACGAGCGACGCGCTGGCGCAGGCCACGATGTCGGCGTGCATGGTGGGTCTCGGACTCGGCCAGCTCGCTGCAGGGCCGCTCAGCGACCGCTTCGGCCGGCGCCGTCCGCTCCTGGTGGGCGTCTCGGCCTTCGCGGTGCTGTCGCTCGTGTGCGCGGTCGCTCCGGGGATCGAAGTGCTCCTGATCGCTCGCTTCCTGCAGGGACTCGCCGGATCCGCCGGCATCGTGATCTGCCTCGCCATCGCCCGCGACCAATTCGCGGGCGCAGAGCTCAGCCGCATGCTGTCGCTGCTGTTCCTCGTCTCCGGGGCCGCCCCGGTGGTCGCGCCCGTCGTCGGCGGCCAGCTGGCACGGATCATGGACTGGCGCGGGATCTTCGGCGTGCTCGCAGGGATCGGCGTCGCCCTCCTGCTGGTCGTGCTCCTCGCGCTGCCCGAGACGCTCGAACCCTCCGATCGTCACGCGGGCGGTGTTCGAGAGCTCGGCGCGCACACCGGCGCCGTCCTGCGGGATCGCCTGTTCCTCGCGGTGCTGTGCGCGGGGGCCGGCGGCGGTGTGGCGTTCTTCACCTACCTGTCGATGACCTCGTTCGTGCTGCAGGATGAGTTCGGGCTGGATCCGCAAGGGTTCAGCCTCGCCTTCGCACTCGGCGCACTCGCGAACATCGCGGGCAGCCAGGCGAGCCGGCTGATCGTGCGCCGCACCGGCCCGCTGCGCGTCTACCTGCTGGGCGTCACCGCGACGGCGATCGCCACCGTCGTCCTCGCGACGCTCGCCCTGCTCGGTGCAGGTGTCTGGGGATTCGCCGCGGCGCTCGTCGGATTCATGCTCTGTGCGGGTCTGGGAGGTCCGAACTCGTCGGCCCTCGCGCTCGCGCATCACGGAGCCCGCGCCGGCACGGCCTCCGCCCTGCTCGGCATGTCGACGTTCCTGGTCGGGCCGCTGCTGTCACCGCTCGCCGTCGGCATCGGCGGTGCGAACGCGATGACGATGGGCGTCACGATGGCTGCCGCTGCATTCGTGGCGGCGTTGATCGCGTGGTTCGCCGTGCGCCCGGCGGCACGACGGTCGAGCTGAGATCGCTTGCTCTCGCGACCGTTGCGCGTCCCCAGCGTCCCGTCGAGGGTGTTCAGGTCGCACTTTTGGTCCTTTGGACGCCCGTTTTGGCGCAGAAACTGCGACCTGAATGCCGAAGCTCAGCTCAGCTCAGCTCAGCGCGGCGATCGCATCGCGCAGCACGCCGCCCGACGCGGCGAGCGCAGGGGCGGCGACCTCTGCGGACGTGCCGGTGAAGAGCATCAGCAGGGCGAGCTTGACGGATCCGCCCGCCTCCGAAAGTGCGCGCACTGCATCGTCCTGCGCCGCGCCGCTGAGCTGGATGAGGGTTCGCACCGACCGGGCCCGCAGCTTCTCGTTCGTGGCCTGCAGATCGACCATGACGCCGCGATAGGTCTTGCCGAGGCGGATCATCGACAGCGTAGTGAGCATGTTCACCACGAGCTTCTGCGACGTACCGGCCTTGAGACGGGTCGACCCCGTCACGAACTCGGGGCCGACGACGACTTCGATCGGCACGTCGGCGGCAGCGCCGATGGCGGATCCGGCGTTCGCAGCGATCGCGACGGTGAAGGCGCCCACCTCGCGCGCATAGCTGAGTCCGCCGAGCACGTAGGGCGTGYGCCCCGAGGCCGAGATCCCGACGACGGTGTCGTTCTCGCCCAGTCCGAGGGCGCGCAACGACTCCGCGGCAGCGGCGTCATCGTCCTCCGCGTTCTCCACGGCGTTGCGGATCGCCGTCTCGCCGCCGGCGATGATGCCGACGACCATGTTCGGATCCGTGCCGAACGTGGGCGGGCATTCGGAGGCGTCGAGCACCCCGACGCGCCCCGCAGTCCCCGCCCCGATGTAGATCAGCCGTCCGCCGCGCCGGAAGCGCTCCGTGATGCCGTCGACGGCCTCGACGATCCGATCGGCCTGGGCGGCGATCGCCTCCGGCACCCGCCGGTCCTCGGCGTTCATCGCCCGCACGAGGTCGAGCGTCGACAGCAGATCGAGATCGCCGCGAGAGGTGTCGGCCTGCTCGGTGGACAGGTGCGACAGCTCCCCGATCAGCGCCGCGAGTCGGGCATCGTCGGTCGCCGCGGCATCGGTCGGCAGGGCTTCGTCGGGCAGGCTCTCATTCGGCACGGTGCACGAACCTTTCGTGGAGAGGGGCGCGCCCCTCGGCGATCATGGCGGCGCCGTCGAGGGCATCGCCGCGGGCGGGGGCGGCTTCGAGCCCGCGGGTCTCGAGTGCGGATGAGACTGCAGCGCGGAATCCGTCGTGCGAGGTCAGGCCACCGTGCAGGGCCACCAGGGAGGATCCACCGGACGCGGCGAGCGCGGTCTCGGCGAGCAACCGGGCGGCCTCGTCGCGGATCGTGCGCGCGGCTGCGTCGCCCTGGTCGGCGGCGTCGAGCACGGCGGGTGCGAAAGTCGCCAGCAACCGGGCCGGCGCCGCGGCGCCTCCCAGCCACGCGACGGGCGACGTCTCCTCGCCCATGAGCAGGGTCAGCACGTCTGTCAGCACCGTCTCCGGCCCCAGCCCGTCCCTGGCGCGGAGCACCGCTCGCACGCCCTCGCGTCCGAGCCAGGACCCGCTGCCGAAGTCGCCCAGGTCCGGCCCCCAGCCATCCACGCTGCGATACGCGTCGGCGGTGACGCCCAGCGCGACCGCGCCGGTGCCGGCGATGAGCAGCACGCCCGCTTCGCCGCCGAGAGCGCCGACGTGCGCCGTGACCACGTCAGAGGTGACGGCGACGGGCACACCACGGTCGTCGGCGATCGCGCGGGCGAGCGCGCCGGCCTCCGTCGGTGCGTATAGCGCTCCCGCCGCACCCACGCCGATCCGCTGCGGGCGGAGGTCGGCCAGCAGCGGCAGGATCGAGGCCAGAGCCAGCGCCACACCGTCGCGGGCCGCCAGTCCCGGCGCGCCCCCGCCCTCGCGGCGCATCCCGTCCCCGTCGTTCGTCAGCCGAGCGCGGCACAGCGATTTACCCAGGTCGATCGCAGCCGTGCCGGAGAAGGTCATGCATCAGAATGTACGGGATCCGAACGATATGCGGGAAGCCGGGCTGCGAGGCGCCGCATGCACCTCAGATCACGAGCACCATCGCGCCCATCACGACCATGGACACCGCCATCGCCGCGCCCTCCGCCTCGAGCAGGATCCGCCCGTTGAGCACCCCGCTCCCCCGCGTCACCCCGCGACCGGAAGACGCGCCACCGGCGGCGACAGCCACGACGCTCGCTGTCGCGCGAGCACCGACCGCTGCGGCACGGCCCAGAACCGTGCGGTGCCGCACCCRCGCGAAGAGCATGAGCCCGAGCAGCACGGTGACTCCGGTCGCCGCCACCACGGACAGCGGCACGATCCCGCCGTGACCGGCATGCCCAGGACCCGCGGCCGCCGCCGCGGCGACGCCGCCGGTCGAGCCCGGATTCGCGCCCGTGACGACCTCGGTACGCAGCATCGCCAGAGCGCACACCGCCATCACCACGCCGCCGAGCGCGCGGTGGAAGCAGGCGTCGGCGTGCGTCCGCCCGCGCGTTCCCGCCACGCCCAGCATCGCGGAGACGATCCCCGAGACCGCGACCAGCAGCAGGATGCGGGCGTCGTGGCCGCCCGCACACAAGGCGACCATGCCGAGGGCCATCACCACGGCGCTCTGCCGCGCCTGCCATGGCACCGCGCTGGGCACGACGCGTCCGGCACCGAGGCAGCACGCCGCCGCGGCGATCGCGGATCCGATCATCAGCACCGTCGCTGCCATGTGGAGCATCCGAACAGTGTTATTGATCGAACGCTCAAAAACAATACCCCCGGGAGGCATCCGGATCTCGACGACCGATCGGTGACTGGCCAGACCGGATCCATCCGCGGCGCCACCCGGATGCGCGGACGACCATCGCGGAATCTGCGCCAGGATGGATGCATGCCCAGAGTCGTCGATCACGACGCGCGCCGGCGCGACATCGCCGCGGCGCTGCTGGCCGTCGCCGCCCGCGACGGCCACGACGGGGTGAACTCGCGGGCCGTGGCGCGCGAGCTGGGCGTCGCCGTCGGGTCCCTGTGGCACTACTTCGACGGCTTCGACGACGTGATCCGCGCCGCAGCGGCCGAAGTCACCCGCCGTACCGAGGAGCGGATCCGCACGGCGACCGAAGGCCTGCGCGGGCTCGCACGCCTGGAGGCGATCATGCGCGAGGTTCTGCCGGTCGACGCCACCACGCGCACCGAAGCGCATGTCGTCGTGGGGTTCTGGGGGCGCCTCGCCTCGATCGCGCCCACCGCCGAGGCGTCCGCTCCGACGATCCCGCTCTGGCGCACGGAGACCTCCGAAGCACTCGAACAGGCCGTCGCCGACGGCGAACTGCGGGCGGACACTCCACTCGACGACATACTGGCACTCCTGCGCGCGATCACGTACGGGCAGCAGATCGTCGAGGTCGCCGAGCCGGCGGACGCTGCCACGCACCTGCGCGTGCTCGCGGCGATCCTGCACCCCTGGCGCGCCTGAGGGACCACAGCCGGCCCACGCCGTGTCACGATCGGCACACTCCGTGACGATCAGCACAGGAATGGCGCCGATCCGTGTGCTGATCGCCACACGCTGTGCCGATCGTCACACGCTGCACCCCGTGACGGCGCGCGGATCCGCCCGTTGCGCCCGCGCCCCTGCGCGGCCTATCATCGAGCCAACCCGTTTCTTGAGCAATCGCTCAACTAAACCGCAGAGGTCGACGATGCCCCACCACGCCCCGCAGCCGATCACGCTCGACGCCATCCCGACGCCGCATCCGCTGGATCCCCTCACCGGGCCCGAGATCGCAGCCGCCCGCGCGATCCTCGCATCAGCGGGCCTGCTCGGCGACACCGTGYGGGTGCCGATGCTGCTGCCCGACGAGCCCACCCGCCAGGAGCTCGCGGCGTGGACGCCGGGCGCCCCGATCGACCGCCGCGTCGACGCGACCCTGCTCGACATGACGACCGGCGTCGCCACCGAAGTCGTGGTGTCGATCACGCGCGGCGAGGTGCTGCGCGCCGAACGGGTACCCAACGACGCCCCGCCCTACGGCCAGCCGCAGTACCTGTTCGAGGAGTACGAGCGCGCCGAGGCGATCGCGAAGGCCTCCCCCGAGTGGCGCGCCGCGATGGAGCGCCGCGGACTCGCCGCGCACATCGACCTCGCCTTCTGCGGGCCGCTCGCCCCGGGCTACACGGGCCGCGCCGACGAGGTCGGGCGACGGGTGATCCGCTCGCTCACGTTCCTCCGCTACGACGAGAACGACTCGCCCTGGGCGCACCCCGTCGAGGGCCTCATCGTGCACATCGACCTCACGTCGAACAGCGTGATCCGCGTCGAGGACATCGGCGACGTCCCCGTGCCCGCCGGACACGGCAACTACTACCCCGAGGTGCAGGGCGAAGCGCGCACGTCCCTCAAGCCCATCGAGATCGTCCAGCCCGAGGGCCCGAGCTTCTCGGTCTCCGGATCCCTCGTCGAGTGGGAGAACTGGTCGATGCGGGTGAGCTTCAACGCCCGCGAGGGGCTCGTGCTGCACGACGTGCGCTTCGACGGCCGGCCGGTGCTGAACCGGGCCAGCGTGCCCGAGATGGTGGTGCCGTACGGCGACACCGCACCGGGACGCTTCTGGATCAGCTACTTCGACGCCGGCGAGTACCTGCTCGGCAAGAACGCCAACCACCTCGAGCTCGGCTGCGACTGCCTGGGCGTGATCCGSTACCTCGACGGCTACGTCGCCGACGACCAKGGCMACCCGGTRCGGATCCCGAACGTSATCTGCATGCACGAGGAGGACACCGGGATCCTCTGGAAGCACACGAATCTCGAGGGCCGCTCCGACGTGCGCCGCGCCCGCCGCTTCGTCGTCTCGTACTTCTCCACGATCGGCAACTACGACTACGGCTTCTACTGGAACTTCGGCTTGGACGGCACGATCGAGGTGATCGCGAAGGCCACGGGCATCGTGTTCGTGGGCGCCGGCGAACCCGGTGTCCCGCAGCGTCACGCCACCGAGCTCGCCCCCGGCGTGTTCGCCCCCGTGCACCAGCATCTCTTCTCCGCACGATTGGACGTCGCGATCGACGGCAACGACAACCGCCTCGTCGAGGTCGACGCCCAGCGCGTGCCGATGGGCCCGGAGAACCCGTTCGGCAACGCGTTCAGCTGGACCGAGACCGTGCTGGCCTCCGAGTCCGCCGCGCAGCGCGAGGCCGACACCTCGGTCGCCCGGGTGTGGGAGGTGCAGAGCGCCTCCCACACCAATGCCGTGGGCCGCGCCACCGCCTACCAGCTCGTGCCGCAGCCGACCGCGCTGCTCATGGCGGATCCGGCTTCCTCCGTGGCTGCGCGCGCGGCCTTCGCGACCAAGCACCTCTGGGCCACCGCGCATCGCGAGGGAGAGCTGTGGCCGGCCGGCCGCTACCCGAACGCGCACCAGGGCGGATCCGGACTGCCGGAGTACTCCGCCGGCGATGCCCCGCTCGACGGCACGGAGGGCGCCGACCTGGTGCTCTGGCACACCTTCGGTCTGACGCATTTCCCGCGCCCCGAGGACTGGCCGATCATGCCCGTCGACACCGCCGGCTTCGCGTTCCGCCCGTACGGCTTCCTCGACCAGAACCCGGGCATGGACGTGCCGGAGTCGTCGCAGGCGCACGCCGTCAGCGGCGCCGGATCCGCGTGCTGCGGCGGCGGGGACGCCTGCACCTGCGGACACTGACCGGACGGATCAATCCCGCCGGCGCCGCATCGCGACGGCGAGGGCGGGGTTGCTCTCGTCCAGGCGGGCGGCGATCGTGTCGCGCACCTCGGGCGTCTTGTTCTGGCTGAGCTTGGCCCGGGCGTCGAAGCGATCGACGGACATCCGCAGACCGACAGCGCCCCGGGCGATCCGGCGGGTGCCCTCCTCGTCCTCGGACAGGCTGCGGCCATGAGGCCGGTGCTTCTCGAAATGATCGGTGAGCCGGCCGAGCATCGCGTAGTTCTCCTCGTCGGAGAGGATCTCCGGCGTGCCGTAGAGGTGCGCCGTGACGTGGTTCCAGGTCGGCACGAGGTCGCCCGGCGCGTACCAGCTCGGCGAGACGTAGTCGTGCGGACCCTGCACGATCACGAGCACCTGGTGCGCACCGAGCTCGTGCAGCTGCTCGTCGGGGCGACCGAAATGGCTGACGATCACGATCTCATCGCCGGCGGAGGCGGCCTCGTCCAGGATCACGGGGTAGTGCGAGGCGACGAGCCCGGTCGCCGTGTGCGAGACGAACGTCGCCCACGGGTGCGCGCGGATCAGCCGCTTGACCTCGTCCGGTTCGGTCATCAGGTAGCGAGGGGTGTGACGCATCAGGAGTCCTTCCGAAGGCGGGTGCGCACCGCGAGCGCGGCGCACAGGATGACGGCGAGTCCGCCGAGGATGGTGGCCCAGCCGAGCTGCTCGCGGAGCAGGATCCCCGCCCAGAGGATGCTCAGCACGGGTTGCACGAGCTGGATCTGGCTGACCTGCGCCATCGGCCCGATCGCGAGTCCCCGGTACCACGCGAAGAAGGCGAGGAACATGCTCACCACCGCGAGGTACGCGAACGCGAGCCACTGCACGGGTGTCGCGTCGGGCGGTCGGTTCACGAGCGCGAACGTCGCCAGCACGAGCATGAGCGGCGCCGAGAGCACGAGCGCCCAGGACACGGTCTGCCAGGACCCCAGCTCCCGCGCGAGCAGCCCGCCCTCCGCGTAGCCGATCGCGGCGGCGAGCACCGCGCCGAACAGCAGCAGGTCGGACGGCCGCAGCTCACCGAGGCCTCCGTTCTGCAGCGCCGCGAACAGGATGGCCGTCAGGGCGCCCAGGGCGGCGAAGAGCCAGAACGACCGGGCGGGGCGCTCCCCCGTGCGCACCACCGCGGCGACCGCGGTCGCCGCAGGGAGCAACCCGATGACGACCGCACCGTGACTCGCCGGCACCGACGTGAGGGCGAAGGACGTGAGCAGGGGGAAGCCCGCGACGACGCCGCCGGCGACGACCGCCACGCGCAGCCACTGCCGCGCCGTCGGCCGCTTCTGCCGTGTGAGAGCGAGGGCGGACGCGGCGAGGACAGCGGCGACCACGGCACGGCCGGAGCCGATGAACAGCGGAGAGAGCCCGCCGACGGCGACCCGGGTGAACGGCACCGTGAACGAGAACGCCACGACCCCGAGAAGACCCCAGCCGAGCCCAGGAGGGAGGGAAAACGCTTGGCGTGGCGGTTGAGTAACGCTACTCTGTTCTTTCATGAGTCAGGATAGCACCGAGCGCATCGTGACAGCGCTGCGCGAGTGGATCGCACGTGCGGCGCCGGGCGCCCGTCTCCCCTCGAATCGGGAGCTGACGCTCCAGCACGGGGCCAGCCCGGTGACGGTGCAGAAGGCGATGCGCCGACTGTCCGCACTCGGCCTGATCGAGACCCGGCCCGGGGTCGGCACGTTCGCCCGCGCGATGCGCACGGCACGACCCGCCGACTACTCCTGGCAGACCGCGGCCCTCGGGGCGCTGCCGTCGCGGATGCCTCTGCTCTCCTCGACCCAGCGCTCCGCGGCCCCCGATGCGATCGCACTGCATTCCGGCTACCCGGCTCCCGAACTGCTGCCCGAACGCCTGGTCCGGCAGGCGCTCGCCCGCGCAGCCCGCCTGGAGGCGGCCGTGCTGCGCTCCCCCGCGGCGGGATCCCCCGAGCTGCAGGCATGGTTCGCCGGGGAGCTCGCCGCTGCCGCTCCGGTCGGTGTGACCCCGGCATCCGCCCGAGACGCGCTCATCATCTCCGGCAGCCAGAGCGGGCTCAGCTCGATCTTCCGCGCCGTGGTCGGCGTCGGCCAGCCTCTGCTCATCGAATCGCCCACCTATTGGGGCGCGATCCTCGCGGCAGCGCAGGCGGGCGTCGAGCTCGTGCCCGTCCCCGCCGGTCCGGATGGGCCGGATCCGGATGCCGTCGAACGCGCCTTCGCCGAGACCGGCGCCCGCGGGTTCTACGCCCAGCCGACGTTCGCGAACCCGACGGGCGCGATGTGGTCCGAGACGACGAGGACCGCCGTGCTCGAGATCGTGCGACAGCACGGCGCGTTCCTCATCGAGGACGACTGGGCGCACGACCTCGCGATCGACGCGGATCCCCGTCCGATCGCCCTCCAGGACGACGACGGCCATGTGATCTACCTCCGTTCGCTGACCAAGAGCGTGTCGCCCGCCCTGCGCGTCGCGGCGGTCATCGCCCGCGGGCCTGCGCGGGAGCGCATCCTGGCCGATCGCGCCGCGGAGTCTATGTACGTCAGCGGGCTGCTGCAGGCCGCGGCGCTCGACGTCGTCACACAGCCCGCCTGGCGCGCTCATCTGCGCGGCCTGCGGGAGCAGCTGCGGGCCCGCCGGGATCTGCTGCTCGACGCGCTCCACGAGCACGCCCCGACCGCGAGCGTCGAGACGGTGCCGCGCGGCGGGCTCAATCTGTGGGTGCGCCTGCCCGAGGGCGGAGACGCCGAGCAGGTCGTGCGCGAGTGCGCGGTGCGCGGCGTGATCCTCGCGCCGGGGTCGGAGTGGTTCCCCGCAGAGCCGTCTGGTGCGTTCGTCCGACTCAACTACTCCGGAGCGGCCCCGGAGCGCTTCCCTGAGGCCGCACGCGTCCTCGGCGACGTGCTCTCCGGATCCTGATCCGCGCGACGCTCGGAGAGGACGAGCCGGAGCGGACTCAGACCGCCTTCGCGACGAAGCCGCCGGATCCGACGAGCGCATCGGCGGTGGCGATGATGGTGTCGCGGAGGGCCGCGGCCGCTCGCGTCGGCGCCATGTCGGCGCGGTGCGCCAGGCTCACCGTGCGGGTCAGCTTCGGCGAGGCCAGCGGCACGGCGCGCAAGCCCGGGCGGTCGAGCGCCACCATGGCGGGGACGACAGCGACGCCCACTCCGCGCTCCACGAAGCGCAGCACGGTGTCCATCTCCGGCCCCTCCACGACCACCTCCGCGGTCAGCCCCGATCCGGCGAAGGCGGCATCGGTCGCGGCGCGCAGCTCATAGCTGCGCGGGAAGGCGATGAGCGGCAGATCCGCGACCGCGGCGAGCGCGATCGCCCGGCCGTGGCTCACCGGCGACTGCGCGGCGGACGAGATCACCACGAGATCCTCTTCCAGCAGCGCGGTACGGGTGAGGCTCACCGGAGAGGCCGCCGCCGCATCCGAGGAGGCGAGGAGCGCAAGGTCCAGCGCGCCCTCGGCCAGCGCGGACACGAGCCCCCGCGAGCCGCGCTCGGTGATCTCCAGTTCGATCCCGGGGTGTGCGGCACGGAACGCGCCCACGACCTCCGGCACGATGCTCGCGCACAGCGACGGTGGAGCGCCCAGGCGCACCCGCCCCCGGCGCAGTCCCGCGATCTCGGCCATCTCCCGGCGCACCGAGGCGGCATCGGCGAGCATGCGGCGGGCGTACGGCAGCAGCACCTCGCCCGCGGCCGTGAGCGAGATGTGACCGCGCGCGCGATGGAACAACTCGGATCCGAGCTCTCGCTCCAGCGTCGAGATCTGCCGGCTCAGGGAAGGCTGCGCGAGATGCAGCTCCTCGGCAGCCCGGGTGAAGTTGCCSAGCCGGGCGATCTCGACGAATCCGCGGAGCTGCTCGAGGTTCATGGCCATAGCCTAGAGGCATTCAGTCCAGCGGCATTATGCATTGGAGTAATCGTCGGCGGATTCYTAGCGTGGAAGCCATGACTGAGAACACCACCCACGAGCGCCTCGTCTCCACGACTGTGCTCGTGATCGGCACCGGCGGATCCGGACTGCGCGCGGCCATCGAGGTCGCCGAGCAGGGCGTCGACGTGCTCGCCGTCGGCAAGCGCCCGCGCCACGACGCCCACACCTCCCTCGCGGCCGGCGGCATCAACGCCGCCCTCGGCACCATGGATCCGCAGGACAGCTGGCAGCAGCACGCCGCCGACACGATCAAGGAGAGTTATTTCCTCGCGGATCCCCGCACGGTCGAGATCGTCACACGAGGCGCGGAAGAGGGCATCCGCGACCTCGAGCGTTACGGCATGGGCTTCGCCCGCGAGGACGACGGCCGCATCTCGCAGCGCTTCTTCGGCGCGCACACCTTTCGCCGCACCGCGTTCGCGGGCGACTACACCGGGCTCGAGATCCAGCGCGCACTCGTCGACCGCGCCGAACAGCTCGAGATCCCGATCCTCGACACCGTCTACATCACGCGCCTGCTGGTCGACGACGTCGCCGCACCCGACGGCGGCACCGCGCCCCGCATCTTCGGCGCCTACGGCTTCGACCTGGTCTCCGGCGAGCGCTACCTCATCCACGCCGACGCCGTGATCCTCGCCGCCGGCGGCCACAACCGGATCTGGCGGCGCACGTCGTCGCGCCGCGACGAGAACACCGGCGACTCATTCCGTCTGGCCGTGGAGGCCGGCGGGCGGATCCGCGACCCCGAGCTGGTGCAGTTCCACCCCTCCGGCATCATCGAACCGGAGAGCGAGGCGGGAACACTGGTCTCCGAGGCGGCGCGCGGCGAGGGCGGCATTCTGCGCAACGGCCTCGGTGAGCGCTTCATGAGCAAGTACGACCCGGAGCGGATGGAGCTTTCCACGCGCGATCGCGTGGCGCTGGCCGCGTACACGGAGATCGCGGAGGGCAGGGGCACCCCGAACGGGGGCGTCTGGCTGGATGTCTCGCACCTGCCCCGCGAGACGATCATGACCCGCCTGCCGCGCGTGTACCAGACGATGCTCGAGCTGCAGATGCTCGACATCACGAAGGACCCGATCGAGATCGCACCGACCGCGCACTACTCGATGGGCGGCGTCTGGGTGCGCCCGGAGGACCACCGCACCGATGTGGACGGGCTCTACGCGATCGGCGAGGCGTCGTCTGGCCTCCACGGCGCGAACCGGCTCGGCGGCAACTCGCTCATCGAGCTGCTCGTGTTCGGCCGTATCACCGGCCGCGCCGCCGTCGCGCACGCCTACGGACTCGACGCGCAGCGCCGCTCGACCGTCGCGGTGCGCCGTGCGCGGGCGGAGATCGACGACATGCTCGCCGCCGACGGCCCGGAGAACGTGCGAGCCCTGCAGCGGGCGATCCGCGACACCATGACGGCGCACGCCGGCGTCGTCCGCAACGAGGACGGACTGGTCGCGGGCCTCGCCGAACTCGACGCGATCGAGGAGCGGATGACGCGGATCGGGATCCACCCCGACATCGCCGGGTTCCAGGATCTCGCGCACGCGTTCGACCTGCGCTCCTCCGCCCTCGCCGCACGGGCGACGCTGGAGGCGGCGCTCGAGCGCCGCGAGACCCGCGGCTGCCACAACCGCAGCGACTACCCCGCGATGGATCCGGCCCTGCAGGTGAACCTGGTGTGGTCGCCGTCCACGGGCGTCGTACGCGAGGAGATCCCGTCGATCCCGGCGGAGATCGACGCGCTGATCCGCGAGGTGGACACCGCCGGGAAGCTCGTGGAGTAGCGCCGGATCCTCGATCGCCGCGGCCCGTCAGGAGGGAACTCACCCGCCGGACGGGCCGCGGTGGTAGAGTGCCTCAACGGATCGTATACAAAGTCGTCGATCCACCCTTCATCTTCCCGAGGTGATCAGCCGTGGCAGCAGTCCCCGTCGCTCCCGCAGAGTCCGTCTCGACGCTCGTCGCGCGCAACATCAGCGAGTTCCGCTCCGCGGTCTCCGACTCGTTCGTGCCGCTCCAGGTGAGCGGCACCGGAGCCGACCCGTTCCGCGGCATGATCCGGGGCGCCTCGGTCGATGAGGTGCACGTCACCGACGTGCGCGCCACGAGCCATGTCGTCGAGCGCACGCCCGAGCTCATCGCCCGCGGCGACCGTTCCTACTTCAAGGTGAGCCTGATGCTGGCCGGCACCGGCCTGCTCATCCAGGACGACCGCGAGGCTGTCCTGGCCCCCGGCGACCTCGCCGTCTACGACACCGACCGGCCGTACTCGCTCGTGTTCGACGAGGACTTCCGCACCATGGTCGTCATGTTCCCGAAGCACCTGCTGAGCCTGCCGCCGGAGATGGTCGGGCAGCTCACCGCCGTGCGCATCTCGGGCCAGGAAGGCCTGGGCGGCATGGTCGTGCCGTACCTGCGTCAGCTCGCCACGAACCTCGACCAGCTCGCCGGCGCCACGGGAGCGCGCCTCGCGCACAGCGCCCTCGACCTCGTCTCCACCGTGTTCACCCGCGAGCTGGGACTCGACGAGGCGGCCGGCGACCCGCACCGCGCCCTCATCCAGCGCATCCGCGGGCACATCGACCGCAACCTCGCATCCACCGAGCTCGGTCCCACGTCGATCGCAGCCGCGCACTTCATCTCCACGCGGCACCTGCACGGCCTGTTCCAGGAGCAGGGCACCACCGTGTCGACGTGGATCCGCACCCGCCGACTCGAGCAGTGCCGCAGAGATCTGCTGGATCCGATCCTCGCCGATCGTCCCGTCGCCGCGATCGCCGCCCGCTGGGGCTTCGTCGACGCTGCGCATTTCAGCCGCGCGTTCAAGACCGCCTACGGCGTCTCCCCCAGCGAGTACCGCTCCACGCACTGATCTCGCGGTCACCGCCTCCGACGCCCCCTCGAGGAGGTCGCGTTCTACGACTGGCGCGCGTAACGCAGCTCGACGATCCCGCTGGGATACGGCGTGCTCTGCACGAGTCGCAGCCGCAGCGGCGCGCTCTGCTCCCGGAACAGGGCCGTGCCCGTGCCGGCCGCCGCCGGCAGAACCCAGAGGCGGTACTCGTCGACGAGGTCGGCGGCGATCAGGGCGCGCTGGAAGGTGTCGCCTGCGATCGCGAAGAGGTCCTTGCCGGGTTCGGACTTCAGCCGCGCGATCTCTCCGGCGAGATCTCCTGCGGCGATGCTCGCCTCGCCCCATTCCTCCACCGAGACCGGCGTGCGTGAGAACACCACCTTCGGGATCGCGTTCATCGGCGCAGCGGACGGATGCTCCACCACCGGCCAGAAACCCTTCATCGCGTCGTACGAGGCCCGGCCCATCAGGAAGGCCCCCGCCTCCCAGAGTTGCCGGACATACTCGTTCTCCTGCACGTCGTCGTCGATCGACTCCATGACGCCGCGCATCCCGTTCTCCGCGCCGACGCTCTTGCCGTCGACGGACACGTAGTAACTCAGGATCAGCTTCCGCTCGCTCACTGTCATGGTTGCAGTCTGATCCCGTTACTTGTTTTTAGCAAGCAATCTCCCCGACCGGCGTCTTGCTCCTGGGGGCACGCCGGTTGACTCTCGGTGCGCGATCCGCGTCGGGTTGTTGAGCGCTGGATCGAGTACGGCGGAGCATTGCCTCACCCCGCAGTCCGGCGGGGCTGGGTCGAAGGAGTCCCACTGTGACCGACGATGTGACCGCATCCGCCGCCGATCCGGCGCGCGACGAGTGGCGGACCTACGACGAGTTCGCCGCCGGCATCGACACCTACCGCCTGCCGAACACCGACCTCGCCGGGACGGCGCTGACCCTCACGCTGGACGACGGCCAGACACTGGCGCTCTCGTTCGGCCCTTCGACAGGCTCAGGGACCGTCGACTGGTCCGGCCTCGGCTCCTCCGGCGCCGACCCCTACGACGCTGTCGCCGTACGTGACGATGTCGTCTTCGTGAACGTGCCTCTCGCCTCCCGCGAACGCGAGGCGCTCACCGTCGTCTACTCCACCACCACACACCGGGCGACCGTGATCCGCTCCCGGATCGCCGCGGAGGCGATCGAGGGCACCCCGCAGGTCGGCCAGGAGTTCTGGGCCGCGACGACCGACGGCGGCGAGCCGAGCGGCGAGGCACCCGATCCGAGCCGCGACCTGATCGGCAAGCGCAACGTCTACCGGTACAGTCCGCACCACCTGTACGAGCACGTGTACSTSTCCAGCCAGCGCTACGCCTGGCAGTGCCTCGAGGGCGTGCAGCGCGGGCACGGCGACACCGACCTCTCCACCGTGTGGAAGTTCGCGGACGGCCTGTACCTGTTCTGCTTCCGGGAGTTCCGGATCGCGGTCGCGAGCGTCTGGCTGCACGACCTCGGCTACCAGCTCAGGACGACCGGCATCTTCCTCGGCCTGAACGGCGAGGGCGCCTCGGAGCACTCCCGCGCCGGCGGCCACATCTACCCGCTCGGGGCGGTCGTCTACCCCGACGCCCAGCCCGTCTGACAGACCGGCCCCCGAGGCTCACGACTCCCTTCCAGAGCCCCGGGGGCCTCCATTCCAGAATCCGACACCGCGAAAGGGCACACACGATGAGCAACGCCGACATCATCCGCGCGCACTACGAGGCGAGCGATCGCGGCGACCTCGACGGCATGCTCGCCCCGCTCGCCGCCGATGTGCGCTGGACCGAGGCTGCCGGCTTCCCCTACGCCGGCACCTACGTCGGCGCGGACGYGATCGTGGAGAACGTGTTCACCCGTCTCCAGGACGACTGGGATGACTACACGCTCGCGGTGGACGAGGTCATCGACGGCGGCGACACCGTGATCGGGATCGGCACCTACTCCGGCACGAACAAGAGCACCGGACGCTTCTTCGCCGCCCGCGTCGCTCACGTGTGGCGGCTCGAAGGCGGCGAAGTCGTGGCCTTCGAGCAGTTCACCGACACCGAGATGGTCTCCCGCGCCACCCGCGACTGACGAACACCTCGCACAGACCTGCACCACAGCGCGGGGGTCCGCCCCGCAACCCGAAAGACAGGAATCACAYGAACAAGCGCATCACCGCCGCGGCAGCGCTGCTGACCGCGGGTGTGCTGGCTCTGGCCGGCTGCTCCGGATCCGGCGGATCAGGCGGATCCAAGGATCCGATCGTGGTCGGGTCCGTCAACACGATCTCGGGTCCTGCGACCTTCCCCGAGGCGTCCCAGGCCGCGAAGGCCGTGTTCGACCAGTTCAACGCCGCGGGTGGCTTGAACGGCCAGAAGATCGACTACAAGGCCCTCGACGACAAGGGCGACCCTGCCACGGCGACCGCCAACGCCCGCGAGATCGTCGGCAGCGACAACGCGGTCGCGATGGTCGGCTCCGCGAGCCTGATCGAGTGCGACCTGAACAAGAAGTACTACGAGCAGGAGGGGATCCTCTCGATCCCCGGCATCGGCGTGGACACCGGATGCTTCGACAGCAAGAGCATCTCGCCCGCCAACGTCGGCCCGTACAACGACCTCACGCTCACCCTCACCTACGGCTCCGAAGTGCTGCACCTCGACAACATCTGCGTCCTGCTCGAGATCGCCGGCTCCACCCGTCCGACCTACCAGGCGGCGATCGACAAGTGGACCAAGGCGACCGGCAAGAAGCCCTCGTACGTCGACGACACCCTGCCGTACGGCGCGAGCGACTACACGCCGTACATCGTGAAGGCCCGCCAGGCCGGCTGCAAGGCGCTCGCCGTGAACCCGATCGAGCCGGACGCGATCGGCCAGATCAAGGCCGCCAACGCGCAGGGCTGGAACGACGTCACGTTCCTCTACCTGACCAGCGTCTACAGCGACAACTTCGCCCAGGCGGTGGACAACGCCGGCGCCGGGGTCTACGTGCCCGCCGAGTTCTACCCGTTCACCGACGACAACGCCATCAACAAGGGCTGGCGCGACCTGATGACGAAGAACAAGATCCCGCTCACCTCGTTCAGCCAGGGCGGCTACCTCGCCGCCACGCACTTCATCGAGGTTCTGAAGACGATCAAGGGCGACGTCACCCGGGAGGGCGTCAGCGCCGCGCTGAAGAGCATGAAGCCGATCGACGACAAGATGATCGGCACGCCGTACACCTTCGGCGTCGACAACACGGCCGGCTGGCCGATCGTGCTGAAGAGCGGCACCCACAAGTGGGAGAAGGTCTCGGACGACTGGCTGCGCCTGACCAAGTGATCCGAGGATCCGGTCTGCTCGGTCCCTGAGCCTGTCGAAGGGCCCCGAGCAGACCGGATCCGCCTACCCCTTTCCGGGCGCTTCGACGAGCTCAGCGACCGGAACACAGAAAGGACGACGCCATGTTGCAGGGCGCCATCGCCGGCCTCGCCGCCGGCGGCCTCTACGCGGTGCTGGGCGTGTGCCTCACCCTGATGTCGCGGCTGGTGCGGGTGGTGAACTTCGCGCAGGCCGCCACCGGCATGTTCGGCGCGTTCACCGCTGTCTGGCTGGTGCGCCAGGCCGGCCTGCCCATCTGGCTCGGTTCGGTTCTCGGCGTCCTCGTCGCCGGAGTCCTGGCGGTCGCGATCGGCTGGATCGCCGCCACCTGGCTGTCCGAGGCCTCCACCACGACGCGCTCGGCGATGACCGTCGGGCCGCTGCTGCTGCTGATCTCGCTGTCGTTCATCCTGTTCGGCAACAAGCCCCAGCCGTTCGACCCGATCATCGCCGGCCCCGCCTTCTCGATCGGCGGCGTCGTGGTCAGCCAGGTCACCGTCGCCACCGTGCTGATGGCGATCGTGACCGCGCTGCTGGTCAAGCTCGTGCTCAGCCGCACCCGGGTGGGCGTGCAGCTGCGCGCCCTGTCCGAGCGGCCCACCACGGCCGAGCTCCTCGGCATCCGCTCCCGTCCGCTGTCGATCGCGGTCTGGTTCGTGACCGGCGTGATCGGCGCGATCGCGATCATCATCGTCGCCCCCTCGCAGTCCAACGACGCCACGGGGCTCGCGATGCTGATCATCCCCGCCGCCGCCGCGGCGCTCCTCGGCGGGTTCAAGCGCCTGGATCTCACCGTCATCGGCGGTCTCGTCCTCGGCGTGCTCGGCGGCCTGGTCGCGCAGATCAACCAGGTCGCACTCGTGCGCAACTTCCTGCCGTTCCTGTTCATCGTGATCCTGCTGCTCTGGACGCAGCGCAAGGAGGTGTGGGATGCCGCACGCTGACCGCCCGCTCGCCCCGAGCCGGGGCCTGACCGGGAACCCTCTGTTCCGCAACACGTGGCCGTTCGCGGTCGCCGTGGTCTGCGTACTCGTGGGCCTCGTGCTCTCAAACACGCTCTCCGGGTACTTCGTCTTCCTCGCGATCAGCGCCGTGACCGCCGCGATCGCGATCCTCGGGCTCGGGATCGTGACCGGCTCCGCCGGCATGATCGCGCTGTGCCAGCTCACCTTCGCCGCCGTCGGCGCGTGGATCGTGGCGCTGTTCAACCTCTGGCACGTGCCGGGCGGCTTCATCGTCTGGCTCATCGCAGGTGGCATCGCGGCGGGCCTCGTCGGCATGCTCGTGGGTCTGCCCGCCCTGCGCCTCCGCGGCGTGAACCTGGCCGTCGTCACGCTCGGCTTCGCGGCTGCGGCGGACGTSACGCTCGTGCAGATCCAGTTCCCCGGATCCGCCGACAGCATCTCGATCGACCGCCCCGCCGGCTTCACGAGTGACAAGCAGTTCTTCTTCCTCTCGATCATCGTGCTGGTGGTGTGCGGTCTCGGCGTCTTCTTCCTGCAGCGCGGCCGCTGGGGCGCGAGCTGGAAGGCCGTCGCCTTCTCCGAGCGCGGCACCGCCGCAGCCGGGCAGAGCGTGCAGAGCGCGAAGCTCACCGCCTTCGCCGTGTCAGCCGCGCTCGGCGGCATCTCCGGCGGCCTGCTCGCCGGTCAGGTGCAGCTGCCGTTCGCATCGAGCTTCACTCCGCTGCAGTCGCTCGCGCTGTACGTGCTGGCGATCATGTCGGGCGCGCACCTCATCGACATGGCAGTGTTCGGCGGCATCCTCTGGGTACTCGTTCCCGAGCTGCTGAAGCGATGGGGCATCCCTCAGGACTGGGGCTTCGTGATCTTCGGCGTGCTGGGCGTGCAGGCCCTCACGAGCGGATCCAACCTCGGCCAGACGATCCGCTCGGCGATCTGGAAGCGGCAGGACCGCAAGAACGCGTCCGCGTCCGCCGCGGTGCTCACGGCGCTGCCGGCGGACGCGGACGAGCATGCCGAGGAGATCCGCACCACGACGACCGCCGTGCTCGACCCCGCGGTGCTGAACGGAGAGCCCGTGCTCACCGTCGAACACCTCACCGTGCAGTTCGGCGCACTCAAGGCGCTGGATGATGTGTCGTTCTCCGTTCCCGCCGCGTCGATCATGGGTCTGATCGGCCCGAACGGCGCGGGCAAGTCGACGTTCGTCGACGCGATCAGCGGGTTCCTGCCCAAGCACGGCGGACGCGTGCTGCTGGGCGGACGGGATCTCGCCGGTCTCTCCCCCACGCGCCGCGCCCGGCTCGGGCTGCGCCGCACCTTCCAGCAGGACCGGGTGCCGCCGCTGCTCACGGTGGGCGGCTACGTGCGGTTCGTCGCACGGCGCCGACTGTCCGCCGCCGACATCGACGAGACGCTCGCGTTCTTCGGCTGCCCGCCCGCCAGGGCGCGGCTATCGAGCGTCGACGTCGGCACTCGCAGGCTGGTCGAGGTCGCGGCGGCGCTGCTCTCGCAGCCGCGGCTGCTGATCCTGGACGAGCCCGCCGCCGGACTCTCGCACGACGAGCACCTCGCGCTCGCCGCCCGGCTGCGCGAGCTGCCGGAGCGCTACGGCACGGCGCTCATCATCATCGAGCACGACCTCGATCTGGTCCGCTCGGTGTGCCCGATGCTCACCGTGCTGAACTTCGGCACGGTGCTCGCCACCGGGCCGCAGGACGAGGTGCTCGCGAACCCCGACGTGGTCAAGGCCTACATGGGAGAGACGGAGCTGCTGTCATGAGCGAACTGGTGCTGGACGGCGTCACCGTCAGCCGCGGCGCGGGCCCCGTGATCTCGGACGTGTCGCTGACCGTGCGCGGCGGCGAGGTGCTCGCCCTGGTCGGCCCCAACGGCGCGGGCAAGACCAGCCTGATCGAGTCGATCTCCGGCGTGACCGGGCATTCGGCCGGGACCCTGAGCCTGGACGGGGAACGGATCGACAAGCTCTCCCGTGTCGCCCGGGCGCGCAAGGGCATCGTGCACATCGAGCAGGGCCGGGCGGTGTTCCCGTCCCTGACGGTGCGGGAGAACCTGTCGCTGACCGCGCGCACCCCGGCGGGGATCGAGGCGGCGCTCGCGCCGTTCCCGGAGCTCGAGAAGCGGATCGACTCCCCCACCGCGCTGCTGAGCGGCGGCGAGCAGCAGATGGTGGTGCTGGCACGCGCGTTCGCGGCGAAGCCGAAGATCCTGCTCATCGACGAGATGTCGCTGGGTCTCGCGCCCGTGGTGTTCATGCGCCTCGTGCCGATCGTGCAGTCGATCGCCGAGTCGGGGGTGGGCGTGCTGCTCGTGGAGCAGTTCACGCACCTCGCCCTCGGCATCGCGCAGGACGCGGTGGTCGTCGGCGGCGGCCAGGTGTCGTTCCAGGGCACGTCCGCCGCCCTGAAGGCCGATCCGCAGCTTCTGCACCGGGCGTATCTGGGCGGGTGACTCTTCTGCGGGCCCCGCTACGGCGTCTCCACTCCCAGCTGGGCGAGGGCGGGTCCTGCACCGTGCACCACGATCGACCAGTCGGGCCGCACGAACCGTGCGCGCTCCAGCCGTACACGCTGCTCGTCCACCGGTTCCCCGCCCCTGGGCGAGGAACGCGTGACGCCGTTGAGTGCATACCCGAGCTTCCGCGACACTCCGAGAGAGGCATCGTTCCAGCTCGCCGCACTGGATTCGGCCCATTCCGCGCTGAGCACATCGAAGGCGAACTGGAGGAGCCCGGCGCGCATCTCGGTCCCGATCCCCTGACCCTGCACACGCCTGGTGAGCCACGATCCGGTGGACACGGTGCGACGATGCGCGAAGTCGTGTGCGGACAGGTCCTGCGACCCCACGATGTGCCCCTCGAGGTGGACGCCGAAGGCGACCGTCCAGCGCTCCGGCGCGACCCGGTTGCGCCGGCTCCAATGAAACGCAGCCAGGTTCCGAGGCAGCTCCGCCGGGGCCGCGTCGGTCCAGGCCGTGGCGAACGGGGTGCGGGCGGGGTCGTGCACGCCGTCGAGGGCCGCCTGCGCAAGATCGGGGRGGTCCGCGTCTCTGATCGGACGCAGCGACAGGCGCGGAGTTACGATCTCGAGTCCGAACAGGGGCCAGATCTCTTCCAGGTCCATCTCCTGACGCTATCCCAGCCTGCGGTCTCGCCCTGGCTGCTGCACCGGTCAAGACGACCATCGGGATCCGGCTCCGGCGACATTCCGGAGCGTTTCGCCGGAGCGTTTCGTCCCCTTTGATTCGTGATCGGAACGTGATATTTATTCCGCCTGATCTGGCCCTTTTCGGGGTCGGAATGTCGGTGGTCCCGTGTTGACTGGGGTCATGACGAACTCGACCGGCGCGGTGGTGGATCCCGGGGTGGACCCGGTGGATCCGGTGGTCGTGTTGCGGACGCTGACCGAGGGCCTGGCGGCGACGGAGGCGACGATCATCCGGTTGCAGGCGGTGCGGGACGCGCATCTCGCGGTCGCGCAACGCCTCGCCGATGACCTCGCCGACGGGGCGCCGGTGCGGGGCGAGTCAGCGGATCTGGCCGCGCGGTCGGTCGCGGCGGAGCTSGCCGGGGTGCTGCACATGTCGGACCGGGTCGTGCAGGGCCGGATGATGCGGGCGGCGGAGCTGACGACCCGGTACCCGGCGACGATGCAGGCGTTCACCGACGCGCGGATCAACGCCGCCCACGTCCGGCTGATCCAAGACGCCGGCGCCCGTCTGGATGATGCGGTGCGGGGCGAGTTCGAACAGATCGCGGTCGCGGCATGCATCGGAGAGACCCCGCATCGGGCGAAGCGGGAGGTGGAGCGTCTCGCGGAGCAGCTCGCCCCGCGGAGTCTGACGGAACGGCACCGGTCCGCTCAGGAGCAGCGCCGGGTGTGGCGGGAGGAGCTCCCGGACGGGCAGAAGGGCCTCGGGCTGATTCACTCCGCCGCCGTGATCAACGGGATCTACGACCGTCTCACCCAGCAGGCCCGGATCGTCACGGCCGCGAATGCGAAGGCCGCGAAGGACACGGCGGCGGGAATCGCCACCGACCCGGACGGGCTGGGTGATCCGGGCGATACGCGCACGACCGATCAGCTGCGCGCGGACCTGTGCGCGGACACCCTCCTCACCGGTGACGCGTCGGGACACGACACGACCGTCGGGCTGTTGTCCGCGATCCACGCGCGCGTCGAAGTCACTGTTCCCGCGTTCACGCTGATGGCCGCCGACACGGGCGCGAGCGGATGCGGGACGCCGGCAGGAGCAGGCTCCGCGTTCGGCGTCCGTGTCGAGCAGCCCGCGGAACTCGCCGGTGGGCAGCCGATCGACACGGACACCGCCCGGATCCTCGCCGGCGGGGTCGTCGCGTGGGAACGGGTGCTCACCCACCCGATCACCGGGGCGATCCTCGCCGTGGACCGGTACCGGCCCAACGCCGACCTGCGCCGGCTGCTGCACGCCCGCGACTCCCGCTGCCGGTTCCCCACTTGCGGGCTCCCTCCCGTCACCCAGGACCTCGACCACACGGTCGACGCGGCATTCGGCGGGGCGACCGAGGAAGGCAACCTCGGCGGGCTCTGCCGACGACACCACGTCCTCAAACACCAGACCGCCTGGACGGTGAAGCAGCTCGGGGCCGGGGTCCTGGAATGGACCAGCCCCGCCGGAGCGAGCTATGTCGACCGGCCGCCCTCCCCCGTCACCTTCACCATCGATGAACCGGATCCGGGCCCACCGCCCGAACGCGACACCGCAATCCCCGAATTCTGAGGCGGCACGGACGCGCGCACGTCACGACCCGCCGGCAGGCCAGGCAGCTCGTGCGCCCGGAGAAGGAGAGAGCCCGCAGGGCCTCAGGCGTAGGCGCGGCCCTTCCATTTCAGCCATCCGCTCTGGTGCTGTCCGGACGGATCGTGGTGCGTCCAGTGCACGGTGCCGCCCTTGTCGCTCCACTCGTAGTCGCCGAGGAAGTCGACGCGATCGCCGACCGACAGGCCGTCGAGACGCGGAGCGATGTCGATGTTGTGCGCGATCAGGATCGTAATCCCGCGGGGGGTCGTSAGGAGGAACTTCTGGTGCCGTGCWCCCTGGTCGTCGTCCGGAAGAACGCGGGAGACGACACCGGCGCCCTGCACTTCGACGCCGCTGCGCCGGCCGTCGAACAGCCCCGGGATCGGGTCATCCGCCGGTGCGGACGCGGATCCGGCCGCGGGCGCGGTGACCGACGTGCCGGCGGGGCCGCCCACGCCGCCGATCCATCCCTGAGAGTAACCGAGCACGGCCAGCACACCGAGCGCGCAGACGACCGCGATCGCCCCCCACTGCCGCCTCCGCCTCACGAGCCGAGCCTATCTCCGAGCCGCTCCGGCCGCAGGCCTGACGCTGCGGCCGTCCGCGGCGCTACGATGCGCGCATGACGTTGGAACGCTGGCGCGGGATCACCGAGTGGCCGCTGATCGCCGCGTCCCTGTTGTTCCTCGTCGCCTACTCGATCCAGGTGATCTCGGATCCCGGGGGCGAGTTCGGCGTGCTGCTCGAGGCTCTGCTCTGGGTGTCCTGGGGGACGTTCGTGGTCGACTACGTCGTGAGCCTCGTGCTCGCTCCGCGGCGCTGGCACTGGTTTCTGACCCACCTGTTCAATCTCGCGACCGTCGTGCTGCCGATGCTGCGTCCCCTGCGGGTGCTGCGCGTCGTCACGCTGCTGACCGTACTGCAGCGCACCGCGGGTCGGGCCGTCCGCGGACAGATCGTCATCTACGTCACGAGCGCGACCCTGCTCCTCGTCTACGTCGCCTCGCTCGCCGTGCTCGATGCGGAGCGCGCCGGCGGCGGCAGCATCTCCACCTTCGGGGACGCGATCTGGTGGGCGTTCACGACCATCACGACCGTCGGGTACGGCGACCTCTCGCCGATCACGCTGCAGGGCAGGATCATCGCGGTCGGGCTGATGCTGAGCGGCATCGCCCTGCTCGGTGTCATCACGGCCACGTTCGCGTCCTGGATCATCGAGCAGGTGTCGGCGGAGAACACCAGCCGACAGGCGGCGCCCGTGGCGCACGTCGACGCGCTCCGGGGCGAGATCGCCGAGCTGCGCGCGGTGCTCATGGCGATGAACCCGGGCCTGCACGTCGCGGATCCCGAGCCGCTCGGTGATCCGGAGGCCCCGATCCGCGATCCTGACCCGTCCTGACCACTCCCCCTTCGCAGTCGTCCCCGCCAGCGCACCCTATGGCCTGCGCTGACAGGAACGACGCGGATACCTGGGCTACATGCCGGCGTGCTCGAACGCGGTCGTGGGCAGGTCGACGATGTGCGCGCCGCCGTCGACGACCAGCACCGATCCGGTCATGTACGACGACTCGCTGGATCCCAGGAACCGCACGACGGCCGCGATCTCGGCAGGCTGCGCGGGGCGGTGCAGGGGCACGTCCGCGGTGACCGTGGCGTACGCCTCCTCCCGCGACGCGAGGCCGGCGTGCTCCGCGAACTCGTCCATCTCCTCGTCCGCCATCGGCGTCTGCACCCATCCGGGGCAGACCGCATTCACGCGCACCCCGTGCTTGCCGTAGTCGCGCGCGAGCGTGCGAGTGAGGCCGATCAGCGCGTGCTTGCCGACGGTGTACCCCGCGACCGAGGGGCCGGCGAAGAGTCCCGCGAGCGACGAGATCACCACGATCTGCCCCTTGGCCTCGATGAGCGCGGGGAGCGCCTCGCGCGCCATCACGAACGCCGTCGTGAGGTTCGCGCGGATCGCGCCCTCCCAGCCGGCGTCGTCCGTCTCCCCCACCGGGGCGAACCCGTGCCCGCCCGCATTCGCGACCAGCACGTCGATGCGGCCGAACGTCGCCAGCACCTCGGCGACCGCACGCTTCGCGTCCTCGGTCGAGGCGGCGTCGGCGATCACGGGATGCGCGCCGACCGCGCGCTCGACCTCGCGCAGCGGCGCCTCGCGTCGTCCGACGACGACGACGTGCGCGCCCTCCGCGGCGTAGCGGGCGGCGATCGCGGCGCCGATGCCGGTGCCGCCGCCCGTGATGACGACGACGCGTCCGGTCGATCCGTTGGTGGTCATGGGGGGTCTCCTGTCGGGAAAGCGGGGATGCGAGAGAGAAGGGGCCGGATTGATGTCGCGGCTCAGGCGGGGAAGCCGGAGCGGGCGCTGTATCCGAAGTCGCTGAGGATGCCGGATCCGTTCACGGCGCGGGCGCGCGGAGAGGCGAGATAGACCACGTGCGCCGCGATCTCCTCGGCGCTCTGCACGGGGAAGGCCGGGGCGGCGAACGCCTCGTCGCCGAGATCGCCCCGGCTCATCGGAGTGTCGACGACCGACGGAGACACCGTCGTCACCCGCACGTCATCGTCCGCGAGGTCGACGCTGAGCGCGCGCCCGAACTGCACGAGGGCGGCCTTGGACGCGCAGTACGGCGCCATGCCGGGCGACGCCACGAACGCGGAGTCACTGGCCACCAGCACGACCGAGGCCGCGGGCGCCGCACGCAGCACCGGCAGCGCGGCCCGGAGCACGAGGAAAGCCCCGGTCACGTTCACGGCGAACACGGCCTGCCACTCGGCGAGCGAGGTCTCGTCGATCCCGGATCCGACCGGGCCGGAGATGCCCGCACAGCACACCACCGTGTGCAGGGCGCCGAGGGCAGCGACGGCATCGGAGACGGCCGCGCCGACCGCGATCTCGTCCGTGACATCGGCGACCACGGGGACGGACCCCGGGCAGGTCGCGGCGGTCTCCGCGAGCCCCTCGGCCGAACGGTCCAGCAGCGCGACCCGCACCCCCTCTGCGGTGAGCGCCTGTGCGACGGCACGCCCGATCCCTCCGGCGGCACCGGTGACCAGGGCGGTCCTGCCCTGCAGCTGCAGCTCCATCGCCGCTCCCTCCGTGTGCGGTGCCGGCCATGCCGACCGTCTCCGTTCCGCCATCCTGCTCCGCCGACGAAGCGGGATCGAGGGGGCGCGGGACGGGTGTGCACGCTGACACCATCGTCCTTCGCTCATGAGCAAGTCCGCCGCACCCGGGAAGGGCAGACTCGGCAGAGTCCGAGAATGCCCGTCTTCCACGCAGCATCACGTCCGCGCTGCGACGCCCACCCTGGCCGGAAGAACGCGCCGTCACCGAGCGAAGGGGCCGACGTGACCACTGAACAAGACCAACAGACCCACACCGCACTGCGACAGGGAGCCCTCGGCGTCGCCGGGATCGTCTTCCTGGTGCTCGCCGCCGTCGCGCCGCTCACCGGCATCGTCGTCGTCGCCTCCCTTGCGATCGCGCTGGGCAACGGCGGCGGCGCGCCGATGTCGTTCTTCCTCGTCGCCGCGATCCTGCTGCTGTTCGCCGTCGGCTATGCGCAGATGTCGAAGCAGCTCGTGAACGCGGGCGGCTTCTACGCCTTCGTCGTGAAGGGCCTCGGCCGCACCGGCGGGCTGATCGCCGGCCTCATCGCGACCCTCGGCTACAACTTCTTCGTGGTCGGCACGATCGGCACGAGCGGCTTCTTCATGCAGTCGATCATCAAGGAGCTCACGGGCTTCGACATGAGCTGGATCCTCTGGGGCCTGCTCTCGATCGCCGTCTGCTTCGTGCTCGCCCGCATCGGCGTCGACTTCTCCTCCAAGGTGCTCGGCGTCTGCCTCGTGCTCGAGACGACGATGCTGCTCGTCTTCGATGTGTCGGTGTTCGTGCAGAAGGGATTCTCCTTCGCCGCGTTCAGCCCCGAATGGGTGTTCTCCGGCTCGCTCCCGATCGGCATGCTGCTCGCGGCGACCGGATTCCTCGGCTTCGAGGCAACGGCGCTGTTCAGCGAGGAGGCCAAGCAGCCGCTGCGCACGATCCCGCGCGCCACCTACACCGCGATCATCGCGATCGGCGTCATCCTCGGCGTCACCACCTGGGCGGTCGTCAGCGCGATCGGCGTGCCGGACGCGCAGGCTGTCGCCGTGAAGCACCTGCCCACGGGCGACCTCATCTTCGTACTGGCCCAGCGCTACCTCGGCGGCCCGCTCACGACGGTCATGATGATCCTGCTGCTGGTCAGCCTGTTCGCCGCGATGCTCGCCTTCCACAACTCCGCGAGCCGCTACCTGTACGCGCTCGGCCGCGCCCGCATCCTGCCCCGTGCGCTCGCCCGCACCCGCGCGGGCGGGTCTCCGGCGATCGCCGGCATCGTGCAGGCCGGCTTCGCAGGCGTCGTCGCCGTGGTCTTCTTCGTCGTCGGTGCGGATCCGATCGTGCAGGTCGTCCCGGCCATGCTCGGCTTCGGCACGCTCAGCGTGCTGATCCTGCAGGGCCTGGCGGCGCTGTCGATCGTCGTGTACTTCCGCCGGCAGCACGACACTCGCTGGTGGAGCACCTTCATCGCGCCGGGGATCGGCTTCCTGGGCATCGCGGCGATCTCGATCCTCGCGATCTTCAATTTCAACATCGTGGCCGGATCCGAGGAGCTCTGGATCAACCTCCTGCCGCTGCTGCTGGTGCTGGCGGTGGTCGGCGGGATCGTCTACGCGCAATACCTGAAGCGCACCAGACCCGCCGTCTACGACGGCCTCGCCGCCGATCTCGAGCAGTTCAGCAACCGCTGACATCCACTTTCACCACCCCTCATCAAGGAGCATCATGACCACCATGAACCCCGCCGACACCTCGACCTGGTTGCCGCTGGATGGCCTCGCCCCCGGCTTCGACGCGAACAAGGCGCCGCACACCACGGCTCTGTCCGGGCGCGAGATCAACGTCACCGCCCCCAACGGCACCCGCATCGCGCATCGCTTCGCCGACGACGAGGTCACCTGGACCTACTCGCCGGGTGAGGGCGACCCGACGGCGCCCGCGACCGACACCGACGCCTATGAGGCCATCGAGGTCGACGACGACCTGTTCTACGTGCAGTTCCACCACCGCTACCTGCCGAACGAGGCGGTCTCCCTCGTGATCGACCTGCGCGCSGGMCGCGTGCTSTCGATCATCAGCGAGATCCTSCCSSMGGMCGAGMAGGGCCGCACSCGCGTGCAGCACCACTTCGGCACCGCGACGATCGACGGCATCGAGGCCACCGGCGTCGAGCCGCAGCCGACGACCGCCCTCATCGGCCGCCGTGTCGAGTGGGTGTACAGCGAGATCCACGCGTACGAGCACGTGTACCTCTCCGAGCGCTGGTACACCTGGCAGTGCCTGGCCGGCCCGGAGCGCGGGCTCGCCGACACCGATGAGAACAGCGTGTGGGAGATCCGGCCTGGCATCTACATGTTCGCCTGGCGCGAGAAGGTCATCCCGTGCGCGTCGATCACGGTCGCCGACCACCGCGACATCAACAAGATCCGCTCGCACGGCGTGCTGTTCGGACTGGACGAGACCGGCGAGGTGCCCACGCACTTCACCTTCGGCGCCTGGGGCCGTCTCATCTCGGTGACGCACCACGCGCCCGAGCTCGAGCCGGCGGACTTCGGCGCGCAGGGCACCGGCGAGAAGGCGACGGCCTGACATGACGACCGCCCCCGCCGAGCTCATCGTCGCCGCCGACGTCATCCGCACCGTGGATCCCGTTCGGCCCGACGCCCAGGCGTTCGCCGTACGCGACGGCCGCATCGCCGCGATCGGCACGCGCGCCGAGGTCGACGCGCTGCGCGGCGACGGCACCAGGGTGCTCGAGCTCGGCGGGGCCGCGGTCTATCCCGGCTTCGCAGACGTGCACAATCACCACGCTCTGGCCGGGCGCACAGAGCTCTTCGAGCTCACCCTGCCGCCCTCCCTCACTCTGGACGAGATCCTCGACCGGGTGCGGGAGAAGGCCGCGACGCTGCCGGACGACGCATGGATCATCGGCGGCGTGGTCGCCTCGACCATGCTCCCGTCGCTGCAGAGCACGGCCGTCCGGCTCCGGCTGGACGAGGCCGCAGGCGGGCGCCCGGTGGTCATCGCGGAGGACTCCCGGCACAATCGCTGGGCGAACTCGCGCGCCCTCGAGCTCGCCGGCATCGGTCCCGGGTCGACCCCGGCAGGCGGTGTCACGATCCTCGACGCCGAGGACGGCACCCCGACGGGCGTGCTGCTCGAAGCCGCAGGGATCCCCGTGCAGGAGGCGTACGACCGATCCGGCGGTCTGAGCGCCGCACAGCACCGCGCGGCGTCGGCGCACGGCGTGCACCTCGCGAACAGCTACGGCATCACCGCGTTCCAGGATGCCGGCGTCTCCATCGACATCCTCGGCGCGCTCCAGGCCCTCGACACGGATGGAGAGCTGAATGCCTGGGTCGTGTCCTCCCTGCTCGTCAACGACGAGATCTTCGGATTCGATCCGATCGGATCCGCCCTCATCGCGCGCGGCGAGGAGTTCCGCACCGGGCACCACCGACCCGACTTCGTGAAGATCTTCCTCGACGGAGTGCCGCCGGCACGCACCGCCTCGTTCCTGGAGCCGTACGTCCCCGACGCGGCGCACGGGGCGCACTTCCACGGTGAGACCACGATGACGTTCGACGAACTGTAYGGCTGGCTGCGGCAGGTCGCCGAGCGCGGCCTCGGCGCCAAAGTGCACTGCACCGGCGACGGATCCGCCCGCCTCGTGCTCGATGTCGCGGAGCAGCTGCGCGCCGAGGGCTTCGCGACCCCGATCCAGATCGCGCACGGCCAGTTCCTCGCCGACGAGGACATCCCGCGGCTCGCCGCGCTCGACGTCGTGGCGGACATCTCGCCCTTCATCTGGTTCCCCGGTGTCATCCCGCAGATGCTCACCGAGGTGCTCGGCGAACGGGCCGAGCACTCGCAGCCGAACCGAGCTCTCATCGACGCCGGGGCGCTCGTCGCCGGCGGGTCCGACTGGCCGGTCAGCGAGTCGCCGAACCCGCTCGAGGGCATCCAGGGGCTGGTGACCCGCGCGGATCCCCTGCGCCGCGCGCCAGGGACGCTCTGGCCGGAGCAGGCGATCACCGCCGAGGAGGCCCTGCAGGTCTTCACCCGCAACGCCGCCGTCGCGATGGGCCTCGGATCCGAGACCGGATCCCTGGAGGTCGGCAAGTCCGCCGATTTCGTTGTGCTGGACCGTGACGCGATCGCGGGCCCCGCCGACGCCATCATCGACGCGCGCGTGCTCTCGACCTGGTTCGCCGGGCGTGAGGTGTACACGGCCGACTGAGCAGTCGCGCATCCGTCCGCGCCGCCGTGCTCGTTGCCGGCGGCGCGGAGGCGTTCTGCGTGGCCCCGCCACGGGCGTAGAATGGTATACCAATCGCGCACCGTGCCCCGGATCGCGCCCGCCCGCGCACGATCAGGAGACCGGATGGCCATCGAGGAGCGCCCCGACGCCCGCCCGAATCGGTTCTCCGCCGCTCTGCTCCGCCCGTTCTCCTCCCTGCACGGCAATCGCGAGTTCTCGGCCCTGCTGCTCTCGAACATCGCCTTCTTCGGGGGGATGTGGACGCTCACGTTCATCCTCGGCTGGATGGTGTTCGCGCAGACCGGATCCGAGATCCTCGTCGCCGCGTTCACCACGGTGCGGCTGCTTCCCCTGCTGCTCGGCCCGCTCTCCGGCGCGATCTCGGACCGGATGGACCGCAGGCGCCTGCTCATGATCGCGTGCGGCGTCGCGATCGTCGCAGCCGTCGGCCTCGCCGCCCTCACCACGGCCGGGCTCGGCTCGTTCGGCGTGCTCACCGCCGGCGGGCTGGCGCTGGGGCTGGCGCACTCCCCCTCCCAGCCCGCGCGGGCCGCGCTGGTCGCGGGTAAGGTGCCGGCGGAACAGCTCAGCAACGCGAACGCGCTGAACGCCCTGGCGATGAACACGACGCTCATGCTCGGGCCTGCGGTCGGCGGGCTGCTGGTGAGCGCGTTCGGCACGGCGACGGCGCTGTGGATCGGCTCCCTCTGGTTCGTGCTCTCGCTGATCGCGCTTCGTGGCGTGACTGGCGGCTACAGGCTGCCCGAGGTGCCGCACGGGTCGATCTGGCGCATGCTGGGCGAGGGTTTCCTCGCGATCGCGCGCCTGCGCGTGGTGCTGGCAGTGCTGCTGATCACGGTCGCCGTGAACTTCCTCATCTGGTCGATCCACCAGGGCTTCATGCCGGTGTTCGCGCAGAGCATGCGGCTGGACGCGGCCGGACTCGGCCTGCTGCTGACCGCGTTCGGCGTGGGCGGAATCGTCGGCTCGCTCGTGATCGCCGCCCTCGGCGACTTCCCGTGGAAGGGCGCCGTGTTCGTGTGCGGGATCGCGGGGATGTCAGTGTGCTGGATCCTGTTCGCCCTGGCGCCCACGACGCTCATCGCGACCGGCGCATTCATCCTCGCGGGGCTCGTCTCGTCGGTGTTCGGAGTGCTGCAGAACACGCTCATGCTGTCCGCCACGCCGCCGGCGCTGCAGGGGCGGGCCATGGGCCTGCAGGAGCTGGCGATCGGGGCACAGCCCATCGCGGCGCTGGCCATCGGCGCCGCCGCGCAGAGCATCGGGATCGCCGCCACAACGGTGATCAGCGCGAGCCTGCTGATGCTGTTCCTGGCCGTGATGGCGCTCAGCGTGCCCGCGCTGATGCGCTACCACGGCACACCGGGAGCCTGATCGGATCCGGGTCCGCGGCATTCGTCAGCGACGCGGCGTCTCGCGTCCGCGCAGGCGCCAGAGCAGCCATGCTGCGCCGACGGGGACGAAGAAGATCGCCACGATCAGCGATGAGTGCGCCAGGTCGTAGGCCGCGGGCAACAGCGGGTTGCTGGCGCCACCATCGACGGGCGCTTCGACCCAGATCAGCTTCGACACCAGGGCGGCGGCGTAGAGCAACCCCCACCCCGCGAATGGCAGCAGGATCGCCACCGCCTTCTCCCACCGCCGCCAGAACCTGCTCGATGTGACCAGGGCCACCCCGATGACCCATCCGCCGATCGGGAACAGGAAGCTGCCGATGCCGAGCACGAGTGCGCCGACGATCGCGAACCACTTCGCGTCGACCGTCGCAGGCTTCGCCGACGGAACAGGTGCCGGAGTCACGACGACCACGGGCGCGGGTGGCGCGGACCCGGTCTCCTCCTTCGCGGCCGCGGCGATCCGCACCGGATCCCCGAGCTGCACGATCCGCGACTGCAGTTCCGCAGCATCGAGCCCGTCGAGCTCCTCCTCGATGCCGCTGCGCAGTTCGTTCGCGACACGCCACGGCAGATCCGCGATGGCGGCGTCGAGCCGTCCCAGGTAGTCGTCGCGCAGGCTCTGCGCCTCGGCCTCGGTCATGCTTCCCCCTCTGCGGTCACCCGCGCCGTCGGCGGGGCCTCTGCGATCAGACCGGCCACGCTGCGCGCGAACGGCGTCCACGATGTGCGGAACTGCGCCAGTTGCCGCACTCCGCTGTCGGTGAGCTCGTAGTAGCGGCGCACCGGGCCGGACTCCGACGGGCGCTCGAACGTACGCACCCAGCCGCTCTGGCGCAGCCGCGACAGCAGAGGATAGAGCGTGCCGATGCTCGCGATGAGCCCCTCGGCCGTGAGCCGCTCGGCGAGCTCCCAGCCGTACATCGGGCCGCGCGCGAGCAGGCCGAGCACGCAGTACTCGACAACGCCCTTTCGCATCTGCGCCCCGGCGTCCGGTGTCATGCATCACAAGCTAGCTTGCATGGCAAGAGAGATCAAGACGAAGCCCGGCAGGGCGGTCTTCAGAGCGACCGCGCGGACGCCAGACGCTCGACCGTCGGGGTGAGCTCCGGGAACGCGTGGAGCACGATCTCGACGAGGGCATCGAGCGGGCGGGTGAGCGGATCGGTGGCGGGAAGGCCGAGCTCGAGCTCGATGCTCTCGATGGCTATGCCGATCTCCGCGTCGGTCATGCCTTCGTGGTTCACCGTCACCCCGATGACCTTCGTGTCGGCGAAGGCCTCGATCAGTGCCACTTCGCTGGCCAGGGTGGGCATCGGCACCATCGGGAAGTCCCCCAGCGTGCGGCGTTTGGGAGCATGCTGCACCAGAACGCCCGCCGGACGGCTGCCGCGAAGGATGTGCGCCGACGTCAGATAGGCGGGGTGGCTGAGCGCGCCCTGCCCTTCGACGACGATGACGTCCGGATCCTCCCCTTCGAACGCGGCGACCACCTGGTCTTCGACCTCGCCGGAACAGTACTGGGGAACCAGAGCGTCGAGAGCGATACCGTATTTGCCGCCCTGGATGATCGTCGTCTGCCCGGTGCCGACCATCACGGCGCGGATGCCGCGCTCGTTCAACGCCCGGACCAGCAGAGTCGCGGTGGTGCGTTTGCCGATCGCGCCGTCCGTGCCGAGGACGGCGATCCGCGGGCAGGTGACGTCGAAGATCCGTCCGGAGAAGAGATGCAGATCCTGCATCTCGCGCGGGCGTCGGATGTCCGTGAGGGAAACGCGCGCCAGGAGGGACGCCGCCACGAACTCGGCGTCGTCGTTGAGGAACTCGTGCAAGCCGTTGATGATGTGCATCCCGTGGGCGATGCCGTCCAGGAGCACCACCCGCTGTTCCGTGGAGAGCAGGCCGTCCGCCGGCGCGACTCCGCAGATCAGGTAGTCGGGCGCTGTGCCCGCATGAGCGATCGCCTCAGCAAGACTGGCGAGCACCGGAATGCCATTGGCATGGCCATCCAGCAGCATTCCCGCATCGGCTCCGGCATGGCGGCTGTCGAGGACGCTCAGGATCTCGTACTTCTCGGAGTGGCGGATGAGACCGTTCGCGGTCTTGCCGTCCTGCTCGCCGAACTGGCCTTCGCAGTAGATCACCGCTGTGGAGCCCGGGGGAAGGACAGGAGTCGGATCGGTCAGGTCCGCGGAACGCGGCTCGGCAGAATCAACAGCGACAAGAGCGTGCATCGGTCTCCTACAGGTCTCGCAGAGGAGGCGACGCAAAGCGGAAGGCCGAAGCCCGTCGGTCGACAAGAAGTCTTCCCTGGTCGTCGGCAGGAATGCCGACTCCTTCGACAGTAGCACCGTTGCCTGTGCACCCGATCGGCGCGGTCGCCTCGCTCACAGGACGAGTGACCAGCGGCCCGACCGGTCCCGTGACCGCGCCCGGTCATAGACTGGATCGGCGAAGCCGGGCCGCGCCCGGCGCGCACGCGTCACGGGAAGGGCGGGGCATGCCGATCACCAGGACCGTGCTCTCCACCGCCGCGCACGATCCCGCTCAGCCGGCCATCGTCGGGCCCGATGGCGCCCTGGACTACGCCGGGCTCGTCGAGGACTCCCGTCGCGTGTTCGCCGTCGTCGACGCCGCACATCGCGCACAGGCTGCTCCCCCGCCACCCGCGCCGGAGACCCGCGGGATCCCGATCACCGCGGTCAGCATCGCCAGCGCCTTCCACGCCGCGCGCATCGTCGCCGGCCTCGCCGGCTATCGCGCGGTGTCCGCCACCATCGACCCGCAGTGGCCGCTCGCGCACCGCGTGCACGTCGTGGTGGCGGCGGGGATCGGGCTCGTCATCGGCGACGACCCCGCGCTCGCACCCGCACTCCGCGCCGCCGGATGGACCGGCACCGTGCTCTCCCTCGCGGAGTTCCGCGCGCGGGAGGCGACGACGGCTTTCGCGGATCCGCCCACGGTGCGCGATGCCGACGAGGCGTTCCTGCTGCTGTTCTCCTCCGGCACCACGAGCGATCCGAAGGCCTTCCTGAAGACGCGACGGCAGTACCGCGAGAACGTCACCGTCTCGAGCGCGCACCTCGAACCACGTCCCGGTGTGCAGACCCTGGCCCCGGGACCGCTGTCGTACAGCCTCACGCTGTACGCGCTCATCGAATGCCTCGCCACCGGCGGCGGCGCACACCTCGCCGATGCCTTCGATGCCGCCCACCTGGCGCAGCGCGTCGCGGCGGAGAGGATCACTCGGATCGTCGCCGTGCCGGCCGTGGTGCAGGTGCTCATCGATGCCGCCCGGCGCGCTCCCGACGCCTTCGCCGGGCTGGACCTCGTCGTCACCGGCGGTGCGAACCTGCCCGCGGCGCTGCGCGGTGGCCTCGCCACGGCACTGCCGCGCGTGCGGCTGATCAGCTACTACGGCGCCGCGGAGATCGGATTCATCGGCGACAGTCGCGGCGGCGACGGCACCCTGCTCGACGTCTACGACGGCATCGGCGCCGAGATCCGCGACGACGAGGGCAGCGTCCTGCCCGACGGCGAGCTCGGCACGCTGTGGATCCGCGCCGCCGCCTGCTCGGACGGCTACCTCGCTGCGACGACCGACGCCGTGCTGCGAGGGCCCGACGGCTGGGCGACCGTGCACGACATGGGCCGCCTGGTGGACGGGCGACTGCAGCTGGCCGGACGAGCCGGCGACATCGTCACGACGGGCGGGCACAAGGTCTCACTGCCCGAGGTGGAGCGCGCGTTCGACGCGATGCCCGGGCTCGGTCCGGTGTGCGCCGTGGCCCTGCCGGATCCGCGACTCGGCAGCGTTGTGGCGCTCGTGGTCGAGGCGGGTTCCCCCGCGCAGATCACCAAGGCCACCCTCCAGGCCTGGGCGCGCGAGCGGCTGGCGCCGCAGTTCGTGCCACGGCGCTGGTACGTCCTCGAGCGGATCCCGCGCACGGCCGGCGGCAAGATCCGGCGCCCGGCGACCACCGCGCTCATCGAGCAGCGCGAAGGGATCCGGCTGTGAGCCCGGCGGCGCGGCGCGTCGTCGTCACCGGGCTCGGCGCGATCACGCCGAGCGGCCTCGACGTCCCCTCCCTCTGGGACGCGGTCGTCGCGGGCCGCAGCGCCATCACCGCCCTCGACGAACCGGACTTCCGAGAACTGGCCGTGCGGATCGGCGGCAGAATCCAGGGCTTCGACGCGACAGGGGTCGTTGATCCGCCGCTGAGCCGCCGCCTCAGCCCCCTGCAGCTCTGGGCGATCGCCGCCGCGGATCAGGCCCTAGCCGACGCCGGCGTCGATCCCGGCGCGCTGCGCGCCGGAGCAGCGCTCCCCTGGGATCCGACCCGCGCCGCCGTCCTCGCCGCGACCGGATCCGGCCCGGTGGACGCGATGCAGGCCGCCACCCGCGCCCTCGACGCCCGTGGTCCCCGCGGCGTGCCGCTGAGCGTCGTCGTGCACGGCGCGCYGGATGCCGCGGCGGCGCTGCTCAGTGAGCGGTACGGCGCCCGCGGCACCGCGCACGGGGTCACGGCGACGTGCGCGTCCAGCGCGATCGCGCTCGGCGACGGGCTGCGTCGCATCCGGCACGGGTACGCCGACGCCGTGCTCGTCGTCGGCATGGAGGACTGCCTGAACCCTGTCAACCTTGCGGCGAACGCGAACCTGCGCGCGCTCGCCAGCGGGTACGAGTCGGATCCGTCCGCGGCCAGCCGTCCGTTCGACCGCGGACGCCGTGGCTTCGTGATGGCCCAGGGCGCCGCGGCTCTGCTGCTCGAGGCCGAGGACGTCGCGCGCGCCCGCGGCGCCGCACCGCTCGCCGTGCTGGCCGGGTTCGGCGAGTCCAGCGACGCGCACCATCCCACGGCCCCGCATCCGCAGGGACTCGGCGCCGCGCAGGCCGTCGCCGCGGCGCTCGCCGACGCCGKGCTGGATCCGCATGCCGCCGACGGCATAGACCACGTCAACGCGCACGGTACAGGCACGGCGGCCGGCGACGCGGCCGAGCTCGCGGCACTCGAGAACGTGTTCGGCGCGCGCGCCCGGCAGATCCCGATCACGGCGACGAAGTCGAGCACGGGACACCTGCTCGGCGCGTCCGGAGCCGTCGAGGCCATCCTCGCGATCCAGACGCTGCGCACCGGCCTGATCCCCCCCACSGTCAACCTCGACGACCCSGAGTTCGMSGACTGGGACATCGTSCGCGGCAYGGCCCGAGCGGCCGGGCGGATCCGCCGCGTCCTCTCCCCCTCTTTCGGGTTCGGCGGCCACAACGGCGCCATCGTGCTCGAGTCCCCCGACCTCTCCGACCACGCACAGGAGGCACGATGACCGACCGTCTCACCCGCCACGCCGAGCTCGCCGAGCACTATCTGCCGGATGAGCTGCTCGAGCGGTTCCGCGAACGCGCCGCCGTGTACGACCTGGAGAACCGGTTCTTCGACGAGGACCTCGCCGAACTCACCGAGCGCGGGTACCTGCTGCTGTTCGTGCCGGAGGCGCACGACGGCCCCGGCCTGAGCCTCGATGAGGTCTCGCATCTGCAGCAGCGGCTCGCGACCGCGGCTCCCGCGACGGCGCTGGCTGTGAACATGCACCTCATGTGCACCGGCGTCGCGAAAGCCCTCGCCGACCGCGGCGACCACTCGCTCGACGACGTATTCGCCGAGGCGATGGCCGGCGAGATCTTCGCCTTCGGGATCAGCGAGCCCTCGAACGACTGGGTCATGCAGGACTCGAAGACGGCCGCCGTTCCGCAGGCCGACGGCGGCTACCTCCTCAGCGGCGTCAAGATCTTCACGTCTCTCTCCCCCGTCTGGACCCGGCTGATCACGCACGGCCGCGACGACACGGATCCGGAGAACCCGATGCTCGTCTACGGCTTCCTCGAACGCGGCACGGAGGGCATCACCGTGTCGGACCAGTGGGACGTGATGGGGATGCGGGCSTCGCAGAGCCGCGCCACGATCCTGAAGAGCGTGCGCATGGCGCCGGAGCGCGTGAACCGCCGCATCGCCGTGGGGCGGGTGCCGGATCTGCTCACGTTCGCGATCACGAGCAACTTCCAGCTGCTCATCGGATCCGTCTACGCCGGCGTCGCCCGTCGTGCGCTCGACCTGGGCGCAGCAGGTCTGAAGAAGCGACGCTCCGCGAAAGCTGACGCGACCTACGCCGAGGTTCCCGAGTCCCGCACCCGGCTCGCCGATGCGCACCTCGACTATCTCGCCGTGCCGGCGCAGCTCGAGGCGTACTGCCGCGACTTCGACGAACTGCTCGACCACGGCGCACGGTGGCCGCTGCTGCTCGTGAGTGCACGGCTGAACGCCTCGACGGCCGCCCGCCGCGCCGCCGAGGCCGCCCTCATGTGCACCGGCGGATCCGGTTTCGACAACGGCCACGAACTGAGCCGTCTGTACCGCGATGCCACGGCGGGACTCTTCCACCCGCCGAGTGCGGACGCCGCTCGCCCGATGTTCGCCGTGGCGCTGCTGGACGACTGAGCGCCCCCGACGCCGGCACCCCCTTGCAGCATCGGGGCCCCCTCGCAGGAACGTCACTGCGAGGGGGCCCCGATTCTGAGAGGGGGCGTCGGCGGTTCAGGCCTCCGCCTCCGCCTCCGCGGCCGCTACCGCTGCCTCCTCCTCCGCCGTCGTCGCCGCCACCGCCGCCGGACGGCGCACGCACAGGGCGAGGGCGATGACGACGAGCGAGAGGATCGCGCCTGCGAGGAACGCGAGGTGCGAGCCCGCGGYAGCTGCTGCCGGCGAGGGGAGGTCGGGATCCGCGGATCCGGTCGCGGTCACCCCGGTCGCATAGAGGGCGACGAAGATCGCCGTGCCCGCGGCGCCCGCCACCTGCTGCAGCGTCGCGATCGTGGCGCTGCCGTGCGAGTACAGCTGCGGGGCCAGCGATCCGAGCGAGGCGCTGAACGCCGGCGTGAACAGGAAGGCGAGGGACAGCATCAGCACGATGTGCGCCCCGAGCAGCACGACCCAGGAGGACTGCTCCCCCAGCCCGAAGGCGAGGGTCCAGAGGGAGACCGCGAGGCCGATGGAGCCCGGGATGACCAGCGGGCGCGGACCGAAGCGGTCGTACAGCCGCCCGACGGTGGGTCCGGCGAGCCCCATCAGCAGGCCGCCGGGGAGCAGGATTGCACCGACCCACAGCGGGTCGAGGCCCAGAGTGTAGCGCGCGAACTGCGGCAGCACGATGAAGGCGCCGAACAGCGAAACCATGCCCGCGGTCATCATCGCGACGGCGACGGCGAAGTCCCGCGAGAGGAACGTGCGCAGATCGAGCAGCGCCGAGTCGGTGCGCTGCAGCACGAGCTGACGCCAGACGAAGAGCCCGAGCCCGGCCAGGCCGAGCACGATCGGGATCCAGGGCTGCACCGCCGCCTCGCCGACAGCGGTCGCGCCGATCTGGCTGAGACCGAACACCAGTGCGGAGAACGCCAGGGCGGCGAGGACCACCGACAGCGCATCGAGCGGAACGGCACGCGTCTCCGAGACGTTCGGGATGCGGCGGATCCCGATGGCGAGCATCGTGAGTGCGATGGGAAGCATCACCCAGAAGAGCCCCTGCCACGGCAGCACCTGGATCAGGGCGCCCGAGACGATGGGGCCGACGGCAGGCGCCACGGACATGACGATCGACACGCGCCCCATGACCCTGCCGCGCTCCTCAGCGGGCACGACCGTCATCACGGTCGTCATCATGAGCGGCATCATCACGGCGGTGCCCATGGCCTGTACGACGCGGCCCACCACGAGCATCTCGAAGACCGGGGACAGCGCGGCGATGACCGTGCCGGCGACGAAGCTCGACAGCGCGACGGTGAAGACCGTGCGGGTGCGCAGGCGCTGCATGAGCCAGCCGGTGGTCGGGATGACGACCGCCATGGTGAGCGCGAAGGCCGTAGTCAGCCACTGCCCACGGGTCGCGTCGATGTGCAGGGACTCCTGGATCCGCGGCAGCGCCACGGCCATCATCGTCTCGTTCAGGAACACGACGAAGACCGCGGCGAGCAGCAGCCTCAGCGCGGTGCGGTTGCGCGCGGCAACTCCGGCGTCCGATTCCGGCGAGGCGTCGATCTCGGCCGGGGCGATGGTGGCGGTCATGTCCTTCTCCTTCTCGCGATGTGCCCGAATCCGGGTTACTGCAAAAAATAAAGCACACTGCAAATAATGAAGTCAAGTGGTATCGTGATTTTCATGACGAACCAGCACTACGGCCAGTTCTGCGGTCTCGCCCGCGCGGCGGAGATCGTAGGACAGCGCTGGACCCTGCTGATCCTGCGCGATCTCAGCGTGGGACCGCGGCGCTATTCGGAACTCGTCGCCGGACTGCCCGGCATCCCCACGAACACGTTGGCAACGCGGTTGAAGGAGCTCGAGGACGAGGGCATCGTCGAGAGGGCGGCGCCCGCCGGCGGCGAGCGCTCGGTCGTCTACGGCCTCACGCCGCGCGGCCAGGAGCTCGGACCCGCGCTGGACGCGCTGTCGCGATGGGGCGCGGGTGGCATGCGCACGCCCCGCGAGGGCGAGATCGTGACGACGTCGTCGATCACCGCGGCGCTCCGCGTGGCCGCGGGCGACGGCGTCGTACCCGCCGTCTGGGACACGACCTACAACGTGCGCGTCGGCGACATCGAGGTGCACGTCGTCATGCGCGACGGCCGGGTCGTCGCCGAACCGGGCCTGCTCGAGGACGCGGACCTGGAGATCATGGCGGGCCCGGCGATCCGCGACCTGCTCGCGGGCACGCTGAGCCCGCACGACGCGCTCGCCACGGAGGCCGTACAGCTCCAGGGGGATCCGGCTCTCTTCGAGCGCTTCGCGCAGGCCCTGCACGTCCCGTACAGCGTGAACATCCCGACCCCGGAGTCCGCTGCGGCTGTGGCGGGCTGAGAGCGCCTTTCAGTCGACGAGGTCGCGCATCTCCTGCTCGATCGCGCGCAGCACGGTCGCGTCTTCGGGCGAGGCCTCGCCCGGCACGTAGCGCAAGGACCGGATCCGGCCGCCGCGGAACGGGTAGGAGCGGTGCCGTTCGTGGAGATCCCAGTCCACGGGGCCGCCGTAGTCGTAGCCGACGCTGATACCGGTGAAGGGCGCCATGCCGACGAGCATCGGCATGTCGTCGAGGCGGAGCCGCTCGGTGCCATCGACATCGACGGCGAGACTCGAGCGCAGCCCGAGGTCGGCCCGCACCCGCAGGTCGATGCGGTGGTGGCCGGGTTCCGGGGCGCTCGCGCGCACGCGGCGCATCGCGCCGTACGCGTTGTAGGAGAGCAGCAGCTCGGCGCCGTCCAATGCCAGCAGGTACCCCCCGCCCTGATCGCCGTGCGCGAGCACCACGCCCTCCGCGCCGTGCTCCAGTTCGAGCTCGGCGTGCACCTCGAAGGAGCGCAGCACCGTGAGGCGCGCCGAGCGGAACCGCTCGAGCGGCGGTCGGAACGGCACGAGCTCGACAGGCTCCGAGAGCGGGGCCTCGGTTCCGGGTCGCACCGAGTGCAGCGTGCCGTCGTCGTCCAGCGGGAACACGGTGTTGCGCCAGGCCTCCTCGCGCCAGCGCTCCGCGAGCTCCTGCACCCGCTCGGGCTCATGCTCGGCACGATCCCGCGTCTCGGTCGGATCGCTCGGCAGGTGGTAGAGCTCCCACGTGCCCCCGGTGGCGCCCTGCGCGCGCGTCGGCGGGATCGGCGAGACCGCCTTCCACTCGCCGTCGACGAACGCGCGCCGGCCGACGCACTCGAAGTACTGCTGCTCGCGTCCCGGAGCCGCCGGATCCGCGAGTATCCCGGCGATGCTGTCGCCGTCGACCTCGAGCGCGGACGTCCCGTTCCACTGCTCCGGACGCGCGACGCCGGCCAGTTCGAGCAGGGTCGGGGCGAGATCGGACACGAAGACGAACTGGTCCCTGAGTCCCGGCGACGCCGCACCGGCGGGCCAGGAGATCACGAGCGGCGCATGCACCCCGCCTTCGTAGGTGCTCGACTTGAATGACCGGAACGGCGTGTTCGACACCCGCGCCCAGCCGGTCGGGTACTGGCCGTACAACCGCGGTCCGCCGATCTCCGAGAGATCGCGGGGAACGTCGTTCACCCACCCGTCGGGCACCGCGCCATGCAGGCCGAACTGCGCGAAGTAGCTGCGCGTTCCGGTCGGACCTCCCTCGGCGGTGCCGCCGTTGTCACTCGCGATCACGATGATCGTGTTCTCGCGCTCGCCGAGTTCATCGAGCCGGGCGAGCAGGCGGCCGACGCTCTGATCGATCTCGTCGACAGCGGCGGCGTAGACCTCCATGTGGCGGGCGAACAGCGCCCGCTCCTCGGGACCGAGGTCGTCCCAGTGCGGGATCCGGTCTCCGTCCGCGAGCGGATCCCCCGGCAGCTCGGCGTGCGCGGGCACGATGCCGCGGGCGCGCTGGCGCGCGAACCGCTCCTCGCGCACGGCGTTCCAGCCGCGCTCGTACCGGCCGCGATAGCGCTCGATGTCCTCCTCCTTGGCCTGGATCGGCCCATGCACCGAGGTGTGCGCGTAGTAGAGGAAGAAGGGCTTACGACGATCGTTCGCGCGGAGCTCGTCGACCATGGCGATCGCCCGGTCGGTAAGCTCGTCGGTGAGGAAGAACCCGTCGGGGAACTCCGGCACGTCCACGACGGAGTTGTCCTGCACGAGCCGGTGCGGGTGGTGCAGCGAGGTGAACCCGTCCATCGATCCGAAGTAGCGATCGAAACCGCGCTGCAGCGGCCACGACGACCGATCCGCACCATCGTGCAGCCGCGACTCGAGGGTGAGATGCCACTTGCCGACCATGAACGTCGCGTACCCGCCTGCCCGCAGCGATTCCGCGAGCGTGGGGGCGGCGGCGGGCAGCTCGCAGGCGAAGCCGGGGTAGCCCGGATCGATGTGCGCCACGAACCCGAACCCCGCCCGGTGCGGGTTCAGCCCGGTGAGCAGCGCGGCACGGGCCGGCGAGCACATCGGCGCCGTGCGGTAGTTCGTGAACAGCCAGCCGTCGGCCGCGAGGCCGTCGATGAACGGCGTCCGGATCTCGCCGCCGAACGGGCCGAGGTCGCTGAACCCGAGGTCGTCGACGAGCATGACGACGATGTTGGGCGCCCCTTCCGCGGCGGTCGGCCGGGGGCGCCACGCGGGATCCGACTCGGACGTGAACTCTCCGACGCGCCCGGCGAAGCCCTCGTAGCCGCGTGCCGCGGGGTCCATTCAGCCCGCCTTCCGGATGAGACCGAAGATGCGGGTGCGGAGCTCGGCGAACTCCKCCGTGGCCCGCGTCTCCAGCTGGTCGCGGGGGCCGCCGAAGTCGATCTCGATGGTCTCGGTCACGCGCGCGGGCCGCTCGCCGAGCACGATGACGCGATCCGAGAGGTACACGGCCTCGTCGATGTCGTGCGTCACGACCAGGATCGTCATGCCGAACTGCTCGCGGATCCGCAGGCACAGATCCTCGAGCTCGAACCGGGTCTGCGCGTCGACGGAGGCGAACGGCTCGTCCATCACGAGCACCTCGGGACGGTAGGCGATCGCGCGGGCGATCGCGACGCGCTGCTGCATGCCGCCGGAGAGCTGCCACGGATACTTCGCGCCTGCGCCGGCGAGCCCGACCGCGGCGAGCGCCGACACGATGCGCTCCTCCCGCTCYGCGGTGCTCAGCCGRAGGTGCCGGAGCGGCAGYCGSACGTTCTTSTCGACCGTGAGCCASGGCATGAGCGAGCGCGTGTACTCCTGGAAGACGAGCGCCATCTCCTCGGGCGGSCCGTCGATCTCGACGCCGTCGATGCGGGCGGATCCGGACGTGATCGGCTGCAGGCCGGTGAGGCACTTCAGCAGCGTGGTCTTGCCGATGCCGGACGGCCCGACGATGCAGGCCACCTCGCCCGCCTGCACGTCGAACGTGAGATCCGCGATGACCGGGACGTCGCCGCCCTTGGTGCGATAGGTCTTGGCGAGGCCCTGGACGCTGAGCCGGGGGCTGGTGGTGATGCTCATTCGCTCTTCTCCAGTTGTTGTGAGGCGATGTACCAGCGCAGGACCGCGCGGCGGAACAGGACGAACAGGGCGGTGGAGAGGTAGCCGAGCACGCCGAGGACGATGATGCCGGCCCACATGTCGGCGATCGCGAAGGACTGCTGCGCGAGCAGCGTCGCGGCCCCCAGGCCCGCCGAGGATCCGAGCATCTCGCTCGCGATCATCACGACGAACGCGGTGATGAGGCTCACCTGCATGCCGGACAGGATCCGAGGACTCGCGGCCGGCAGCGTCACCTGGAACAGCCGCTCCGCGCGGGTGAGCCGGTAGACCCGTCCCACCATCAGCAGGGTGGGCTCCCCCGCGCGCACGCCGTCGATCGTCGAGATGAGGATCGGGAAGAGCGCGGCGAGCGAGATCGAGAGGATGCGCGTGCCGTTGCCGAAGCCGATGAGCGACACGAAGATCGGCACGAGTGCGACCGGCGGGATCGCCCGGAAGAAGTGGATCGTCGGCTCGACGAACCAGCTGAGCGGGGCGATGAGCCCGAGCGCGCACCCCAGCAGCACGCCGATGACCGTGGCGATGAGGAAGGACACGGCCAGATTCAGCACGGAGATGCCGATGTCGCCGAGGAACGCGGGCGTTCCGATCAGCTCGCCCAGGCGCGCGAGGATCGCGGACAGCGGCGGGAAGAACGTGTTCGTGGATCCGGCCGAGGCGATCCACCACAGCGCGATGAGGACGATCGGGACCGCGATCTCGACGAGGATCAGCAGCCAGCGCGGAGAGGAACTCAGCCGGCGGCCGCGGCGGAGTCGGGCACTCGTCTGCACGGACGTGGTGAGGGTCATGCGTGTTCCGCCTTCCGGTACTGCGGGTGCCAGTGCAGCAGACGCCGCTCGCCCCACTGGCTGAGCCCCTGGATGAGCAGGCCGAGCACGCCGAGGATCAGCACGTAGCCGAACAGTTCGGGCTGGTTGCCGGAGATCTGCGACATGAGCAGGCTCTGGCCGAGTCCCGGGCCTCCCCCGAGGAGGCCGGCGACGACGGCGATGACGAGCGAGGTGGGGGCCGCGACGCGCAGCGCGGTGCCGATGTAGGGCAGCGCGCTCGGGATCACGATCCGGGTGAGGATCTCCGCGCGACTCATCCCGTAGGAGGCGCCCGTCGCGCGGGCCACGGGGTCGGTGTCGAAGACCCCGGCGGAGGACTGCACCGCGATCGCGATGAACGAGCCGAAGAAGACGAGGAAGGTCCCCATCCCCGAGGTGGGGCCGAGCACGAGCACCACGACCGGGAGGATCACGATGGGCGGGATCGGCTTGAGGAACTCCAGCGGCACCCTGGTCGCGTGCATCGCGAGCGGAGAAGATCCGATCGCAATGCCCAGCAGCACGCCGACGAGGGCGGCGGCGATGAGGCCGCTGAGGGCCATGACCAGGGTGTCCGCCGTCGCCTGCCAGAGCTGCGGCGCGCCCAGGAGGCGGCCCGCCGCGCCCAGCGCCTCGAGGGCGGAGGGCAGCGGCGCGCCGGCGAGCGGGCCGACCGTCGCCGCGAGCTGCCACACGACGAGTGCGGTCAGCGCACCGGCGGCGCCGAGCAGCGCGGGGAGGATGCGGGAGCGGGTCATGGCCGTCACTTCGTGAGGATGACGCCCGTGAGGTCGACCGGCTTCTTCAGGAACCCGAGACCCACCATCTTGTCGTCGGGGCGCTGCAGGTCCTCGTCCGTGACGGTCGCCGGCCAGACCGGGACCTTGACCTGATCGACCGAGAGCGTCGACTTCGTGTAGGCGAGGCCGGCCTTGATCGCCTCCTCGGGATGCGCGGTGGCGTACTCGTTGGACTTCGCGATCGCGCGCYGGAAKGCGCTGACGACGTCCTTCTTCGAGGTCGCGGTCGCATCG
>NZ_JBFTQL010000030.1:0-47793 GCF_056398985.1 Microbacterium sp. 01T413_2
CTCGTCCTCGGGCGAGACCATCTGAATCGTGTAACCGAGCTCGGCGCCGAGCACCTCGAACGTCGCCTCGTCCAGCGACTCGGTGGCCGTGGCCATCTCGCCGAGGTTGAACAGGATCGTCACGAGCGTGCCGGGCTGCACGGTGTAGCCGCGCAATGCCTCGAGCTTGTCCGCGAAGTCGGCGATCGAAGCACCGCGACGCAGACGGATGATCTCGCCGTTGCCCTTCGAAACGTTGACGCCGCCGACGACCGGCGCCGACCGCATCTCGAATTCCTGCCGCTTCGCCCGCCGCGACTTGCGCTGCTTGCTCTTGCCGCCGCCCTTGCCGAACGCGCCGGCCGTACCGCCGCCGGGGCCGCGGCCGCGGCCGCCGCCACCGCCGGGACGACCGGCGAAACCGCCGGCCGGGGCACCAGGAGCGCCACCGGGGCGCTGGAACCCACCGGCACCGGCACCACCGGGACGGCCGGGGCCGCCGGTGCGCTGCTGGAACGGAGCGCCAGGACGACCGGCACCGCCGGGACGACCGGGACCACCGGCACGGCCGCCGGGGCCGGGACGGGGGCCGCCGACGCGCGGCGAGCCGGGGCGCGGAGCCTGCGGACGCGGGATGTTGCCCGGCGTCGGGCGCTGGCCCATGCCCTGCGCGGAGGCGAACGGGTTGTTACCCGGACGCGGACCCGCGGGACGCGAGCCCATACCCTGCTGCGAGGCGAACGGGTTGTTGCCGGGGCGAGGTGCGCCGGGGCGCGGAGCGCCGGATCCGCCGGGCTTGTCCGCAGACGGCTTCTCCGCAGCGGTCTGGGCCGGAGAGGGCGCAGCCGGAGCCGCGGGAGCCTCGGCCGCCGGTGCCGGGGTCGGCTCTGCGGGCTTGGCCGGTCCCGGCTTCGGGCCGGGAGTCGGCGCCTTCGGGCCGGGCTTGGGCGCGCCGGAAGACGCTGCTGCGGGGGTGGCCGCAGCAGGCTTGGCGGCCGGGGCGGTCGCGGAAGCGGCGCCGGCCGGCTTGTCGGCCTCGATGGCAGCACGCAGCTTGCGCGCGACCGGGGGCTCGATCGTGGATGAGGGGGACTTCACGAACTCGCCGAGCTCCTTGAGCTTCGCGAGTGCAAACTTGCTGTCGACGCCGAGTTCGGCGGCGATCTCGTGCACGCGTGGTTTACCAGCCACAATTCTCCTGTCAGGGTCGGTCCGCCCTGGCAGGGCAGACCACTAGTCGCGGACGGGTCTCATTTCGAGCCGTTCACTTTGTTTCCATAGCCGTTCAGCCGTTTCTCGAGGGTCTGCATGTTCTCTGCTTCCGGGAATTCCATCGCAGTGGACACACGGAGTGCACGGGCGAAGGCGCGTCGCCGCAGGGCGGTGTCCACGCACTCCGGAGTCGGATGCACCCACGCACCCCGCCCCGGCAGCACGGCCTGCTCGTCGAAGACGAGCTCACCATTCCGGATTGCCACCCTGAGCAGGGCGGTGCGAGATGCACGAGCGCGGCAACCGACACACGTTCGTACAGGATCCATCTTACACCTCGGGCGCGGCAGGCGAACGCGGCCGCTCAGGCCCCGTCGAGGATCGAGTCCGGCTGGATGTCGATCTTGGCGCCGGTGAGCTTCGCGGCGAGGCGGGCGTTCTGCCCCTCCTTGCCGATCGCGAGCGACAGCTGGTAGTCGGGCACCAGGGCCCGCACGGCCTTCGTGCCGGCGTCGAGCACGAACGCGCTGGTGACCTTGGCGGGCGACAGCGCATGCGCGACGAACGTCGCGAGATCCTGGTGATAGTCGACGATGTCGATCTTCTCCCCCGCGAGCTCCTCGGTGACCGCGCGGACACGGCGGCCCATCTCGCCGATGCACGCGCCCTTGGCGTTGATGGCGGGGTCGTTCGCCTTCACCGCGATCTTGCTGCGGTGCCCGGCCTCACGGGCCAGCGCGACGATCTCGACGAGGCCCGCGGCGATCTCCGGCACTTCGAGTGCGAASAGCTTGCGCACGAGWCCSGGGTGCGTGCGGGACACGGTGATCGCSGGRCCCTTCATCCCCTTGGCGACCGACGTCACGTAGACCCGGATACGGGTTCCGTGCGTGTACTCCTCACCCGGGACCTGCTCCTCGGGCGGGAGGATCGCCTCGACGGATCCGAGGTCGACGTGGATCATGCGCGGGTTCGGGCCCTGCTGGATGACACCGGCGACGATGTCGCCCTCCTTGCCGCGGAACTCGCCGAGAACGGCGTCGTCGGCGATGTCGCGCAGGCGCTGGCCGATGACCTGCTTCGCGGCGAAGGCGGCGATGCGGCCGAAGTCATCGGGAGTGGAGTCCTCCTCGCCGATGACCGCACCCTCCTCATCGCGCACGGGGATCAGCACGGCGACGTGGCCGGTCTTGCGGTCGAGCTCGACGCGGGCGCCTTCGGTCAGCACGCCCTCCGCAGAGTCATGCTTGGCGTAGGCGGTCAGGACGGCCTGTTCGATGATCGCGATCAGCTCGTCGAAGGGGATCTCCTTCTCCCGCTCGATCGTGCGCAGCAACCCGAGATCGATATCCATGACGGCCTCCCTGTTCAGCTCTCGTCGGCGCGCACCCGCACGCACGACATCCGTACAACGATACCCTGGCGAGACCCGTCTCGGCGAAGGCTGGTGGCCTCCGGGTCCGAGATCCCCCCGACGAAGACCCCCGAGGAGAACGCGTGCCCGAGTTCGACACGATCGTGATCGGCGCCGGCATGTCCGGTACGACCGCAGCGCGGCTTCTCACCGCGGCCGGTCAGCGCGTGGCCGTGCTGGAGGCGCGGGACCGGGTCGGCGGGCGCATGCACACGGACCGCGGCGCGGGCTTCTCCGTGGATCTCGGCGCGTCCTGGATCCATGGCATCGAGGATTCCCCGCTGTGGGAGCTCGTGCGGGCCCTGAACGTGCCGACCATCGAGTTCACCGTGGGCAGCTTCCAGGCCGGCGGCCGCCCCATCGCCGACTTCGACGGCGAGGCGCGGCGCCTGTCCGCCGCAGAGAGTGCGCAGTGGGTCACCGACGTCGCCGCGGCCGACCTCGCGGTGGAGCAGGAGATCTCCCGGTCCTCCCCCGGCGACACCTACCTCGAGGTGACGGAGCGCGCCTTGGACGCCCTGGAGCGGCACCGGGATGCGATGGATCCGGAGCGCGTCGACGAGATCCGCGAGTTCTTCCGGCACCGCGTCGAGGAGCAGTGCGGCGCCTGGATCGGCGACCTCGACGCGCACGGGCTCGACGAGGACGCGATCGACGGCGACGAGGTCGTCTTCCCGCGCGGTTATGACGAGTTGCCCGCCCGCATCGCTGCCGGGCTCGATGTCCGGCTCGAGCACGTGGTGCGGCGCATCGTGCGCAGCACGGAGGGAGTGCGGGTCGAGACCGATCGCGGCGTCTTCACGGCCGCACGGGCGGTCGTCACCGTGCCCCTCGGCGTGCTGAAGGCCGGCGCGATCGCGTTCGAGCCCGCGCTGCCGGCAGAGATCGCGGATCCGATCGCGCGGCTCGGGATGGGCGTGTTCAACAAGATCTTCCTGCAGTTCCCCGAGCGCTTCTGGGAGGAGGAGGTGTACGCGATCCGCGCTCTCGGCGAGCCCGGCGAGCACTGGCACTCCTGGTACGACGTGTCCGCGATCAGCGGCCGGCCCACGCTGCTGACCTTCGCCGCCGGGCCGTTCGGGAAGCGTGTGCAGACGCTGACCGACGACGTGATCTCCGCCGATGCCATGGCGGCGCTGCGCCGGCTCTACGGCGAGGACATCCCCACGCCGGTCGCGCGCTGGATCACGCGCTGGGGACAGGATCCGTTCTCGCAGGGCTCCTACTCGCACCTCGCGACCGGATCCTCGCACGAGGACCACGACGCCCTCGCAGGCCCGGTCGACGGGATGCTGCACTTCGCCGGAGAGGCCACCTGGGGCGCAGAGCCGGCGACGGTCGGCGGCGCCTATGCCTCGGGGGTGCGCGCCGCAGAGCGCGTCCTCGGCCACGCCGTCGATCTCGACGCCTTCGCCGCGGGGATCCTGCGCTCCGAAGCCTGAGTCGCGGGCCGGGTCAACGGCGCGGCGCGGATCCGAATCGGTTGATCGCACCGATGATGCGGAACAGGCCGCCGACCGCGCGCTGATCCAGGTGCATCGACAGCCGCGGCAGCTCGACCCGGTCCTTGTCGGCCAGTTCGGCCGGGTGCGGGCCGGATGCTTCGATGCGGCCGGATGAGAGCAGGGATCCGAACTGCTCGTTCAGCTGGGCGATCTCGTCGGAGGTCGCAGCGGCGCGCAACCGCAGCACCAGCAGATCGCCCACCCACCGCAGCGAGTCGTAGTTGCGCCAGAACCCGGTGATGACGGCCGTCGCCTCCGACACCGAGTCCGTGATCTGGACGCGGTCGAAGTCGCCGGGAGAGATCACCCCGGTCGGTGCGAGGTCCTCCTGCACGAAGCGCTCCAGGCCGCGCCAGAACGTCCCGCCGGGCTCGTCCAGCAGCACGATCGGCATGGGTTCGGCCTTGCCGGTCTGCTGCAGGGTGAGCAGCTCGAACATCTCGTCCAGGGTGCCGAAGCCGCCGGGGAGGCAGATGAAGCCGCGGGACTCCTTCATCAGCATGAGCTTGCGCGTGAAGAAGTACTTCATCGCCACGACGTGCTCCTGCTCGCCGACGATCGTGTTCGCCTTCTCCTCGAACGGGAGTCGGATGGACACCCCGAGAGAGCGCTCGGGGCCCGCGCCCTCAGCAGCGGCCTGCATGATCCCCGGGCCCGCGCCCGTGACCACCATCCAGCCCTCCGCGGCGAGCGCGGCCGCCACGTCGCGCGCCTGCCGGTACAGCGGGTCGTCCTGGGCGGTGCGGGCGGATCCGAAAACCGTTACCTTCGGAACCCCGTGGAACGGCGCGAACAGCCGGAACGCATCACGCATCTCGCTGAGCGCGGCGGAGGCGATCTTCAGGTCGAGACGGTCCGCGCCGTCCTCGCCGAGCAGCACTGCGGTCTGCAGCATACGCAGGATGAGACGCCGGTCGGCGCGCACTCCGGCGCCGTCGAGCACCGTGTTGATCTCGGCCCGGAGGGTCGGAGGCAGGATCTCGTCGGTCATGCCTCCAGCGTGTCACGCCGCGATGAAGGGCGGGTGCCGCCGCGCGGAGCGGTCGTCGCCCCGTGGGCTCTCTCAGCCCAGCGCAGTCCAGGGCATCGGCCGCTCCGGCAGCCGCGCGCTGTCGTCGGGGAAGTGCGGCAGCGCCTCGCCACCGGCGCGGATGCATAGCCAGCGCAGTTCGCCGGTGCTGTCCGGTCGCGCGCGCCAGGTGCGCGGCACGCCCTGGCCGACACGCACGACCGTGCCGGGCCCGACTTCCACGACATCGTCGCCGACACCCATCTGACCGTGCCCGGCGAGGAAGACGTAGAGCTCCTCGATCCGGGAGTGGGTGTGCCAGTAGCCCGCCTCCTCGCCGGGAATCAGGGCGTTGGCGGTCATGCCGATGTACTGCATGGTCAGCTCATGATCGACGACGCGTCGTCCGTCGCGGGAGCGAGACTCGTCGAACCCGCCGTGGAAGTCCCGCCATTCGTCCGGGCTGCCGATGCTCATCACCTCGTAGTCGCTCATGCACTCTCCTCCTCTGCGCTCTCGCGCGCTTCCTCACCATCACGCCGTGTCCGGAGCCATCCTGAACCGTCGCGCGTGTACACGATGCGGGTATGCCGACGATCGGTCGAGCCCTGCCAGAACTCGATCCGGCTCGGCACGATCCGCCAGAGCACCCAGTCCCCCTCGGCCACACCGGCCCGCGCCGCGGCCGATCGCGCCGCGAGGTCGGCCGCGCTCTCGTCGGACGCGGCTTCGCGCACAGGGCCGCGCACCCTCACGGCGCGCAGCACCGGCTGCCACCAGAAGTTCAGGGCGGCCGCGGGGTTCGCCGCGAGCTGCTGCCCCTTGGCGGATGAGCGCGGTCCGGCGAACGCCCAGCCGCGCTCATCGACATCCTTGAGGATGAGCGTGCGCGCGTCCGGAACGCCATCGGCATCGACCGTCGCCAGGGTCGCCGCATGCGGTTCGGCGACTCCCGCCTCGGCCGCGGTGGTGATCCAGTTCAGAAAGAGGGCGAGCGGATCGTTCGGCACCGATCCGGGGTGCAGCGCCGGTGCGGATCCGGTGAGCGCGGGGCGTGCTCGCAGCCAGGCGGCAGGCGTGGTCTCCATGTCTCCATCCTGCAGGACGCGCGCCGGCGGCCGACCCAGCGCGCCGCGAACCGGGCTGCCCCGCACGGATCTCACGACGAAGCCCCGCGCATCCTCGTCGGGTGCGCGGGGCTTCGCAAGGTGTCGTCGCTCAGCGCGCAGTGAGCGACTGCACTGCCTTCTCGATGGAGACGGTGTCGCGTTCGCCGGTGCGGCGGTCCCACAGCTCGACCTGGCCGTCGGCGGCACCGCGGCCGACGACGAGCACACGCGGCACGCCGACCAGCTCGGCGTCGCCGAACTTCACACCGGGCGAGACCTTGGGGCGGTCGTCGTACAGCACGTCGAGCCCGGCTGCCTCGAGCTGCGCGGACACGTCGGCCGCGACATCGAAGGCGAGCTGATCGCGACCGGCCGCCACCACGTGCACATCGAACGGCGCGACCGCGGCGGGCCAGATCAGTCCCTTCTCGTCGTTGTTGAGCTCGGCGATGATCGCGAGGATCCGGGTCACGCCGATGCCGTAGGAGCCCATCGTGACGGTCACCAGCTTGCCGTTCTCGTCGAGCACCTTCAGCCCGAGCGCCTCGGCGTACTTGCGGCCGAGTTGGAAGACGTGGCCGATCTCCATGCCGCGCGCGAGATGCACCGGGCCGGATCCGTCGGGCGCGGGGTCGCCCTCGCGCACGTTCGCGATCTCCACGATGCCGTCTGCGGCGAAGTCACGGCCGGCGATCACGGAGTGCGCGTGCTTCTGGTCGATGTTGGCGCCGGTGATCCAGCTCGTGCCCTCGACGATGCGGGGATCGAGGAGGTAACGGATCCCGGTCGCGGACTCCTCGCCGAGGATCGCCCCCGTGGGCGACCACGGGCCGATGTAGCCCTTGACGAGCAGCGGGTTGTTCTCGAAGTCGTCCGCCGTCGCGGCTTCGACTTCGGCGGGAGCGAAGGCGACCTCGGCGCGTTTCTCATCGACCTCGCGGTCGCCCGGGATCCCGACGACGACCAGTTCGCGGGTGCCGTCGAGGTGAGTGAGCGCGAGCACGACGTTCTTGAGCGTGTCGGCCGCGGTGAACTCCCCCTCGAGGTTCGCGTTCGCGTGCGCCACGAGCGTCTCGATCGTGGGCGTGTTCGGCGAGTCGAAGATCACGGGAGCGCCGTCGGCGTCGAACGGGACCGCGTCGGGGACGGCCGTCGTGTACGCCTCGACGTTGGCCGCGTAGCCGCCACCGGAACGCACGAAGGTGTCCTCGCCGACGGGGGTCGGGTGCAGGAACTCCTCGCTGCGGGAGCCGCCCATCGCCCCGGCATCGGCCTGCACGATGACGTATTCCAGCCCGAGGCGCTGGAAGATCCGCTCGTAGGCGTCACGCTGTGCCTGATAGCTGGCGTCGAGGCCGGCGTCACTGGCGTCGAAGGAGTACGCGTCCTTCATCGTGAACTCACGACCGCGCAGGAGCCCGGCCCGGGGCCGGGCCTCGTCCCGGTACTTGTCCTGGATCTGGTAGATCGTCAGCGGCAGGTCCTTGTACGAGGAGTACAGGTCCTTCACGAGCAGAGTGAACGCCTCTTCGTGTGTGGGCGCGAGGAGGTAGTCGCCGCCCTTGCGATCGTTCAGGCGGAAGAGCAGGTCGCCGTATTCCTCCCAGCGCCCTGTCGCTTCGTATGCCTCGCGCGGCATGAGGGCGGGGAAATGCACCTCCTGAGCGCCCGCGGCAGCCATCTCCTCACGGACGACCTTCTCGATCCGCGCCTTGACACGCAGACCCAGTGGGAGCCAGGCGAAGATGCCGGCAGCCTGCGGTCGGATGTATCCGGCGCGGATCAACAGCTTGTGGCTCGCAACCTCGGCGCCGGCCGGGTCTTCGCGGAGCGTACGGAGGAAGAAGTTCGAGAGACGAGTCACCACGGCACAAGTCTAGTGACGGCGATCGCCCCGCCTGTGCGGGTGCGCAGGCGGGGCGATCGGTCGGACGGATCGGCTCAGGGGCCGACGCTCGTCAGTTCAGCGCGCGGATGCTCGCCGGGATGATGCCCCCGGCGTAGATCTCGGCGGCGTTGTCCTGCAGCGCGGTGAGGGCGACCCGCTGCGGCAGCGGACCGAAGGAGATCCGGGCGGCGCCGAGCGCCTCGTACTCGGTCGAGGTGAGCGCGCCGGGCAGACCGATCACGCTGACCTTGCCGTGCCCGATCCCGTCGACGAGGGCGCGGGTGGTGTCGGCGTCGAGGATGCCCGGCACGAACACGCAGGTGGCTCCGGCGTCCAGGTAGGCGCGGCCGCGCTCGATCGCGTCGGCGAGCGACTCGGAGACCGGGCGTCCGCCACCACGGACGAAGGCGTCGGTGCGCGCGTTCAGCACGAACGGGACGCCCTCGGCCGAACCTGCGCGGATCATCGCCTCGACATTCGCCGCCGCCTCGGCGAGGGGGCGCAGCCGGTCCTCGACGTTGGCGCCGACCACGCCCGCGCCGATCGCGAGACGAACCGTCTCCCCCGCGTCGTCGTAGCCGTCGTCGAGATCAGCGGTCACGGGCAGCTCCACGGCGGCGGCGATGCGCCCGACCATGTCGAGCATGAGCTCGCGCGGGATCGCGCCGTCGGCGTAGCCGAAGGACGAGGCGATCGAATGGCCGGCCGTGGCGATGGCCGTGGTCTCCGGAAGGGCGGCGATCGCCTTTGCGGAGACGACGTCCCACACGTTGACGACGCGGAGGATCTCGGGGGCCGCGTAGAGCGCGGCGAGGGTGCGGGCCTTGTCGGCGGTGCTGGTCATGACACCACGCTAATGCCCGCCCTCGATAGGGGGCCCGGCTTAGGCTGAACCCATGCCTCAGCGCCGATCRCACGTCGCCCCGTCCGCCGCGCAGTCAGAGCTCGCCACCGCGCTCGCGGCCCTGCGCACCGAGATCGACGCGCCCACCGAGTTCTCGCCCGAGGCGCTCGCCGAGGCGGCGTCCGCCACGGCTCCGACGCCGGACCTGGACCTGCGCGACATCGCGTTCGCGACGCTGGACCCGGCCGGATCCATGGATCTCGACCAGGCCTTCCAGATCGAGCGGAGCGGATCCGGCTACACCGTGCGGTACGCGATCGCGGACGTCCCGTCGTTCGTGACACCGGGTGGCGCGCTCGACGAGGCGGCTCGCGCCCGCGGCGAGACGCTGTATGCCGCGGATGGCACGATCCCGCTGCATCCGCCGGTGCTCAGCGAGGAGCGCGCCTCGCTGCTGCCGGATCAGGACCGTCCGGCTCTGGTCTGGACCTTCGCACTCGACGCTGCCGGATCCGTCACCGATACCCGTCTCGAGCGGGCGCTGATCCGGTCCCGCGCGAAGCTGGACTACGTCACGACCCAGGCCGACCTCGACGCCGGACGGGACACACCGGCCGCGCTCCTGCCCGAGGTCGGCCGGCTGCGCCTGGACCAGGAGGCGCAGCGCGGCGGCGCGAGCCTGAATCTGCCCGACGAAGAAGTGGTGCGCCGCGACGACGGCTCGTACGCGATCGACCGTCGCTCGCCACTGCCGATCGAGGATTGGAACGCGCAGCTGTCGCTCATGACGGGCATGGCGGCGGCGCAGCTGATGCTGCAGGCCAAAGTGGGGATCCTGCGSACCATGCCYCAGCCCGACGACGCCGCGTTCGAGACSTTCCGSCGGCAGACCGAGGCGCTCGGCGTGCCGTGGACCGGCGGACGGTACGGCGACTACCTGCGAGGACTCGGCAAGGACGACCCGCGCACCCTGCCGATCCTGGAGGCGGCGTCGGCGCTGTTCCGCGGTGCGGGGTACGTCGCGTTCGACGGCGAGGCGCCGGCGGAGACGACGCAGGCGGCGATCGCTGCGCCGTACGCCCATGCCACCGCTCCGCTGYGGCGCCTCGTCGACCGCTGGTCGCTCACGATCTCGCTGGCCGTGAGCCGCCGCGAGGTGATCCCGGCATGGGTGCACGAGAGCCTGGCGCAGGTTCCGGATCTCATGCGCGCGTCCGCTCAGCGCTCGTCGACGCTGAACTCGCGCACCCTCGACCTCGTGGAGGCGGCTCTGCTGGCACCGCGCGTCGGCGAGACCTTCGATGCGGTCGTGATCCGCCGGGGCGGTACGCGTGGAACGGTGCAGATCACGGATCCGCCCGTGACCGCATCGCTGGGGCTGCCGGATTCGGCAGTGGCAGGGTCGACGATCCGGGTGAGGCTGGACTCGGTCGACGTCGCGAAGGGGCAGGTCTCCTTTGCCGTCGTCTGACGACTCTGCGGAGGCGCTCTCGGCGTGGCTGCGCACCCACGCGCATCGTCTGCGCACGCTCAACCCCGACGAGGAGGACGACGCGGACCTCGAGCCGCTTCTGGACATCGTGGGCGATGCCCGTGTCGTCGCGATCGGCGAGTCGATGCACCGCGTGCACGAGTTCTTCGCACTGCGCCATCGCCTGTTCCGATTCCTCCATCGTCGCGCCGGGTTCACGGCGCTGGTAGCGGAGAGCGGCCTGCCTGAAGGTCGGCACGTCGACGGATGGATCCGCACCGGCAGTGACGGCCTGCGCAACGCCCTGCGCGACGGGGTCTCGTACCGGTTCGGCGCGTGCCAGGAGATGCTCGATCAGCTCACCTGGATGCGCGAGCGCACCGCGACCGGACGATCGGCTCCGGGGTGGTACGGGATGGACTTGCCCGACTCCTCGGCGAGCGCACTGCCGGGCATCGTGGCCGCGCTCGAGGTGCTCGACGAAGCGGATCCGCTCTACGCCGCACACGTGCGCGCCGCAGTGCTGCCCCGGTTCGCGTATCTTCCCGACGACCGCGCCGGCCTGGCACAGGCGGCGCCGTCGATCCAGGCGTATCTGACATTGCCCGACCCGGATCGCGCCGCGATCACGGTCGGCATCGCCGACCTCGCCGCACGGATCCGCGCCCGCCGACGCGAGGAGATCGCCGGGCTCGGCGGCGACACGGACGCCGAGGCGCGCGTGGACTTCGCGATCCGTGCGGCGGAGGCCGCCCGCGCAGCCGACGCATTCCTGCAGGCGATGACCGCCGGCCCTACCCGGACCTGGCCTGCCGCGAACATCCGTGACGAATGGATGGCCGACACCGTCGAGTGGATCCTGCAGCGCGAGCCCCGCATCCTCGTCGCCGCGGCCAACGGGCACGTGCAGCGCACCCCGTTCTCCGCTCCCCCGTTCGTACTGGAGGAGATGACGACCATGGGCGGGCATCTCGCCGATCGGCGCGGCGACGACCTCGTGGTGATCGGCACCGCGTTCGGCGGCGGCGAGCAATGGCTGCACCGGCCGGACCCCGCGGATCCGCCCGGACACTCCCGTCCGTTCATCGCCCCGCTCGCACCACTCGAGGAGTCCAGCCTGGACGCGGTGCTGGCACGCTCGGGCATCGGTGACGCCGTGGTGGACCTGCGTACGCTCCCTCCGGACGCGGCCGCCGCCGTCGACGCGACCACCGGCTGGCACAACGGCGACGTGATCCAGCCCGGCCATGCACGGGACGCGTTCGATGCCGTGGCATTCGTCCGGACGGTGTCGCCGTGGCGGACCTGGATCGACGATCGGGGGTTGGAGCGGCGCTAAGCCTGTACGGGGAACGCCGACGTCGTCATCACCAGCAGCTGCGGATCGGAAAGATCCAGCGTCACCGTGATCGACACGAACTCCGCGAGGGACGAGGCATGCGTGCCTCCGCACAGGATCGACGCGGTGCCCTCGGGCAGCTCGCACACCCAGCGGCGGCGATCGACGATGGTCCCGCCCTCGACCTCGACCCGGCTCGGTGCCCCGGACGCGACCCACGCCGCGAGCTGCGCGTTGATGCGCTCCTCGCGCTCCCCCAGCGAGGCCGCGAAGCCCTCGGTGTCGAAGCCGGCCTTGCGCAGGCTCTTGCCGAGGCGGTACTCATCGACCGCGCCGTCCTCATGGATGAAACTGGTCTGATTCGCGCGCCCCTCGAAGTCGGGGTTCCCCAGCGCGTCGGATCCGGCGTCCTTGCGCCACAGGTCGGCGACCGCGAGGTCCAGGGCCAGCGAAGCGAGGTGACAGGCGGTGTGCCCGCGGCTCAGCCCCGCGCGGTACGCCGCATCGACGGTGGCCTCGGCCGCAGCCCCGGCGGCGAGCGCCGACGGCACCGCCTCGATGCGGTGCCCCACGAGCCAGGTCCAGCCCTCCGCGCCGCGCTTGACCGGGATGTCCGCTCCGACCGCGACCTCGCCCTCGTCGCTCACCGCCGCCATGACCGCCTCGGTCACCGCGACCTCGACGTCGTCCACGCGTAGCGAACCCCGGTCCCCCGGCTGGTCCGGCCAGGTGTGGTCGACMGGGTGGAACGGGGTGCGGTCCAGGACGACGACGGCRCCGTCSTCCGCCGGATGCACACCCACGACACGCGCGGACTCGACGAGGGACCCCGARGGGAAGGTGACGATCGTGGCGCTGGTCACGAGGTGACGACCTGCGCGGTGCCGAGCGGCGCGCCCGGGCCCATCTCGTCGGCGATGCGGTTCGCCTCCTCGATGAGCGTGGCCACGATGTCCTCCTCSGGCACGGTCTTGATGACCTCGCCCTTGACGAAGATCTGTCCCTTGCCGTTGCCGGAGGCGACGCCGAGGTCGGCCTCGCGGGCCTCGCCCGGGCCGTTCACGACGCAGCCCATGACGGCCACGCGCAGCGGCACGGTCATGTCCTTGAGACCCTCGGTCACGTTCTCGGCGAGCGTGTAGACGTCGACCTGGGCGCGCCCGCAGGACGGGCAGGACACGATCTCGAGCTTGCGCTCGCGCAGGTTCAGGGACTGCAGGATCTGGTGCCCGACCTTGACCTCTTCGGCGGGGGGCGCCGACAGGGACACGCGGATCGTGTCGCCGATGCCCTCGCCGAGCAGGATCCCGAACGCGGTCGCCGACTTGATGGTGCCCTGGAACGCGGGGCCCGCCTCGGTGACGCCGAGGTGCAGCGGCCAGTCGCCCATCGCGGCGAGAAGGCGGTAGGCCTTCACCATCACGACCGGGTCGTTGTGCTTGACGGAGATCTTGAAGTCGTGGAAGTCGTGCTCCTCGAACAGCGACGCCTCCCAGCGCGCGCTCTCGGCGAGCGCCTCCGCGGTGGCCTTGCCGTACTTCTCGAGCAGGCGCGGGTCGAGAGAGCCGGCGTTCACGCCGATGCGCAGCGACACGCCCGCGGCCTTCGCCGCTGCGGCGATGGCGCCGACCTGATCGTCGAACTTGCGGATGTTGCCCGGGTTGACACGCACGGCCGCGCAGCCGGCGTCGATCGCCTGGAACACGTACTTCGGCTGGAAGTGGATGTCGGCGATGACCGGGATCTGGCTCTTCTTCGCGATGATGTGCAGCACATCCGCGTCGTCCTGCGACGGCACGGCGACGCGCACGATCTCGCAGCCGGAGGCCGTGAGCTCGGCGATCTGCTGCAGCGTCCCGTTGATATCGGTGGTCTTGGTGGTCGTCATCGACTGCACGCTGACAGGAGCACCGCCACCGACGAGCACCTTGCCCACCTTGATCTGGCGGCTCTTGCGTCGCGGGGCGAGGACGTCGGGGATCTTGGGCATCCCCAGGTTCACGGCTGGCACGTCTCCCAGGTTACCCGTGCGCGGCTGGACGGGATCCGCGCGCGAGCTGAGCGCGCGCCGCGAACGTCATGGCGTGCTGCCCCGCTGCACCGGTGTGGTAGTTTCGGCGCATGTCCGCGAACCGCTCTTGGTGGCCCGCCTCTTAGGCGGAGAGTTCGCGACCCACGATCCAGACCGCCTTCCGGGGCGGTCTTGTCGTTTCTGCCGCGTCGGATCCCTCTTTCAGGAGCACCTTCATGACCACCGCCGACCGGATCCACGCTCTCGACTCGTCGTTCGTCCTGCTCGCCCGCGAGGGCTCGGACAGCGTCGAGCTGCTCACCGGCGAGATCGTCGATGTGACGAACCTCGCCGACATCCCCCTCGGCTCCGGTGACGAACGCCGGGAGGTGTTCTCACTCGTCCCCTATCGCCAGGTGCGCGAGCGTGGCTTCGAGGCGCAGGACGACGGCGCCCCACTGCGCTGCCTGATCGTGGACGAGCACCAGTACCTGCCGGCCGACGAGGTGCGGGCGGCGCTGCCCGCCGATCCGATCCCGCTGCACGACGGTGGCTTCGACCTCAGCGACGAGGAGTATGCGGCCATCGTCGAGCGCGTGATCGCCGACGAGATCGGCCGCGGTGAGGGCGCCAACTTCGTGATCCGCCGCGACTACACGGCCCGCATCGACACGGCTATCCCCGACACGGAGCGCACGGCGGCGCTCACCTGGTTCCGGGCGCTGCTCGAGCACGAGCGCGGCGCATACTGGACGTTCGCGGTCGTCACCCCGGGCGTGGTCGCCGTCGGCGCGAGCCCCGAGGCGCACGTCGTCGCGCAGGGCGGCGTGGTGACCATGAATCCGATCTCCGGCACGTTCCGCCATCCTGCCGGCGGCTCGACGACGGCCGCGCTCGGCGAATTCCTCTCCTCCACGAAGGAGACGGAGGAGCTTTTCATGGTGGTCGATGAGGAGCTCAAGATGATGAGCGCCGTCTGCTCCGACGGCGGCCGGATCACCGGTCCGCACCTCAAGCAGATGTCGCGCCTCACCCACACCGAGTACATGCTGCGCGGCAGCAGCCGACTGGACCCGCGCGACATCCTGCGCGAGACGATGTTCGCGCCGACCGTGACCGGATCCCCGATGCAGAACGCGTGCACGGTGATCCGCCGGCACGAGCGCAAGCCCCGCGGCTACTACTCGGGCGTGGCAGCGCTCTTCACCCCGAACGATGCCGGCGGACACGACCTGGACGCGCCGATCCTCATCCGCACCGTCTATCTGAAGGATGGCGAGGTGAGCGTCCCGGTCGGCGCCACGCTCGTGCGCCACTCCGACCCCGCCGGCGAGGTCGGCGAGACCCACGGCAAGGCCGCCGGCGTGCTGGGCGCGATCGGCGCCGTGTCGCGGGACACCGCCGCCGAGGCGCGCGAGGACGCCGACGCCCCCGGATCCGGCTCGACCCCGGCCGAGGATCCCGGGATCCAGGCGCTGCTCGCCTCGCGCAACGCCCGCCTCGCGGAGTTCTGGATCAACCCGCAGGACGGCGGCACCGGGGCGACGGCCACCGCGCCCTTCGCCGGCCGCACGGCCGTGGTGGTCGACGCCGAGGACCGGTTCACGACGATGCTCGCGCACCAGCTGCGCCACCTCGGACTCGACGTGCGGATCCAGCCGTGGGCCGACGCCGACGACGCGGAGATCGACGCCGCGGATCTGCTCATCGCGGGCCCGGGCCCGGGCGATCCGCGAGACGACTCCTCGACCCGCATCGCCCGGATGCGCGCGCTCGTCGCACGGCGCCGCGAGAACGGACGCCCGCTGCTCGCCGTGTGCCTCAGCCACCAGATCCTCGCGGACTCCCTCGGGATCGCGCTCGCACCGCTCGCCAGCCCGCACCAGGGGCTGCAGAAGTCGGTGCCGGTGTTCGGCCAGGACGCCTCGATCGGCTTCTACAACACGTTCACGGCACGCGTGGCGCCGGGCACGACGGCAGCCGGCGTGGCCGAGGTGTCGGCGGATCCGATCTCCGGCGATGTGTACGCGCTGCGCGGGCCGGGGTTCGCGTCGGTGCAGGGCCACCTGGAGTCGATCCTGTCCCGGGACGGGATGACGACGCTGCAGCGCCTCGTCGGGCACGCGCTCGACGGGCGCTGAGCCCGGCCTCCCCTTGGCGCACGAGGAGGCGCCGCCGATCCCGACGGCGCCTCATCGGCAGGCATCGCCTATTTGGTGTTCAGCTTGAAACTTCCGCTCCAGCTCGCCCCGGCATACCGTCCGGCGATCCCGGCCCAGGACACGGAGACCGGGTAGGTGCCCGGCTTCAGCGTCAGCTTCAGTGCGGTGGAGGCCACCCCGTTCGCGCCCGTCTGGGCGGTCACGGTCTGGCTGCCGATCACGAACGTCACGGTCTGGTTCGCGATCGGACGGCCGAGCACGTCGGTCACGGTCGCGGACAGCGGGATCTTCGCGTTCGGCTTGCTGGACAGCGTGCCCGTGTAGGCGATCGCCGAGGCCATCGACGTCACCGTCTGCGAGACGGCCGCTGAGCTGCTCGCGACGTACCGGGCATCGCCCGCGAACGCCGCGGTGATCGGATAGGAGCCGCTCGGGAGCGTCTCCGTCACGGTCGCCGCGGCTGTCCCGGAGCCGTCCGCGGTCGCCGTGGCGAGCTGCGTCGCACCGCCGGCCGTGGTGAAGGCCACCGCCGCGCCGTTGACGGGCCGCCCGAACTCGTCGATCACCGTGCCCCGGTAGGCGACAGGGGCCGAGTAGGTCGCCGTCAGATCGCCCGTGAACGACGTGCTCGTACTGCGGGCGCGCACCGTGACCGAGACGTCCTTGGCGGTGCAGGCGCCGTGGCGATCGCACACCGTCACGGTGACCTGCGCGGTTCCCGGATCCGCCCACTGGTGCGTCTCCGAGCGTCCGCCCGTCACGATCGCCGAGCCGTCGTGGAAGTCCCACGCATACGTCAGCGTGGACTGCTCGGCGGCGCCCGGATCCGTCGCCTGCGCCTGCAGCGTCAGCGGACGCCCCCATGCGACGGTCGGGTCGGCCGGCGTCACGATCACGGCCGGCGGAAGGTTGTTCACCCCGACGCCGAACGTCGTCGTGCCGGACAGGCCCGTCACGTCGGTCGCGGCGACCATGCCCGAGAACGGACCGGACTCCGCGAACACGTGCGTCGTGGGGCTGCCGTATGCGGTGCCTCCGTCGGAGAAGCTCCACACGAACGTGGCTCCCGCGGCGCACGGTCCTGTCGCGACCGCGCTGAACGGGATCGCACTCCCCTCGTCTCCGGTGAAGGTCGGAGCGGCCGTCACGGTGGGCGGCACGTTGTTCGCCATCGCGTTGCCGAGCGGTGAGCGTGCCGGCGCCGGGCTGCCGGGTGAGAACCGGATCGACCGCTCCGCCCTGGCGGACCGTGCTGTCGTCCCATCCGGCGGAGACGACGTCCGACTGCGCGAGCGCCAGGTGGGTGGTGAGGGTCGCGGTGCCGTTCAGGGCACCGGTGACGGTGTAGTCGGCGGCTGGCAGATCCATCGCCTGGCTGAAGGCGACGGTCTGGTTCTGGCCGACCGGACTCGCGAAGGCGGGAGCCGGTGTGAGGAGGGCGGTGGCGAGGGCGATCGCAAGACCTGTGATCACGGCACGCCGCGTCTTTGCGACGGTGTTCATCGGGGGCCTTTCCTAGAGGGACGGCTACGGGTGCCCGCAGCGTACGTCCCTAGAGAGTCGGCGCCTGTCCCCCTGATACACGGTCACGATCCGGATCTGCGTCGGCCCCGGTGATTCAGCCGATCGWCACCGGGTGGAACAGGTCGGCCACGAGCAGCAGGCCGCCCATGCCGACCAGCAGCGCCGCCACGACGATCGTGAGCGGCACGAGCCGCGTGGCGTCCACGGGCTTGGGCTTCGGACGCTGGAAGAGCTTCGCCCACGCTCGCTTCAGCCCGTCCCACAGCGCGACCACGATGTGCCCGCCGTCCAGGGGCAGCAGCGGGATGAGATTGAACACGAACAGCGCGATGTTCAGCGACCCCATGAGGCTCAGCAGCACGGCGAACCGGTTCAGAAGCGGCGCATCCGCTGCCGCCACCTCGCCGGCGATGCGGCCGACCCCGATCACGCTGAGCGGACCGTTCGGATCGCGCGGCGTGCCGGTGACCAGGGAGACGCCCACATCCCACAGCCGCACCGGCAGGTTGCCGATGAGCTGCACGACGGATCCGGTGTTCGCCATCGCCTGCTCGAAGCCCGCGGACAGCGGCTGCTGCACGTAGGCGAGCTGGGCGCCGACTCCGGCATAGCCGACCGTGTGCATGACGGCGTTGCCCTTGTCGTCGACGACGGCGCGCCCGTTGGCGTCCGCCTCCTGGCGCTGCGCGGCGACCGGGGTCAGCTGCAGAGTGAGCCGTGATCCGGCGCGCTCGACGACGAGCGGGATTGCCTTTCCGGGTGATGCCTGGATGATCGCGCTGGCCTCGGCGAACGTGCGGACGTCCTTCCCGTCGACCGAGACAATCCTGTCCCCCGGCTTGACCCCGGCCTGCGCCGCAGGGGCCACCGGATCCGAGGCGGAGCACGAGGTCTGCGTGGATCCGGCCGGCAGCACGCATTCCGAGACCGAGGCGATGGTGGTCGTACCCTGCTGAAGACCGATCCCGCTCAGCAGCACGGTGAAGATCACGACCGCCAGCACGAGGTTCATGAACGGTCCGCCGAACATGACGATGACGCGCTTCCAGACCGGGAGCAGGTAGAAGACGCGGCTCGCGCGCTCGGGGTCGATGGTCTCGTCGTTGGCGGCCCTGGCGTCCTGGATGAGGGTGCGGAAGGCGCCGCGCGACCGGCTCCGCCCGCCCTCGTCGCCCTCGTCGCCGGGCGAGGGCGGGTACATGCCCGACATCGAGATGAAGCCGCCGATCGGCAGCGCCTTGACGCCGTACTCGGTCTCGCCGATCTTCTTCGAGAACAGCCGGGGACCGAAGCCGATCATGTACTGGCCGACGTGCACGCCGAACAGCTTGGCCGGCACGAGGTGCCCCAGCTCGTGCAGGGCGATCGACACCCCGAGTCCGACCAGCACGAACAGCAGGCCGGCGACGTACAGCAGGATCTCCACCCCGCCACGCTACCGGTGCCGGGCTAGGAAACGCCCGTGCTGAGGCTGTGCAGTCGCCAGGATCCGCGGGATCCGAAAGCTCACGCCTGAGCGGCGATCATCCGGTCGGCCGTCGCCCTCGCCCACTGCTCCGCGGCGGCGAGGCTCTCGACGGTGAGCTCGTCCGGCGGATCATGCGCGTCGACCACCCGCTCGATGGTGTCGACGATGGCGAGGAAGCCCAGCCGCCCCTCGTGGAAGGCGTTCACGGCCTGCTCGTTCGCGGCGTTGTACACGGCGGGGTAGGTGCGCCCCGCCCGTCCGACCTGCTTAGCCAGGACCACGGATGGGAAGGCCGCGTTGTCGAGCGGCTCGAACGTCCAGCTCGCCGCCTTCGTCCAATCGATCGGCCGCCCCGCACCGCCCACGCGGTTCGGCCAGTCGAGCCCCAGCGAGATCGGCAGGCGCATGTCGGGCGGAGAGGCCTGGGCGATCGTGGATCCGTCCACGAACTCCACCATCGAGTGCACGATCGACTGCGGGTGCACCACCACCTCGATCCGCTCGTAGTCCACGTCGAAGAGCAGATGCGCCTCGATGACCTCGAGCCCCTTGTTCACGAGCGTCGCCGAGTTGGTCGTGACCATCCGTCCCATGTCCCAGGTGGGGTGCGCCAACGCCTCGGCCGGTGTGACGGCGGCCATCTGCTCGCGGGTCCGGCCACGGAAGGGACCGCCGGACGCCGTGACGACGAGGCGGCGCACCTCCTGCTTGGTGCCTGAGCGCAGCGCCTGCGCGATGGCGGAATGCTCKGAGTCGACGGGCACGATCTGACCCGGCTGCGCGAGTGCGGTGACGAGGGCGCCGCCGACGATGAGCGACTCCTTGTTCGCCAGAGCCAGCGTGCGGCCGGCCTTGAGGGCCGCGAGCGTCGAACCGAGGCCGATGGATCCGGTGATCGCGTTGAGCACGACATCGGCCTCGACGTCGCGGACCAGCTGCTCCGCCTCGGCGGCGCCGAGTGCCGTGTCGTCCACGCCGAACTCCTCGGCCTGCTGCTGCAGCAGGTCGGCCTGCGTACCCGCGGCGAGGCCGACCAGCTCGAACCGATCCGGATTCGCCTTGATGACGTCGAGGGCCTGAGTGCCGATGGAGCCGGTGGAGCCGAGGATGAGGACGCGACGCATGGCCTCAGCCTAGGCCGTGCTCCGCCGACGGATGAGGGCCCGTGCATCGGCGATGCTCACGGGCCCTCGTYCGATCAGCGGCGGGTCACTGCGCGGGGGCCGCCGTGGGGACCGTGCCGAGGATGTCGATCACGAACACCAGCGTCGAGTTCGCGGGGATCGAGCCGCTGGCCTTGTCGCCATACCCTTCGGCCGGCGGGATGACGACCAGCACCTGCGAGCCGACCTTCTGGCCTTCGAGCGCCTTCTTGAAGCCGGTCACCACGCCCGTGGTCTGGAACTGCGCCGGAGCCTTCCGCTTCCAGCTGGAGTCGAACTCCTTGCCRTCCGCCCAGGTCACGCCGCGGTACTGCACGATCACGTAGTCGCCGCTCTGCACCGTCGGGCCATCGCCCTGCTTGAGGTTCGCGATGGTGGTCGCCGCGGGCGGGTCGGCCTTCGGGATGGTGATCTCGGGAGCGCCGTCCTTGTCGAGCTTGACGGTCGGCATGCCCTCGACCGGAGCGACTTCCTTGCCCTTCGCAACGGTCGGGAGGGCCTTCGTGGACTGCGCGTAGACGACAACCGGCTTGCCGCCCTCACCGAACATCTTGCCCGGGACTGCCACCACGACCGCCGAGCCGAGCGGCTTGCATTCCAGCGCGGCGACGAACAGTGACTGCTGGTTCGGGTCGAGCAGCACGGGCAGCTGGTCGTCCACCCCACGGGCGCTGGAGTCGAGGACGGTGCCGTCCGTGGCGTTCACGATGCGGTACTGCACGGAGACCAGATCCCCGGCGACCACGTTCTTCCCGTCGCCCTTCTTCACCACTGTGCGCTCGACGGCGGTGGCCGCGTCGACATCGGTGCCGGAGGGCACCGTGACCTTCAGGTCCTTGCCCTCGCCCTCGACCTTGACGGCGTCGGAGGCCTTGCCCGGCTTCGCGTCGAGCAGGCACGACGACGACGCCGACGGAGACGGCGAGGCCGAGGGGTTCGCGGCACCGGCACAGCCGGACAGCAGGAGAGCCGTCGCTGCGACGGCGGACAGAGCAGCGGCAAGGCGGATGCGCACGGAAGACCTCGAGACGTAGAGACGAACCCGCCCATCCTGCCCTATCGGGCTTTGCCGCCGCTGGGAGGTGGTGTGAATCCGCTCCCGATCCGCCTCGCGCGCCCATTCCGATCRCGGAATGGATCCTGATCTAGCCTTGTCTGGTGACCCCGSAACMCGAACCCGCAGCGTCTGCGGMCCGCGACGARGCCGTCGCAGAGCAGGAGCATCTCGAAGACGAGGTGCATCGCGCCGGTGCCACCTATCTGCTCGGCCGGATGATCCTCATCCCGCTCACCCGGCTCATCTACCGCCCTCGCATCGAGGGGCGCGCGAACGTGCCGAAAGACGGCCCGATCATCATCGCGTCGAATCACCTCTCCTTCATCGACTCGATCGCGATCCCGGTCGCAGCTCCCCGGCGCGTGCACTTCCTGGCGAAGTCGAGCTACTTCGAGGGCACGAGTCTGARGGGTCGCTTCGTGGCGAACTTCATGCGCGCGGTCGGCGCGATCCCGGTGCGCCGCGGCGCGGGCCAGGCCGCGCTGGACGCCCTGGACGAACAGCGCAAGCTGCTGGACGCGGGGCTCGCCGTCGCGCTGTACCCGGAAGGCACGCGTTCGACCGACGGGCGCCTGTACAAGGGACGCACGGGCGTCGCCTTCCTCGCGCTGCAGACGGGGGCAAGAGTGGTGCCCGTCGGAGTGATCGGCACCGACAAGGCCATGCCGGTCGGGGCGAGCATGCCCAAGATCGGCTCCAAGGTCACGATCCGCTTCGGCGAACCACTGGATCTCTCGCACCACGGCGCGGCGAACTCMGGCCGTGCCCGCCGCGGCGCGACCGACGAGATCATGGCCGCGATCCACGCGCTSAGCGAGCAGGAGCTCGCCGGCGTCTACAACGARGTSCCGGCGCAGGGCGCGATCGAGAAGATCAAGCAGGCGCTGCCCCACGAGCGGCGCTGACCGGGCGGGTCACGCCGGATCGACGGACGGGGCTGTCGACGCATCCGCGACCAGGATCGTGGCCTCGTGATGCACCGGGAACGACACCGAGTTCGCGATGAAGCACCACGCGTTGGCCTGCGCATGCGCGGACTCCGCGGCTTCACGCATGGACTCCTCGGCGATCGTGACCACGGGGTGCAGTGTCACCTCGGTGAACGCCCCGCCGCCGCGCCCGTCCTCCTGCATCGTGCCGGTGGCCTCGTCACGGTAGTCGACGACCACGACGCCTGCCGTCACGCAGGCGTGCAGATAGCTCAGCAGATGGCACTCGCTGAGCGCCGCGAGCAGCAGATCCTCCGGGTTCCAGCGGGTGGGATCCCCTCGGAACGGCTTGTCCGACGAGGCCAGCACGTCGGGCTTGCCCGCGACGCTCAGCGTGCTCGCGCGGTCGTAGTCGCGATAGCCCGAGGTGCCCGTCCCCCGGTTGCCGGTCCAGGTCGCCGTGAGGGCGTAGCGGTGCGTACCGAGGCTCATGCATCCATGGTGCCAGGATCCTGTCGGCGCCGGTTCGCATCACGCCTGTCGGCGGGGTCCGCGCCCACTAGGCTGGCTGTCGTGGTGCAGACTCTGACCGTCCAGGATGCCGTGGAACTCGCCGTCGTCGAAAGGAACGGATTCGTCGAATCCCGCCACATCGGAGCGGCGGTCGTGCTCTCCCCGGAAGGCGAGGTCCTCGCCCGCCACGGCAACGCCGACGCGCTGGTGCTGCCCCGCTCCAGCCTGAAGCCGCTGCAGGCGATCGGCTGCCTCACCGCCGGCGCTCCGCTGGAGGGCGAGCAGCTCGGCCTCGCCACGGCGAGCCACATCGGCACCGACCGGCACGTGGCCGTGGTGCGCGAGATTCTCACGGCGGGCGGGCTCACCGAGGACGACCTCGGCTGCCCCGCGGATTGGCCCGGCGACTCGGCGACCAGGGACGAGCTCGTGCGCGATCACGCCGGCAAGGCGCGCATCCGGATGAACTGCTCCGGCAAGCACGCGACCATGTTGCGCGCCTGCGTCGCGAACGGCTGGCCCACCGCCGGGTACCTCGACGTGGACCACCCGCTGCAGGTGCACATCAAAGACGTCGTCGAGCGGCTCAGCGGCGAGCGCGTCGCCGCCACGGCGATCGACGGCTGCGGCGCCCCGGTGCACGCCATCACCCTCACCGGGCTCGCGCGGGCCGTGCATCGCATCGGCAGCGCCTCGGAGCGGTCGCCGTTCGCGCTGCACCGGGTGGCCGGCGCCCTGGTGCGCACGGTGCGGGAGAACCCGTGGGCGATCGAAGGCCCAGGGCGCCCCGACACCATCGCGATCGAGAAACTGGGCGTGTTCGCCAAGCACGGCGCGGAGGGCGTGATGGTGATGGTCGCCCCGAACGGTGCCACCGTCGCCCTGAAGATGCTGGACGGATCCGGCCGTGCGGCCACGATCGTGGCCGCCACCCTGCTCGCCCGCGCGGGCGCGCTGACCGACGCGCAGGTGGACAGCCTCGCCTCGGCCCTTCCACTTGCCGTCCTCGGAGGCGGCAGCGGCGTGGGGGCCATCCGCCCCGGCGCCGGAATCTGAACGCCCCCAGAAAGGGCCAGAACCCGCGGGCGGGAAAAGCCCATCAGGGAAAAGGAAAGGAGCCACGATGAGGATCTCTGTCCCCAGCGAGGTGAAGAACAACGAATTCCGCGTCGCGCTCACGCCCGCCGGAGTGCACGACCTCGTGCAGGCCGGTCACGAGGTCGTCGTGCAGTCCGGCGCCGGTGCCGGATCCTCGATGTCGGATGCCGACTATCTGGAGGCGGGAGCGACGCTGCTCGATGACGCCGACGAGGTGTGGGCTCGCGCCGAGCTGGTGCTGAAGGTGAAGGAGCCGATCGCCAGCGAGTACCACCGCTTCCGCAGCGACCTGGTGCTGTTCACGTATCTGCACCTCGCCGCCGATCGCCCGCTCACCGACAAGCTCGCAGAGTCGGGCATGACGGCGATCGCCTACGAGACGGTGCAGCTGGCCTCAGGTGCACTGCCGCTGCTCGCGCCGATGAGCGAGGTCGCGGGTCGCCTTGCCCCGTTGGTCGGTGCGAACACGCTGATGCGCTCGAACGGCGGCCTCGGTCTGCTGATGTCGGGCGTTCCCGGAACCCGCCCCGCCACCGTGACGGTGATCGGCGGCGGCGTCGCCGGCGCGAACGCGGCCGTGATCGCCGCAGGCATGGGCGCGGACGTGACGATCTTCGACACGAACATCGCGCGGCTGCGCTATCTGGACGACTTCTTCGGCGGCCGGGTGAAGACCGCGGCGTCGAACCCGTTGGATCTGCGTCGCGCCGTCGTGAACTCGGACCTCGTCATCGGATCGGTGCTGATCCCCGGGGCCAAGGCGCCGAAACTCGTCACGAACGACATGGTCGCCGAGATGCGCCCCGGCAGCGTGCTCGTGGACATCGCGGTGGACCAGGGCGGCTGCTTCGAGGACACSCACCCSACCACGCACGACGACCCCACATTCCGCGTGCACGACACCGTGTTCTACTGCGTGGCGAACATGCCGGGCGCGGTGCCGAACACCTCGACCTCGGCCCTGACGAACGCGACGCTGCCCTATGTGCGGCAGATCGCGGGCCGCGGCTGGCAGGCGGCGCTGCGTGCCGATGCCGCTCTCGCCGGCGGTCTCAACGTGACCGGCGGGAAGATCGCCAACGCCGGCGTCGCGACCGCGCACGATCTGCCCCTCACGCCGCTGGACGAGCTGCTGGGCTGACATCGCCCCGCGGGGCGGGAAGGATCACCCGGGACGGACGCCCGTCCCGATCGATGGTCCATGCCCGCCCCGCGTGCGGCACGGCGTACGGCGGCAGCTCGCGCACGCCGGTGAGCATGCGCAGTTCCCTGGTTGCCTCGGCGAGCACGACGACCTCGCCACCGCGGACGATCCGCTGCCACAGCGCGTATTGCCGTTGCCATGCCTCCCCGTCGCCGACCAGCACGATGAGGCCCGCGGCCTCCCGCTCTGCGGAGGCCGCGCGTTCCGCCGAACGAGCGATCGCATCGTCCGCGCGGATCCGTGCCGGTGCGGCGGACTCATCGAACCGCCCTGCGCCATCCGGAAGGATCACGGGCGCGCCGTCCACGAGCACTTGCACCGCGGCGCGGCCGAAGCGCCCGCCGAGCCTCTCCGCCGTCCGCGCCGGTGCCGTGCTCACCACGCCGACGAGCATCGCCCGCGGCTCCCACTGCGGCGTCTCCGGGTGCGCCGCCGTCCGCTCCAGGGGCGAGGAGCCCGGTGCTCCCGCCTCGGCCTCGGCCTCCGGCAGCACGAACTGCACCTCGGCGCCGCCCAGCCGCGCCCGGCCCGGGGGCCGGTCGGGGTCAAAGGTGCCGGGCTCACCGCCGGCGGTGAGGTGCTCCGTGCGGCTCACGGTGCGCAGCAGGGCGCGCTCCGGCAGCAGATCCGCAACCGCGGAGATCTGCCCGCTGCATCGTGACGCGCTGAGCAGCACGGTCCCTCCGTGCTCGGCGGCGAGGCGGACGACGCGCTGCAGCCGCTCCACCCACGCGGAAGCGTACTCGAGCGGGAACGCGGCGAGGTGCCGATCGACATCGTCGACGGCCAGCAGCGGCGGCACCGGGCGGCCGCCGTCCGCGATCTCGTCGATCAGAGACCACGCCTGCTCGGGATCCGGCCTCAGCAGCACGCCTCCCGGCACCTGCGCCACCGCGGCCCTCAGCACGCTGCTCTTGCCGGCCCCCGGGCCCCCGAACACCACGAGGCCGCGGTCCTCGCCGATGCGCAGCGTGCGCACCGTCTGCCGCTGCTGCTCCGGTTCGTCCGCGAGGCCGAGCGTGATCTCCCCGGGCGCAGCGGCGGGGAGRTCGGCCCGCTGCAGTTGCGCGGGCAGTGCCGCCTGCCACGGGCTCCGCGCCCGCGGGACACCGCGCCAGTGGGCCGCGATCGTGGCGAGCTCATCGGCGCTGGTCCGCGCGACGCGGAACACGGCGGGCGCCGCGTCCTGAGGGCGGCGGACGTAGGCGAGACCACGTCCTGCGAGGTCTCCGGGCAGAGCCGCTGCCGCGTCGCTGCCGATCATGATCCTGCTGTCGGCGGGATCCGTGACGCGCAGGGCGATCCGCAGAGGGCAGTTCGCCGCCAGCGCGTCGCGGATGACCCCGGTGGCGCGCTGGGTGCCCAGGATGAGGTGCATGCCGAGAGCGCGACCGCGGGCGGCGATGTCGGTGAACACCGCCGCCAGATCAGGATGCTCCTGCAGCAGCGCCGCGAACTCGTCGACGACGATCACCAAGCGGCCCAGCGCTCCCCCGGTCTCCGCGACGCTGCGGGCGCCCGTCTCCGCGAGGACGCCCTCTCTGCGCCGCAGCTCGGCACGCAGGCTCCGCACCCCGCGCTCCGCACCATCGGCGTCGAGGTCCGTGATGACGGCGGCGACGTGCGGCAGGGCGCGCAGCGGCTCGAAGGCCGTGCCGCCTTTGAAGTCGGCGAGCACGAAGGTCACCTGGTCTGCCGAGTGCGTGGCGGCCAGCGCGGCGACCCAGCTCACCAGGAGCTCGCTCTTGCCCGCGCCGGTGACACCGGTCACGAGCGCGTGCGGCCCGTCCGCGACGAGGTCCGGCACCACCGCCCCTTCCGCATCCCGCCCGATCGCCGCGCCCAGGCCCTCGCGCGCCACGGACTCCGGCCCGACGTTCCCCATGTCCCACTGGCCCGGCGGAGGCGGCAGCACCTCCTGCAGCGTCACCGCCGCGGGAATCGCCGCCTCATCGTCCTGCTCCCGGATCAGAACCTGCACGATCGCCTCCGCCTGCTCGCGGGAGATCCCCTCCGCCGCACAGTCGTGCGTCCCCTGCGGCGTGCGCAGCCGGGCCGATGCGGGCTCCGTGACGTCGAGCACCGCGTGGTAGCCCACCGGCGGTGGCGTTCCCGGCTCGAGCAGACAGAGCCTGGGGCCGGACGGCGCGCTCCGCTGCACGCCGAGATGCACGACACCGGCGTCATGCCGGGCAAGGCGGGCCTGGGGCAGACCGTCAAGCCCGAGCGCGGCCACGGCGTCTCCCTCGAGACGGACAGCGCCGTTCGCGTGCCGAAGGCACAGCTGCAGCACCATCGCCCTGGCCACGGCGGCGGCGATCGGCGCGGGCCCTCGCACGCACACGCCATCGGACAGGCGCACCAGGACCGGCACCCCCGTCACGGCGCTGTGCTGGGCGCGGAACGCTTCGGCTCTTCCCCCGGTGCCGCTGAACCGCAGCGGCGAAGGCCCGTCTCCGCGGCCGGCTGCGATCTCGACCGTGTCCGCGAGAGCGATCGGACGCGTCGGCGGGTCCACGAGGCAGGCGGCGATATCGGGGACGGCCCGCAAACGGCGGGCTCTCTCCTCCGACTCCCGGTCATCCACGATCTGTTCGACTCGCGACCAGGCCTGCGTCTCCTCGGCCCGTGCGACACGTGCCGCGCGGCGACGCTGGCGCACGCCGTCCAGGAAGGAGCCGAGGATCATGACCGGCCCGAGGGCCGCGAAGCACAGGGACAGGGGCGAGCCCGTGACGGCGAAGAGCACGATCCCCGAGACCACGGGCACTGCCGCGGCGAGCAGTGGGAGCGAGCCGCGCTGCGGGGCGGCGGCGACAGCGGGGAGGATGATCGTCTCAGCGGGATCCATTCCGCCATCCCACCGTGAACCGCCCCGACGCGGGGCGCGCTCAGCGCAACCGGTGCACTACTCGACGGCGATCGGCGCTGTGGAGGAGGACCCCTCGTCGGCCGATGTGCGGTGCACGTCCACCACGATGACGGTCACGTTGTCCCGCCCGCCGTTCTCCAGGGCAGCGGCGAGCATCGCGTCGACCGCGGCGCCCGCCGTCGGATTGAGTCCGAGGAAGTGCTGGATCCCGTAGTCGGTGAGTTCCTTGGTGAGCCCGTCCGAGCAGATCACGAACCGATCGCCGTCCTGCACGCTGAACTCGCGGTAGTCGGGCGGCAGCGCCTCGCTGACTCCGACCGCACGGGTGATCACGTTGCTGTACGGATGCCCCTCCGCCTCCTCGGGGCTGAGCCGCCCGGCCGTGATCAGCTCCTGGACGACGGAGTGGTCCGTCGTGACCTGGCTGAGGACTCCGTCGCGCAGCAGATACACCCGGGAATCGCCGATGTTCAGCGAGACCCAGCGCGCGTCGTCGCCGACGAGGGTGAAGAAGACGCCGGTGAGCGTCGTCCCCGTGCCCTCGTCCGTGGTGTCCGGGTGCGCGGTGATGTCGTGCACGGCGCTGACCAGGGCGGTCTCGATCGTCTCCGTCGTGATCTCCCCCGCGGCGACCGCCTCCTCGAGGCGCACGATCGTGCGCTGACTCGCGATCTCACCTCCCGCGTGGCCGCCCATGCCGTCCGCCACCACGAACAACGGGAACTCGGCGAGGAGGGAGTCCTGGTTGTTCTCCCGGCGACGGCCGGTGTCCGTCGCGCCGGCCCACGTCAGGACGACCGTGTCGCCGGACGCCAGCGCGACCTCGCGCTCGTGCGAAACCTGGCTCATCGCGGTCCTCCGCATCCTCGTGCGATCGGAACGACCGCTGAAATCTCACACATCGTAATGGATCCCCGGCCTCGACACACGGCTCAGACSGCCGGATCCGCCGGGAGCGGAAACAGSGCGTCGATCGCGGCGACGTCCTCCGAGGTCGGGCTCCACGCCGCGCCCGCGCGCGCGTTCGCCTCGATCTGCTCGGCGGAGGTCGCCCCGGCGATCACGGAGGCCACGCCGGGTTGCGCCAGCAGCCAGCCGAACGTCGCCTCGAGCATGGTGATGCCACGCTCGTCGCAGAACGCGCGATAGGCGTCCAGCGCGTCCCAGGGCGCGTTCTCCCAGAGATGGGCCCTGGTGCGCATGATCCGGCTCTGGGAGGGTCCGCCGTCGCGAGTGAACTTGCCCGTGAGCAGGCCGTTGTGCAGCGGGAAGAACGGGAAGAAGCCGAGGCCGAACCTGTTGACCGCCGGCAGCACCTCCCGCTCGGCCGCCCGGGACAGCAGCGAGTACTGGTTCTGCGAGGAGATGAAGCGCGCGCTCCTCGTCGCGCTCAGCTCCGCCTCGGCGATCTGCCAGCCGCTGAAGTTGGAGTGGCCGAAGTAGCGGATCTTTCCTTCGCGGACGAGTTCGTCCAGGGCGTCCAGCGTCTCATCGATCGGGGTGAGCGGATCCGGCCAGTGCAACTGGTACAGGTCGATCCAGTCGGTGCGCAGACGACGCAGCGACTCCTCGACGGCCTTGCGCACGTAACGGCGGGATCCGAGACCCGCGGGGAAGTCGTAACCCATGTCGGCGGACGCGTAGCCGAACTTGGTGGCGAGCACCACGCGATCACGGCGGCCGTCGAGCGCCTCGCCCATCAGGCTCTCGCTGAGGCCGGGATCCTTGCCGTACATGTCCGCGGTGTCGAGGAACGTCACGCCGTGGTCGATCGCCGCGTCCAGTACCTGGATGGTGCCCTGCAGCGTCTCGGTCGCCGTGCCCGCCCGTCCGAAGTTGTTGCATCCGAGTCCCACCGCGGAGACCAGGAGCCCGGACGATCCAACACGACGTTCAGCGCTCATGCCTCCAAACTACAGGCCGACCCGGGATGCGGTCGGCGGGCATGCGGGAAGCCCCGGTCGAAAGACCGAGGCTTCCCACGTCGTCCGCGATCCGAGGACCGGGGCATTATCGGAGCGTCACGCCGGGGGMTGCTCGCCGTTCTCCGGAGCGGCTGCCGGCGGAGCCGGAGGCGCGGGCGGAGCCGGCGGAGTGACTGGCACGTCCGGGGCGGAAGCCGGCGGAGCTGCCGGCGGCTGGAACGTCGGCGGCGTGGCCTGCGGCGCCGGCGGCTGGAAGCCCTGCTGCGGAGCCTGGGGAGCGGCGGGCTGGCCGTAGCCGGGCTGCTGCGGCGGCGCGTAGCCCTGGGCGGCCGGCGGCTGGTAGCCCTGCGGCGCTCCGTAGCCCGGGGCCGCGGCCTGCGCGGACGGCTGCACCGGGATGCCCTGCCAGACCGTGCGGTCTGCGAAGAAGCCATTGCCGGCCCACGAGGCGGGAGCGATGTTCGGGTTCCAGCGCGACTTGTCGAAGGCGTTGATGCCGAGCCAGATCAGGCTGAGGAAGACGTAGAGCACCACCCAGCCCGCGCCCTTCTGCAGCTTCAGACCGACGCGCCAGGCTGCGAGGCATGTCAGCGCAAAGGCGGCGAGGCCGATGATCTGCCCGATGACGGGGATCCAGCCCAGCACGATCGCTCCGCCGAACGCGTAGAGGACTAGCCAGGGGCTGAGGTCACCCAGCTTCAGGAACACCATCGAGGAGTAGACCGGAACCCAGGCGCGCCACTTGCCCTGAACGCCTGCCTTGTCGAAGATCTTCATCAGGAAGAGCGAGCCGAGTACGTAGAAGACGATGGCGAAGATAAACCACGTCAACGCGGCGATCAGGTACACAGCCGCGTAAGCGCCGCTGTCTCCGTAAGAGTCCATGTTTCCCTCCGGGAATCGGTTCATGATGCATTCGCATCGAGCAGCCTCAGCTGAGAATCAGCTGGGTGCCTCGACGCGAAACACCCTACCGCGTCCTGGCGTCGCACTCACGAACTATTTGCGGGTCGTCGGCTGATCCGTCACCAGCTCGAGGACGCCGTGCTCACTCGTCTCCCTCAGCGGCACGCCCGAACGCTCCGCCCAGTTCAGGAGGGTACGGAGCGATCCGATCTTCGGACGCTGCTGCGCCAGACGACGCACGAAGTCGCCCTTGGCGTGCTTGTTGAAGTGGTTCAGCGCCTTGCCCTGCTCCGTCACCACACGCACGTACGCCGACGGCAGACCCTCGGGAACGGGTCCCAGATCCACGTACGCCTCGGAGCGCAGGTCCAGCACGAAGGACGGCGCCGAGGCGGCGAGCTCGGCCGACACGGCGTCCGCCCACAGTCTTCGCAGCGGGGGCAGTCCCGGCACCGATGCCCCGGCGCCGAGCCGATACGACGGGATCGCGTCGAGGGCGCCGACCGGACCGAAGGGCGCGCTGTGCACGAGCACATGAGCTCCCAGCCAGCGCCGCGCGTAGCCGTCGAGCGTCGCGGCATCGAGCGCGTCGTAGAGCACGCCCGTGTAGCGGTCCACGGCGGGCATGACCTCGGCCGTCCGCAGCCGGGCGTTGTCGTACAGGGCTTCGGCGAGCTGCTTGTCGCTGAGCTTGAGCACCCGGCGTGTCGCGTCCGCGTCGGCGGCCAGTGCCATGAGGGCGTCGCGCAGCTGCTCGCGCTGCGGCAGCAACCCTGGCAACGCCCATACCGAAGGCTCGGGCGCCTCCGATGTCCCGCCCGGGCGCTTGGTCTCCGACGGCGGCAGCAGGATCTTCATGTCACTCCCCCGGACAGACGTCCGCCCCGGTTCCCCGCAAGAGGCGGGGAACCGGGGCGGACGTGCAGGATGCTGTGGATCAGGCGACGAGYGCCGCGTTGCCCGCGACGATCGTCAGGGYGTYGCCCTCCATCGAGACGAAGCCGTCACGCGCGCTGGCGAGCACCTTGGTGCCATCCAGCTGAGTGATACGGACCTGGCCCTCGGCGAGGATGGCCAGCACGGGCTCGTGACCGGCCATGAAGCCCAGCTCGCCCTCGACGGTCTTCGCGACGACGAGGCTGGCCTCGCCGGTCCAGACCTCCGCGTCGGCGGAGACGAGGCTGACGTGCAGTGATGCAGCACCGGGCGCCATGATCAGGCGTTCTCCTTCTGGATGCGAGCCCAGTTCTCCTCGACRTCCGAGATCGGGCCGACGTTGAAGAAGGCCTGCTCCGCGACGTGGTCGAAGTCACCGCGGCAGATCGCGTCGAACGACTCGATCGTGTCCTTGAGCGGGACCGTGGAGCCCTCGACACCGGTGAACTTCTTCGCCATGTAGGTGTTCTGGGACAGGAACTGCTGGATGCGACGCGCGCGCGCCACGACGATCTTGTCCTCTTCGGAGAGCTCGTCGACACCGAGGATCGCGATGATCTCCTGCAGCTCCTTGTTCTTCTGCAGGATCTGCTTGACCGTGGTGGCCACGCGGTAGTGGTCCTCACCCAGGTAGCGGGGGTCCATGATCCGCGAGGTCGACGTCAGCGGGTCGATCGCCGGGTACAGACCCTTCGAGGCGATCTCACGCGAGAGCTCGGTGGTCGCGTCGAGGTGCGCGAACGTCGTGGCGGGAGCCGGGTCGGTGTAGTCATCGGCCGGCACGTAGATCGCCTGCAGCGAGGTGATCGAGTGGCCGCGCGTCGAGGTGATGCGCTCCTGGAGCACGCCCATCTCGTCGGCGAGGTTCGGCTGGTAGCCCACCGCGGACGGCATACGGCCGAGCAGCGTGGAGACCTCGGATCCGGCCTGCGTGAAGCGGAAGATGTTGTCGATGAAGAGCAGCACGTCCTGCTTCTGCACATCGCGGAAGTACTCCGCCATGGTCAGCGCCGACAGGGCGACGCGCAGGCGCGTCCCCGGCGGCTCGTCCATCTGACCGAAGACGAGGGCGGTCTTGTCGAAGACGCCCGCCTCCTCCATCTCGGCGATGAGGTCGTTGCCCTCACGGGTGCGCTCGCCGACACCGGCGAACACCGACACACCACCGTGGTCCTGCGCGACGCGCTGGATCATCTCCTGGATGAGGACCGTCTTGCCGACGCCCGCACCGCCGAACAGGCCGATCTTTCCACCCTGCACGTACGGGGTGAGCAGGTCGATCGACTTGATGCCGGTCTCGAACATCGTGGTCTTCGACTCGAGCTGGTCGAAGTTCGGGGCCTTGCGGTGGATCGGCCAGCGCTCGGTGATCTCGATCTGCTCGCCGGGCTCGGCGTTCAGGACCTCGCCGATCACGTTGAAGACCTTGCCCTTGGTGACGTCGCCGACGGGCACCGAGATGGCTTCGCCGGTGTCGCGCACCTCCTGGCCGCGGACCATGCCGTCGGTGGGCTTGAGCGAGATGGCGCGGACGAGGTCATCGCCGAGGTGCTGGGCGACCTCGAGGGTGATCTCCGTCGACTCCTCGCCGATGGTGATCGTCGTCTTCAGTGCGTTGTAGATGTCGGGGATCGAGTCGTGCGGGAACTCGATGTCGACGACCGGGCCGGTGACGCGAGCAACGCGGCCGACGACCGTCGTAGCGGTGGCAGTCATAATTCGTCTCTCTCCTGAGGGGTCTTACTTGCTCGACGACAATGCGTCGGCGCCGCCGACGATCTCGGCGATCTGCTGCGTGATCTCCGCCTGACGCGCGTTGTTGCGCAGGCGGGTGTAGTCGGTGATGAGCTTGTCGGCGTTGTCGCTGGCCGACTTCATCGCCTTCTGCGTCGCGGCCTGCTTGGCGGCGGACGACTGCAGGAGGGCGTTGAAGACCCGGCTCTGGATGTACACCGGCAGGATCGCGTCGAGCACCGTCGCCGCATCCGGCTCGAACTCGTACAACGGGTACACGGCACTCGAGGTGTCGGCCGCGTCGGCCTCCGCGATCTCCAGCGGAAGCAGGCGCACCGTCTCGGGCGACTGGGTCATCATGCTGACGAAGCGGTTGTACACGAGGTGGATCTCGTCCACGCCGCCCTGCTGACCACCGCGCTCGAAAGCCTCCAGCAGCGAGGCAGCGATGGCCTCTGCCGTGTGGAAGGACGGCGTGTCGGTGTCACCCGTCCACTCCGCGGCGGCCTCGAGGCGCCGGAACTGGAAGTACCCGACGGCCTTGCGACCGACCAGGTAGAACACCGGCTCGCGACCCTCCGAGCGCAGGAGCTCGGCGAGCTCCATGGCCTCGCGCAGGATCTGCGAGTTGAACGCGCCGGCCAGACCCCGATCGCTCGAGAAGATCACGACCGCGGAGCGGCGGATCGTCTCGGGCTCACGGGTGAGCGGGTGGTCGACGTTGGAATGCGTCGCGACGGCGGACACGGCCCTCGTCACGGCCCGCGCGAAGGGCGAGGACGCGTTGACACGCGCCATCGCCTTCTGGATGCGCGAAGCCGCGATGAGTTCCATCGCCTTCGTGATCTTCTTGGTCGTCTGAGCAGAAGAGATCTTCTGCTTGTAGACCCGGAGTTGTGCGCCCATAGCTGAGAATCCCCGCGATTACGCGCGGCGGCCCTTGACGATCTTCTCCTGGTTCACGTCGTCGACGTCCGCGGCGCTGTGCTCCTCGTGTCCGGGAGCGCCGATGCCGTGGCCCTTGCCGCCCTGGAACTCGAGGAGGAAGGCGTCGGTGGCCTTCTCCAGCTCTGCGACCGTGTCGTCGTCGAGGACGTTGGTCTCACGGAGGGTGTCGAGCACGGTGGTGTTGCGACGCAGGTGATCCAGCAGCTCGCGCTCGAAGCGCAGCACGTCCTCGACCTCGATCGAGTCGAGCTTGCCCTTGGTACCGGCCCAGATCGAGACGACCTGCTCCTCGACGGGGTACGGCGAGTACTGCGGCTGCTTGAGCAGCTCGGTSAGGCGSGCGCCRCGAGCSAGCTGACGGCGGSWRGCCTGGTCGAGGTCGGASGCGAACATCGCGAASGCCTCGAGCGAGCGGTACTGCGCCAGCTCGAGCTTCAGCGTKCCGGAGACCTTCTTGATCGACTTGACCTGGGCGTCACCACCGACGCGGGACACCGAGATGCCCACGTCGACAGCCGGACGCTGGTTGGCGTTGAACAGGTCGGACTGCAGGAAGATCTGGCCGTCGGTGATCGAGATCACGTTGGTCGGGATGTACGCCGAGACGTCGTTCGCCTTGGTCTCGATGATGGGCAGGCCCGTCATCGAACCGGCGCCGAGTTCGTCGGACAGCTTCGCGCAGCGCTCCAGCAGACGGGAGTGCAGGTAGAAGACGTCACCCGGGTAGGCCTCGCGGCCCGGCGGACGGCGCAGCAGCAGCGACACGGCGCGGTAGGCCTCGGCCTGCTTCGACAGGTCGTCGAAGATGATCAGGACGTGCTTGCCGCCGTACATCCAGTGCTGGCCGATGGCCGATCCGGTGTAGGGGGCGAGGTACTTGAAGCCGGCCGGGTCGGACGCCGGGGCGGCGACGATGGTCGTGTACTCCAGGGCGCCGGCCTCTTCCAGCGCGCCCTTGACGGAGGCGATGGTCGAGCCCTTCTGGCCGATCGCGACGTAGATGCAGCGGACCTGCTTGTTGACGTCGCCGGAGTCCCAGTTGGCCTTCTGGTTGATGATCGTGTCGATCGCGATCGCGGTCTTGCCGGTCTGGCGGTCGCCGATGATGAGCTGGCGCTGGCCGCGGCCAACCGGGATCATCGCGTCGATGGCCTTGATGCCGGTCTGCATCGGCTCGTGCACGCTCTTGCGCTGCATGACGCCAGGCGCCTGCAGCTCGAGAGCACGGACGCCCTCCGTCGCGATCTCACCGAGGCCGTCGATCGGGTTGCCGAGCGGGTCGACCACCCGGCCGAGGTAGCCGTCGCCGACCGGGACGGAGAGCACCTCACCGGTGCGGGTGACCTCCTGGCCGGCCTCGACACCGGAGAACTCGCCGAGGACGACGACACCGATCTCGTGCTCATCCAGGTTCAGTGCGAGTCCCTTGGTGCCGTCGGCGAAGGTCACGAGCTCGTTCGCCATGACGCCGGGCAGGCCCTCGACGTGCGCGATGCCATCCGCTGCGTCGATGACGGTGCCGACCTCGGTCGCCACGCCGCCCGTGGGCTCGTACGCGGCGACGAAGTCCTTCAGCGCGTCACGGATGACGTCGGGGCTGATCGAAAGTTCTGCCATTGTCTTCCCTTTGTGTATGGGTGCGCGGCTTCCCGCGCGAAGTCGTGTTTCAGCCCGCGAGCTTGTGCCGGAGATCGGCGAGGCGGGCGGAGATGCTGCCGTCGATGACATCGTCCGCGACCTGCACGCGCAGGCCTCCGACGACGGAGGAGTCGAGCACCTCGTTCAGCGCGACCTGGCGGCCGTAGCGCCCGGCCAGAACCGCGCGGAGACGGTCGCGCTGCGGCGCGCTCAGCGGAGCGGCGGTGTGCACCGTCGCGACGATCCGGTCGCGCTGCGTGGACACGATGCGCATCGCCCTGCTCAGCAGCCGGCGCACGCGGCGCCCACGCTGCTGGCGCACCAGCGAGGTGAGGGTCAGCGACGTGGCCGGGTGCAGGCTCGCACCGACCAGCTTCTGCACGAGCGCGGCCTTGCCCTCACCGCCGCCCAGGCGGCTGCCCAGGGCGAGTTCGAGATCGGCGTTGTCGGCCACCAGGCGCGACACCGAGAACAGCTCGCCCTCGATGTCGGCGTCGGGCGCGGCGATCGTCGCAGCGCGCACGGCCAGCTCCTCCACACCGTCGACCAAGTCGGCGGCGGAGGACCAGCGCTGCGAGACCGCGACGGTCAGCACCTGCTGCGCAGGCGCCGCCGCGCCGGCGAAGACGCGCGACACAAGTGCCGCGCGGGCCTCGACCGGAGCGGACGGATCGGCGAGCGCGCCGCTCAGCGCGGAGGACTCACCGATCAGGCGCGTGGCGGAGAACAGGTCTCCGGCGACGTCGAGGGTGATGCCCTGCGCGGCGGTCAGAGCGCTGCTCGACACCTCAAGGGCCTGAGCGGTCGCGCTGCCCATTACTTCGCCGCCTCGGAGGCCTCGAGGTCCGCCAGGAAGCGGTCCACGACGGCCGTCGCGCGTGCGTCGTCGGAGAGGGTCTCGCCGACCACGCCACCGGCGAGGTCGAGGGCGAGGCCGCCGACCTCGTTGCGCAGCGAGACGAACGCCGTCTGGCGCTCGGCTTCGATCTGCGCGTGTGCGGCTGCGGTCGTGCGAGCGGCCTCTGCGGCAGCGGTCTCCTTGGCCTCGGCGACGATCTTCTTGCCGTCCTCACGGGCGGTCTCGCGGATCGCGCCGGCCTCGGTGCGGGCCTCGGCGAGCTGGCGGGTGTACTCCTCCAGCGCGGCCTCGGCCTGCTTCTGCGCCTCATCGGCCTTGGCGATGTTGCCCTCGATGGCCGCGGAGCGCTCGTCGAGCATCTTCGTGAACCGGGGAAGAGCGACCTTCCACACCACGAACAAGATGATCAGGAAGAACAGACCCGACCAGACGAGATCGTAGGTCTCGGGAAGAATCGGGTTCTTCGTCTCACCCTCGGCCGCGAGGTGCGTGACAAGAGCGTTCAGCATCCTGTCTCCTTCGGGATTCGAGTGCGGGTTACGGGAAGGGGATGAAGCCGACGGCGATGCCGATGAATGCGAGCGCCTCGGTGAAGGCGATGCCGATCCACATCAGGACCTGCAGGCGACCGGCCAGCTCGGGCTGGCGGGCGACACCCTCGATCGTCTTGCCGACGACGATGCCCACGCCGATGGCCGGGCCGATGGCGGCGAGGCCGTAGCCGATTGCCGCGAGGTTGCCGTTGACTGCTGCGAGAACCGTAGTAGCGTCCACGGATTTTTCCTTTCGTTGTGGGCGGCAGGTTCGCCGCCCGCAGGGGTTGTCAGTGCTCTTCTGCGACCGCGAGCTGGATGTAGACCGCGGTGAGGACGGTGAAGACGTAGGCCTGGAGGACAGCGACCAGGATCTCGAGGGCCGTGAAGGCGCCTCCGAAGGCGAGGGTCGGGATGCCGAGGACGGCCCAGCCGCCACCCGCCGTGAAGAAGAAGAACCAGGTGGCCGAGAAGCACAGCACGAGCAGCATGTGCCCGACAACCATGTTCATCAGCAGTCGCAGCATGAGGGTGACCGGGCGGATCACGAAGGTCGAGATGATCTCGATCGGCGTCACGATGAAGTAGACCGGCCATGGCACGCCCGAGGGGAACAGCGCGTTCTTCACGAAGTTCTTCGGGCTCTTCTTGAGACCCGCGTAGATGAAGGTCACGTAGCTGATGACCGCCAGCATGAGCGGAACGGCCGCGACGCTGGATCCGGCGATGTTCAGGAACGGGATGATGCCCGTCAGGTTGAAGAACAGCGTCATGAAGAAGATCGTCGTCAGAAGCGGCAGGAAGCGGTCGCCGTCCTTGCGTCCGAGCAGGTCGTGCGCGATGCCGCCGCGGACGAAGTCCAGGCCCATCTCCACGACGCTCTGGAACCGCCCGGGGACGATCTTCATGCGTCGGGTGCCGAGCACGAGGAAGAGCACCAGAACGAGCACCGAGAACGCCTGCACCAGGTTGATGCGTGTCACGCCGATGCCGGCGATGTAGAACAACGGCGCGGGGAAGAAGTCGTCGATGGACGGTCCGTGGAACCCGCCGTTGTCGGCCAGTCGAGGGATCATGGTCGCAGCAAGATTAAACAGCGCGGGCTCCAGCGTCGGGGCACCGGGGGCTACCGGGGCGTCGGTCGATATGCTTCACAGCGCAACGCTCGCGTGACGAGCGGGCTCGGGTTCCAGCCTATCAGACCAGTGAGTTGCCTGAATCCGCGTCCGGAGCCTGCTGTGAGCCGGTTCCCGCGCCCGGAGCGACGTCTTCGGGGGCGACGGTCGGCAGGGATGCGTCGCTGACGACGGGCAGCCGCATCTTCAGGAACACCACCGCGTCGATCGCGAGCGAGACCAGCACGCCTGCCAGCAGCGCCCAGAAGAAGACGAGCGGCTCCAGCCAGGGCTGCCCGCGCAGAACGAGGATGAGCACGAAGAACAGCCCCAGCTTGAGGAACCAGCCGCCCATCACGATCGCGAAGAACAGCTGCACGTACAGCTCCTGCCCGAACCAGCGGTTGGCGATGAGGATGCTGCCGGCTGTGATCGCCCCGAAGAGCACCGCGATGAGGGCGCCGATCAGGCCGCTCCACACGCCCGGGGCGCCCTTGAGCACTCCCCCGATGATCCCGGCCACGATCGCGAGTACGACGGCGGCGATGCCGGAGGCGATCAGCGCCGTGCGCAGGACCGGGGTGCTGGTGACGGGGCTCTGGCCGGCGGAGGGGCGGTCGCTCGCGGAGCTCATTTCGATTCCTTCTGGGATGCGCGCGGACGCGACGGGATGAGGGTGACGACGAGGCAGGCCGCGGCCCCGACGACGCCGAAGATGATGCCGGCGGCGTATTCGCCGTACCAGCCCTCGCGCGAGCCGATGTACATCAGCAGCACGGCGATCGAGATGATGGCCGTCCACGCGTAGAAGATGAGCACGGCATCGCGGCCGCGGTGGCCGAGGTCGAGCATGCGGTGGTGCAGGTGCTTACGATCGGGCGAGAACGGCGACTTGCCCGCGCCCATGCGTCGCAGCACGGCCAGTCCGAAATCGAGCAGCGGCAGCAGCACCACGACGACCGGCAGCAGGATCGGGATGAACGCGCCGAGCAGCTGGGAGCGCCCGATCTGCGCGTTGGTGAGCACAGCGGGATTCAGCTGCCCGGTGATGGCGACGGCGCTGGTCGCCATGAGCAGGCCGATCACGAGGGCGCCGGAGTCGCCCATGAACAGCTTCGCGGGGCTCCAGTTCATCGGCAGGAATCCGATGCATGCGCCGATCAGCACGGCCGCGATGAACGGGGCGAGGCTGAAGTAGCTGGACTGGCCGATGTCGCGGGCGATGATGTAGGAGTAGGCGAAGAAGACGCCGTTGGCGATGAGGCAGACGCCGGCGACCAGGCCGTCGAGCCCGTCGATGAAGTTCACCGCGTTCATGACGATGACGATCGCGAACATCGTGATCACGATGCTCAGCCAGTTGGATCCGATCACGGGCTCGGCGAGCGGGAGCGAGGCGATCTGCAGCCCGCCGACGATCGTCACCAGCCCCGCGGCCAGGAACTGCGCTCCCAGCTTGATCATCCAGTCCAGATCCCACAGATCATCGATGACGCCGACGATCGCGATGAGCAAGACCGCGCCGACCACCGACCACATCGTCTGCGGCTGCGCCCAGATGATGTGGAAGAACGGACTGGCCGCGCTCGCGGTGAACGCCGCCAGGATGCCGAGCAGCATCGCCACTCCCCCGAGCCGCGGCGTCGGCGTCGTGTGCACATCGCGCTCACGGATGCCCGGGTACAGCTTGAAGCGCAGACTGAGCTGCCACACCGCCCACGAGCAGGCCAGGGTCACGGCTGCCGTGAGGATCACGGTGAACAGGTACTGCTTCACGGGGTCGCTCTCCTCCGGCCGGGATCAGGGCTGCTCGTCGAGCAGGTCCCCGAGCACGCGGGCGAGCTCGTCGCGGGAGACCGCACCCTCGCGGAGCACGCGCACCTTCGGGTCCTCGCCGCCCGGGCGCACGAGCGACGTGGCGTCGACGATCGTGGAGGCGACGCCACGGGTCGCGGGACCTGCGTCGAGGTAGACCTCGATGCTGTCGCCGAGCATGCCCTTGGCCTGATCGACCTCGACGGCGGCCGGCTCCCCGGTCAGGTTCGCACTGGAGACTGCGAGCGGGCCGGTCTCCTCGAGCAGGGCGAGCGCGACCCGGTGGTCGGGCATCCGCACGGCGACCGTGCCGTGGGTCTCGCCCAGATCCCAGACCAGGGACTGCTGCGCGGGCAGCACGATCGTGAGCCCGCCGGGCCAGAACTCGTCGACCAGACGCTGCACCGGCTCCGGCACGGTCTCCACGAGGGCGGCGAGAGTGGCAGTGCTGCCGACGAGGACGGGCGGCGGCTGCTGGCGCCCTCGCCCCTTCGCATCGAGCAGGCGCTGCACGGCGGCGGGGCTGAAGGCATCGGCGCCCACGCCGTAGACGGTATCGGTGGGCAGCACGACCAGCTCGCCGCGGCCGATGGCAAGACGGGCCTGGCGCATACCGGTGAGGATCTGATCCGCGTCGCGGCTATCGAAGACTGAGGACATGACCGGCCCAGTCTACGGGGCGCGGCGCCGTGCGCCCTGAGCGGGCGTGCGGATCTCCCCGCGCCGGCGGATCCGGCTACGGGCGGATCGCCGTCGTCGCGCGGTCGCGCTGGGTCAGGTCGCGGTGCGTCGCCGTCGCGCGCCAGCCGTCCGCAGCGAGGAGCTCACGGATCGCGTCGCCCTGCACCTCCGCGTGCTCGAGCACGAGCGTCCCGCCGGGATGCAGCAGCGCCCAGGCGCGGCGGCTGATCGCGCGCACCACGTCGAGTCCGTCGGGGCCGCCGTACAGCGCGAGCGCAGGGTCGTGAAGGCGCACCTCCGGATCGCGCGGGACGGCATCGTCCGGCACATACGGAGGATTGGAGATGACCACGTCGACCGTGCCGTCCAACTCCCCCAGCTCCGAGCGGAGGTCGCCGAGCACCAGGGAGAGGTTCTCCTGCCCCGCCGTGTTCCGCAGCGCCCAGGCGTGCGCCTCGGGCGAGAGCTCGACGGCATGCACCTGTGCGTGCGGCACCTCCGTCGCGAGAGCGAGGGCGATGGCTCCGGATCCGGTGCACAGATCCACGCCGACAGGAACCGGCGAGGCGGTCGCGAGCAGCGCGTCGATGGCGAACTGCGCGACGATCTCGGTCTCCGGGCGCGGCACGAACACACCGGGCCCCACCGCCAGCTCGAGGTGGCGGAACGGCGCCATGCCGGTGAGATGCTGAAGCGGCTCCCGCGCGGCACGGCGTGCGACGAGCGCGTCCAGGGCAGCCTCGTCCGCATCGGTCAGCACGTCTCCGCGGATCATCGCCGCCTGGACGGCGCCGCGACCGAGCCCGAGGACGTGCCCGGCCAGGAGCTCGGCGTCGACGACGGGATCCGGGACGCCGCCGTCGCCGAGGGTCGTGGCGGCGCGGCGGAGGGCATCGGCAAGGGGCACGGACATAGACGTCCAGCGTAATGCGGGCGTCACATTCACCGGGCCCACACGCCATCGTCCTAGGCTGTGCTCGATCGTGTCCCCGTCGGAAGCGGGATGGGATCGTGGCAACCCCGAAGAAGTGCGTCCATCGAAAGGTCCCTCATGGCAGGCATCCACTCCGACATCACCAGCACGTTCGGCAACACCCCGCTCGTCAAGCTGAACCACGTGACCGAGGGCCTCGGCGCCACGGTGCTGGTCAAGCTCGAGTCGTTCAACCCSGCCTCGAGCGTCAAGGACCGCATCGGCATCGCGATCGTCGACGCCGCGGAGGCCTCCGGCGAGCTGAAGCCCGGTGGCACGATCGTCGAGGCGACGAGCGGCAACACCGGCATCGCCCTGGCCATGGTGGGCGCCGCGCGTGGCTACCGCGTGATCCTGACGATGCCCTCCTCCATGTCGAAGGAGCGCCGCGTGCTGCTGAAGGCGTTCGGCGCAGAGCTCGTGCTGACCGACCCGACCCTGGGCATGAAGGGCGCGATCGAGAAGCTGCAGGAGATCATCGCGGAGACCCCGGGGGCCGTCTGGGCCCGACAGTTCGAGAACGCCGCGAACCCGCAGATCCACCGCGAGACCACGGCGCAGGAGATCCTGCGCGACACCGACGGCGACGTCGACTTCTTCGTCGCGGGCATCGGCACCGGTGGCACCATCACCGGCACCGGTCAGGCCCTCAAGGCGGCCAACCCCGAGGTGAAGGTCATCGCCGTCGAGCCGACCGACTCCCCCCTGCTCAGCGAGGGGCACCCCGGCCCGGCGAAGATCCAGGGCATCGGCCCGAACTTCGTCCCCGCGATCCTGGACCGCGACGTCATCGATGAGATCATCACCGCCGGCTTCGAGGAATCCCTCAGCACCGCCCGGGACCTGGCGGCGAAGGAGGGGCTGCTGGTCGGCATCTCCGCCGGCGCCGCCGTCGCACAGGCGCTGAAGGTCGCCGCACGCCCCGAGAACACGGGCAAGACCATCGTCGTGATCGCGCCGGACACCGGCGAGCGCTACCTGTCCACCGCCCTGTTCGAGGACCTGCGCGAGGACTGATGCCGCACTCTGGCATGTCGTGGGCCGGGCGGATGCGCGAAGACATCGCATCCGCCCGGCTCCGTGACCCCGCCGCACGYGGCGGRWTCGAGATCGCSSTGCTCTACCCSGGYCTGCACGCCATCTGGGCGCATCGCGTGAACCATGCGCTGTGGACGCGCGGACTGCGCTTCCCGGCACGGATGGGCTCGCAGGTCGCCCGCTGGCTGACCGGCGTCGAGATCCACCCCGGCGCCACGATCGGCCGTCGCTTCTTCATCGACCACGGCATGGGCGTCGTGATCGGTGAGACCGCCGAGGTCGGCGACGATGTGATGCTCTACCACGGGGTCACCCTCGGCGGCCGCACCCGCGACGCGGGCAAGCGCCACCCCACGCTCCAGGACGGCGTCGTGGTCGGCGCAGGAGCGAAGATCCTCGGCCCCGTCGTCATCGGTGCGCGCTCCGCCATCGGCGCCAACGCCGTCGTCACGAAGGACGCGCCCGCCGACTCCGTGCTCACCGGGGTTCCCGCCAGGGCCAGACCTCGTGTCGAGGGAGAGAACACGGCGAGGATCCTGTCGGTGCCCGACTACTCGATCTGACCTCGCCCCCGCGGGGCCTCCTCGTCAGCGCTTCTTGGCCGCGGCCTTGAGCGCCGCCGCTTCGCGCACCTCCCGCTTGATCAGCAGCAGCGGCAGGACGACGGTGCAAACCGCCGTGATGATCCAGACCACGACCGGTCCGAGCCCCCAGCCGAGCGCATCGGTGATCCGCAGGCCGCCGATGGGCAGCAGCACGACGATGAGCAGCGCCACGAAGGTGGAGATGATGCCGATCCCGCCCAGCAGCGCCGGCGCGTAGCGGTTGGCCATGGACGTGATCCAGGGCGCGAGCAGGCTCTGCAGCACCGTGAAGATGAGCACGCACAGCACGAAGCCCCACCACTTGCTCCACTCGATGGTGAAACCCGTCAGCAGCAGATCGGCCACGATGAGGCCGATCGCGGAGGATGCCACGAAGATCAGGGTGCGCGTGAGGAAGAGGCTCATGGCCGGAGCATAGCGGGGCACGGGTGCGCGCCCGGCTCGCGACGCGTACTGTCGGGGCATGCGCTGGGTGCTCCATGTGGACCTCGACCAGTTCATCGCGGCCGTCGAGGTGCTGCGCCGTCCCGAGCTGGCAGGGCTTGCGCTCATCGTGGGCGGTCGCGGCGATCCGACCGAGCGCGCGGTGGTGTCGACGGCGTCCTACGAGGCGCGCGCGTTCGGCGTGGGCTCGGGGATGCCGCTGCGGATCGCGGCTCGCAAGGCTCCGGATGCGGTGATCCTGCCGGTGGACGCGCCCGCGTATCTGGCCGCCTCCGCCGAAGTGATGGCGGCGGTGCGGGCCCAGCCGGGCGCCGTGGTGCAGGTGCTGGGCTGGGACGAGGCGTTCGTCGGCGTCGACACGGACGATCCTGAGGCGTACGCACGGCGCCTGCAGCATGCCGTCCTGGAGCGCACCGGACTGCACTGCAGCGTGGGCATCGGGGACACGCTCGTACGGGCGAAGATCGCGACCGGGTTCGGCAAGCCCCGGGGCGTGTTCCGCCTCACGGCCGAGAACTGGGACGACGTGATGGGCGAACGCCCCGTGATCGAGCTCTGGGGCGTCGGCCCGAAGGTGTCGAAGCGCCTCGTGGCCCTCGGGATCCGCACGGTCGCCGAACTCTCGACCGCGCCGGAGGACGGGCTCGTCGCCGAGTTCGGCCCGCGGATGGGGCTCTGGTACCGCGAACTCGGACAGGGCGGCGGATCCGCCGTCGTCGACGACACACCCTGGGTCGCGCGCGGGCACAGCCGTGAGACGACCTACCAGACCGATCTCGCCGACCGCGCGGAGATCGAGCAGGCCGCACTGACGCTGCTCGAACAGGTTCTGGACGACGTCGCCGAGGACGGACGGCCCGTCATCGGCCTCGGGCTGAAGGTGCGCTACGCCCCGTTCACGACGAAGACGTTCACCAAGCGGATCCCGGAGACCGTCGACCGCGATCTCGTCATCGCGAAGGCACGGGAGCTCATCGCCCGGATAGACCCCGACCGGCCGGTGCGGCTGCTGGGGATGCGTGCCGAGATGGCGCTGCCCGACGACGCGCGCGAAGGACGCACACCCACGCGCGGAGCGTGGTGACGGAACGCTCTCCGGGGTGTCGGGCGGTCAGTCCTCGGTGCCGAGGGCGGCGAGCCTGGCCTCCTCGTCCGCGTGGATCGCGGACTCGATGAGCGGCTCGAGCGCCCCGTCCATCACGGCATCGAGGTTGTAAGCCTTGAACCCGGTGCGATGATCCGCGATCCGGTTCTCGGGGAAGTTGTAGGTGCGGATCCGCTCGGAGCGGTCCATGCCGCGGATCTGCGAGCGACGCGCATCGGAGGCCGCGGCGTCGAGCTCCTCCTGCTGCTTGGCCAGCAGACGGGCGCGCAGCACCCGCATGGCCGCCTCRCGGTTCTGCAGCTGCGACTTCTCGTTCTGCATGGACACGACGATCCCGCTCGGCACGTGYGTGATGCGCACCGCGGAGTCCGTCGTGTTCACCGACTGGCCGCCGGGGCCCGAGGAACGGAACACGTCGATCTTGAGGTCGTTCTGGTTGATCGCGATCTCGTCCGGCTCATCCACCTCGGGGAACACCAGCACCCCGGTGGTGGACGTGTGGATGCGGCCCTGCGACTCGGTCGCCGGTACGCGCTGCACCCGGTGCACGCCGCCCTCGTACTTGAGGTGGGCCCAGACGCCCTGGGAGGGGTCCGTGGAGGATCCCTTGATCGCGACCTGCACGTCCTTGTAACCGCCGAGATCCGATTCGGTGCGATCGAGCAGCTCGGTCTTCCAGCCCTTGGACGCCGCGTACTGCACGTACATGCGCAGCAGGTCGGCGGCGAAGAGGGCGGATTCGGCTCCGCCCTCCCCCGCCTTGATCTCCATGATCACGTCACGGGCATCATCCGGATCCCGAGGGATCAGCAGGCGCCGGAGCTTCTCCTGGGCGACCTGCAGCCCCTCCTCCATGCCGGGGATCTCCGCCGCGATCGACTCGTCCTCGCGGGCGAACTCGCGCGCGGTCTCGAGATCCTCGCCGGCGGCGATCCAGTCGTCATGCGCCTTCACGATGCGGCTGAGCTCGGCGTAGCGGCGGTTGACCCGCTTCGCCCGCGCCGCGTCGGCGTGCACCTCAGGGTCGGAGAGCTCTCTCTCCACCCTGCGGTGCTCGTCGCGCAGCGACTCGACCTGCTCGAACATGACGACCGGATCCCTCCCGGATGAGGCAGCGTTCAGGCTGCGCGGATCAGCGGATGCTGTTCTCGGACGCGTGGCTGTGGCCGGTGCCCGCGGAGGGCTTCCCCAGCTGCGCGTTCTGCATCTGCAGCAGGAACTCGACGTTCGAGTCGGTCTCCTTGAGCTTGCCGAGGACGACCTCGAGCGCCTGCTGCGGGTCGAGCCCGGCGAGGGCACGGCGCAGCTTCCAGGTGATCTTGACCTCGTCGGGGCTCAGCAGCATCTCCTCGCGGCGGGTCGAGGACGCGTTGACGTCCACGGCCGGGAAGATCCGCTTGTCGGCCAGCGCGCGGCTCAGGCGCAGCTCGCTGTTGCCGGTGCCCTTGAACTCCTCGAAGATGACCTCGTCCATCTTGGATCCGGTCTCCACCAGTGCGGTCGCGAGGATCGTGAGGGATCCGCCGTTCTCGATGTTGCGCGCGGCGCCGAAGAAGCGCTTCGGCGGGTAGAGCGCCGATGCGTCCACGCCGCCGGTGAGCACGCGGCCGGAGGCCGGAGCGGCGATGTTGTACGCGCGGCCGAGGCGGGTGATCGAGTCGAGCAGCACGACGACGTCGCGCCCCAGCTCCACCAGGCGCTTGGCACGCTCGATCGCGAGCTCGGCGACGGTGGTGTGATCCTCTGCCGGACGGTCGAAGGTCGAGGCGATGACCTCGCCCTTCACCGTGCGCTGCATGTCGGTGACCTCTTCGGGGCGCTCGTCGACGAGCACGACCATGAGGTGCACCTCGGGGTTGTTCTGCGCGATCGCGTTGGCGATCTGCTGCAGCACGATCGTCTTGCCGGCCTTCGGGGGCGCGACGATGAGGCCGCGCTGGCCCTTGCCGATCGGGGCGACGAGATCGATGATGCGCTGCGTGAGCTTCTCCGGCGCCGTCTCCAGGCGCAGGCGCTCCTGCGGGTAGAGCGGGGTGAGGGCGGAGAACTCGACGCGGTTCGCGGCGTCCTCCGTGCTCAGGCCGTTGACCGAGTCGACCTTCACCAGCGCGTTGTACTTCTGGCGGCCCTGCTGCTCGCCCTCGCGGGGCTGCTTGATCGCACCGACGACGGCGTCGCCCTTGCGCAGGTTGTACTTCTTCACCTGGCCGAGCGAGACGTAGACGTCGCTGGGGCCGGAGAGGTAGCCGGTGGTGCGCACGAAGGCGTAGTTGTCGAGCACGTCGAGGATGCCCGCGATCGGGATGAGGACGTCGTCCTCGCCGATCTCGGTCTCGAACTCGTCGACGTTCTGGTTCTGACCGCCCCGGCGCTTGTTGCGCTGGCGGCCGCGGCCAGTGCCGCCGTCCTCGTCGATGTCCTGAGCGCCGCCACGGCCGCCCTGGTTGTTGTTCTGGCCGTTGTTGTTGTTGTTCTGGCCGTTGTTGTTCTGGCCACCGTTGCTCTGGCCGTCCTGGCCTCCGTTGCGGTTGCGGCTGCGCGAGCGGGACCGGCTGCGGCTGCGGCCGCTCGTCTCCTCGCCGCCGTCGGCGGAATTGTCAGCAGGCTGCGCGTCGGCAGGCGCCGCGTCCGCGGGCGCCTCCTTYGTGACCGGCTCGGCTGCGGCCTCCGGCGCCGCCTCGCCGGACTCCGCCGGGGCGTCGTCGGTCTTCTTCGCACGGCTGCGGCGCGGGGCCCGCGCCTTCGGGGCCTCTTCGGCCGACGCGTC
>NZ_JBFTQL010000031.1:0-45582 GCF_056398985.1 Microbacterium sp. 01T413_2
TCCCGATGCTCCTGACCAGTGAGACCCCTGCGCCCTCCTCCGCCACGAAGGAGGAACTCCCGATATTCGCTTGTGTGGTTGGTGGATCAGATGTCGAGGAAGCGGACGTCCTTGGCGTTGCGCTGGATGAAGCCGCGACGCGACTCCACGTCCTCGCCCATCAGCACGCTGAAGATCTCGTCCGCGGCGGCCGCGTCGTCGATCGTGATCTGACGGAGCGTGCGCGTGGTGTGGTCCATCGTGGTCTCCCACAGTTCCTTGGCGTTCATCTCGCCCAGACCCTTGTAGCGCTGGATGCCGGCATCCTTCGGGATCCGCTTGCCGTTCGCGAGCCCGTCGTTGAGCAGGGCGTCGCGCTCGGCGTCCGAGTACACGTACTCGTGCGGTGCGTTCGTCCACTTCAGGCGGTACAGCGGCGGCATCGCGAGGAACACGAAGCCCGCTTCGATGAGCCCGCGCATGTAGCGGAACAGCAGGGTCAGCAGCAGCGTGGTGATGTGCTGGCCGTCCACATCGGCATCCGCCATGAGCACGATCTTGTGATAGCGCGCCTTGCCGAGATCGAAGTCCTCGCCGATGCCCGTGCCGAAGGCCTGGATCATCGCCTGGACTTCCTTGTTGGCGAGGGCCTTGTCCAGACGCGCGCGCTCGACGTTGAGGATCTTGCCGCGCAGAGCCAGGATCGCCTGGGTGTGCGGGTCGCGACCCTGCACAGCCGAGCCGCCGGCCGAGTCGCCCTCCACGAGGAAGATCTCGCTGATCGACGGATCCTTGCTCGTGCAGTCCTTGAGCTTGTCGGGCATCGCGGCCGACTCGAAGACGCTCTTGCGGCGTGCGGTCTCGCGCGCCTTGCGGGCGGCCATGCGGGCGGTCGCGGCCTCGACGGCCTTGGTCACGACGTTCTTGGCCTGCTTCGGGTTGCGGTCGAACCAGTCGCCGAGCTGATCGCCGACCACCTTCTGGGTGAAGGCCTTCGCCTCGGTGTTGCCGAGCTTGGTCTTGGTCTGGCCCTCGAACTGCGGTTCGCCGAGCTTGATCGAGATGACCGCGGTGAGGCCCTCGCGCACGTCGTCACCGGTGAGGTTGTCGTCCTTCTCCTTGAGGATGTTGTTGGCGCGCGCGTAGCGGTTGACGAGCGTCGTCAGCGCCGCGCGGAAGCCCTCCTCGTGCGTGCCGCCCTCGTGCGTGTTGATGGTGTTCGCGTAGGTGAACACGTTCTCGGTGTAGCCGGTGGTCCACTGCATCGCGACCTCGAGCGAGATCTTCCGGGCGGTGTCCTCGGACTCGAACGCGATGATCTCGTCGTTGACGGCATCGGCCTTGCGCACGTGGTTGAGGTATTCGACGTAGTCGACGAGACCGCGCTCGTAGAAGAACACATCCGCGCGCTGGCGCGTGACGACGGTGCCGTCGACCTCCTCATCGACCGTGGCGCCTTCGCGCTCGTCGAGCAGTTCGATGCGCAGCCCCTTGTTCAGGAACGCCATCTGCTGGAAGCGGGTGCGCAGCGTGTCGTATTCGAACTCGACGGTCTCGGTGAAGATCTCCGCGTCCGGCCAGAACGTGATCGTCGTTCCGGTCTCGGACGTGGCCTCGCCCTTCTCGAGTTGCTGCTGCGGCGCACCACCGTCGGCGAAACGGTGCCGCCAGACGAAGCCCTTCTGCTTGACCTCGACGTCGAATCGCGTCGAAAGGGCGTTGACCACGGAGGATCCGACACCGTGCAGACCGCCGGAGACGGCGTACGCGCCGCCGCCGAACTTGCCACCGGCATGCAGGATCGTGAGCACGACCTCGACTGTCGACTTGGTCGGGTCGGAGGAGTGCGGGTCGACCGGGATGCCGCGACCGTTGTCGATGACACGGACGCCGCCGTCGGCGAGGAGCGTGACGAGGATCTTGTCGGCGTAGCCCGCGAGCGCCTCGTCGACGGAGTTGTCCACGATCTCGTACACCAGGTGGTGCAGGCCGCGGGGTCCGGTCGAACCGATGTACATGCCGGGGCGCTTGCGCACAGCCTCGAGTCCCTCGAGGATCTGGATCGAGTCGGCGCCGTACTCCACTTCTGGGGCGGGCTTCGCCGCCGGGGCGGGCGCGGTCGGCGACGTGGCGGATCCGGGTGCTTCTGCCCCCGTCTGGGTCGAGTCGTTCGCGGTCGATTCGTTCGCGTCAGAGGGGGTTTCAGGCGTCATCTGAGAGGAGGCTCCACATCGAAGATCTAGGCCCTCAGTCTATCGGAAAGACCCCTTCCTGTCTCGTTGTACGCGATTCTGCGCGCCTGGAGTCCCCCGGGACGGGATGGATCATGTCCTAACCGTAGGTATCGCGCGGACCGCGCCCTGGAGCGACTCTGGTGCCCCATTTCCACGAAGGGACGTCCGGCCCGACGAACCGGATGTTCTCGACACCGGCCTCCGGGTACCTCCTCCCGATCTCCGTGATGATCACGGCGCGCATGTACTGCAGGTTCTTCGCCCACGCCGTCGAATCGCACTTGACCGTGAGCATGCCGCCCTCCAGCGACACCGGCTCGGAGTGCTTGGCCGTGTCGGGGCCCGCGAGCTCCGCCCACTGCAGCACGAGATCCTCGCGGCTCAGCGCCGCCTCCCAGCCCGCATCCTTGGTCAGCTTCGCCAGGACATCGCCGAGTGTGCCGGGGTCACGGCCGGCCGTGAACGGGGCGTTCTCGTCGTCGACGAGGCGCTTCTTGCGCTTCCAGTTCTTGGAACTCGGCTTCAGACCCCTCAGGCGCAAGTACGTCGCGATCGTCTCGGGGACGTCCGGCTCGTCATGCTCGGTCATCGTCGACCTCGCGCTCGTCGATGATGGTGCCGGCCGAGATCCGCACCACGTGCCGATGCAGCACCTCGGGGATGTCCTCCTCGACGGCTGCCGTGACCAGCACCTGCTCGTAGCCGGCCGTGATGCCGGCCAGACGCCGGCGGCGTTCGGCGTCGAGCTCGGCGAATACGTCGTCGAGGATGAGCACGGGATCCCCGGCGGGGGATTCCGCGCGCAGCAGCTCSGCSGAGGCSAGWCGCAGMGCGAGCGCGATCGACCASGAYTCCCCGTGKGAGGCGTAKCCCTTCACCGGRAGGTCGCGCACCCGCAGCACGAGGTCGTCSCGGTGCGGYCCGACCAGGGTGAGTCCCCGCTCGAGCTCGGCGGAGCGCTTGGCCGCGAGGGCGGTGCGGAAGAGATCCGCCGTGGATCCGGGAGCGGGTGCCTCCTCGGCGGCGTCGCCCTCCTCCGGGTCGCCGCCGCGGATCGACTGGGCCCAGTGCAGGCGCGGGTCATGATCCTCGCCGGCGATCGCCGAATACGCATCGGTAAGCCCCGGCTGCAGGTCGGCGGCGAGCCGGGAACGGGCGTCGATGATCTCGGATCCGAGTGCGATGAGCTTGTCGTCCCAGACGTCGAGCGTGGTCAAGGCCTCGGCTTTCATGCCACGGGCACGCGCCGACTTCAACAGCGCCGTGCGCTGACGCAGCACGCGGTCGTAGTCGCCGAGCACCGCCGACATGCGCGGAGTGCGCTGGATCAGCAGCTGATCGGCGAACCGGCGGCGGGAGGACGGATCCCCGCGCACGATCTGCAGATCCTCCGGGGCGAACAGCACGACGTGCGCGTATCGGGGCAGATCCGCGGTCCGGCCGGGAGCGGCGTTGATGCGCGCCTTGTTCGAACCCTGTCGGTTGATCTGCACCTCGATCAGGACTTTCCTCGGCCCGTGCGCGAGCCGAGCGCGGACGATCGCCGCATCATGACCGTCGCGCACCATCGGGGCATCGGAGGAGACCCGGTGCGAACCCAGGGTCGCGAGGAACACGATCGCCTCGGCGAGGTTCGTCTTGCCCTGGCCGTTGCGGCCGACGAGCACGTTCGGGCCGCGGTGCAGCGCGAGTTCGGCGGTCGCGTAATTGCGGAAATCCACGAGGCTGAGATGCTCCACAATCACCCGAGCAACCTTACCCGCGGGCCCCGACACCGGGTTGGGTCGGAACCCGTGCGCTCCGTCTCCGGCTCAGTGGTCGCAGAACGCGGTCATTCCGCGTTCGAAGCCGCATTCTGCGACCAGTCGCGGGGGGCCGGGCCGTGTGCGACCGCGCGATCAGAACTCGCGGGCGACGTAGACCATGCCGCCCTCGCGGCGGATCTCGGTCATTCCGGACCGCGCCAGCACGGCGAGCGAGGCGAGATTCGTCTCTTCGGTGTCGGCGATCGCGCGCACGGCTCCATGATCGGCCGCGATCCTCAGGCCTTCGGTGACGGCGGTCGTCGCGAGCCCTCGACCGCGCGCGGCGGGGATCAGCCCGTACCCGAATTCGACTGTTCCCGTCTCGTCCGGTGGACCGAAGAATCCGAAGCCGCCGACCGCGACACCCTGGTCATCGCGGATGGCGTACAGCGTGAAGACCGGATCCGCGTCCTCGCGAGCGGCGAGCGATCGCAGCGGCACGAGTTCGTCCTCGAACGGGTACTCGGGGTGCCAGTCGTCGCCCGATCGCTCATCGCGGGTGATGATCCTCTCCGCGAGAGCGGAATCGATCGGGTCCAGCCTCATCCGTCTCAGCGGAGCAGCAGGTTGGGCTGCAGCAGGTACTTGTACGAGTCGAGACCGGCCGCATCGACCGACGTCTGGCTCGTGATCAGCACGGGGCTGAGCTTGTTCGCGTTGTCCGAGGAGGTGAACGTGACGCGCACGAACTCGCTCTTGAGAGCTCCGAGCGCCTCGAGCAGGTACTGCGGGTTCAGGCCGAGGGTGACCTCTTCGCCGTTGAGGTGCGCGTCGACCGATTCGGAGGCACGGGCCTGCTCGCCGCCGGAGGCGTCCATGGTCACCTCGGACGTCTCGAACGTGAAACGCAGCGGAGCGGACCGGTCCAGCACGAGCGCGACGCGACGCACGGCCTCGGTGAGGTCGGCGGTGCTCACCACCGCGTGGTGGTCGGTCTGCTCCGGGAAAAGGCGGCGGACCGGGGGGAAGTTCCCCTTGATGAGCAGCGAGGTGACGGTCTTGTTGCCCGCGGTGAATGCGATGATCTCGCGGTCACCGGCGCCCGAGAACGAGATCTGGATGGTGCCGGCGTGACCGAAGGTCTTACCGACCTCCTGCAGGGTGCGAGCCGGGACGAGCGCGGTCTGCGCCGCGGCCTCGCCGTCCCATGGGACGTCGCGCAGCGACACCCGGTATCGGTCGGTGGCCACGAGGCTCAGCGTGTTCTCGCTGACCTCGAGCTGCACGCCGGTGAGCACCGGGGTGACGTCGTCGCGCGAGGCGGCGAAGGCGACCTGGGCGATCGCAGTGCCGAAGTCCTCTGCGGGGACGACACCGCTGGTGCCGGAGACCTCGGGAATGGAGGGATATTCCTCGACCGGCATGGCGGCGAGGGTGAAGCGTGCGGATCCGCAGCGTACGGCGATGCCGCCGTCCTCCTCGACAGAGATCTCGATCGGTGCGTTGGGCAGACGGCTGGCGATGTCGGAGAGCAGGCGTCCGTGCACGAGGATCGTGCCCGGTTCGTCGACGGTGGCCTCGATCGTGGTGCGCGCGGAGGCCTCATAGTCGAAGGCCGAGAGCGTGAGCCCCTCATCACCGGCCTCGATCAGCACTCCGGCCAGGATCGGCTGCGGATTGCGCTGAGGCAGCAGCTTGACGACGAAGGACACAGCTTCGCTGAAGACATCGCGATTGACCTGGAACCTCACCGGCGCTCCTCCGTCGACTGAATGCGGAGGATGACACGAATCTCCGCCCCATGGCAGACACCAGGGGATCCCATGCTAATGCCACGAGGCATCAGGTTCAGGTCGAAGTGCTCCGGATCCGGATCCATCCCCAACCCGGCACCGGGTGGTGATCGATGGACGGAGATTCGAAAGGAGTTCTTAACGGTGTTAACGCCTGTGGATACTGTGGATAACTCTGGGGATGCTTTGCGGCTCTAGGGAACTACAGACGTGTGAGTTGTGGAGACCCTGCGGAAACAGCGGGGTCGCGGGGCATGCGGTGCGGATCCGTTCGCCCGAGTTATCCACAGATCGACGCTCATCATGGGGAATCCACGCCGTCCGGATCCCGAGATATCCCCAAGTTATCCACATGTGGACTTCCGGGCGGGGCGGATGCCAGAATTCGCCGGCACAGCCTGGAACTGGCGTCGACGGCGCTCCTGCGGCCGCGCAGAGAGCCCGCAGCGCGGGGGAGGATCCGTGCGGAGGTTCAGCGACGGCTGAGCTGGGCGGTGATCTCGGTCACCTGGTTGAAGATGGCGCGGCGCTCCTTCATGAGCTCGCTGATCTTCTTGTACGCGTACATCACGGTGGTGTGGTCGCGGTTGCCGAACAGCTGGCCGATCTTCGGCAATGAGAGATTGGTGCGCTCGCGGCACAGATACATGGCGATCTGTCGGGCCGTCGCGATCTGCTGCGACCTGCTGGATCCGTAGAGGTCGTCCTCGCTGAGCTTGAAGTAGTTCGCGGTCGTCGTGATGATGTCGGTCGGCGAGATGATGCTGTCCTCGTCCTGATCGACGATGTCGCGCAGGGCCGTCTGCGCGGTGGCGATGTCGAGTGCGGAGCGGTTCAGGTTCGCGAACGCCGTGGCACGGATCAGCGCACCCTCGAGCTCGCGGATGTTGGAGGACACCTTCGTCGCGATGTACTCGAGCACGTCGTCCGGGACGTGCAGCTGCTCGCTCTGCGCCTTCTTGCGGAGGATCGCGATGCGCGTCTCCAGGTCGGGCGCTTGCACGTCGGTGATGAGGCCCCACTCGAACCGGCTCCGCATCCGCTCCTCGAACCCGGTGAGGTGCTTGGGCGGCAGGTCGCTCGTGATGACGACCTGCTTGTTGTGGTCGTGCAGCTGGTTGAAGGTGTGGAAGAACGCCTCCTGCGTTTCCGCGCGGCCCTGCAGGAACTGGATGTCGTCGATCATCAGGATGTCGACCTCGCGATAGCGCGCCTGGAAGGCGGATCCGCGGTTGTTCGCGATCGAGTTGATGAAGTCGTTGGTGAATTCCTCGCTCGACACGTAGCGAACCTTGACCCCGGCGTACAGGGACTGGGCGTAGTCGCCGATCGCGTGCAGCAGGTGGGTCTTGCCCAGGCCAGGGCCTCCATAGATGAACAGCGGGTTGTACGCCTTCGCGGGTGCCTCGGCGACGGCGACGGCGGCCGCGTGGGCGAAGCGGTTGGACTGGCCGATCACGAAGTTGTCGAAGACGTACTTGGGGTTCAGCCGCGACTCGTGACGGATCGGTGTCGGCTGCTGCTCGATGGGGGATTCGATCCTGGTCGGCTCCTGCCGGCCGGGGGCGAAGTCCGGGACCGGGATCGGCACGGTCTGCTGCTCGACCATGTCGTGGTTCACGGTGACGCGGAACGAGGTCACCTCGTCTCCGATGCGGGCGAGCGCCTCCATGATCGGCAGTCGGAGGCGCTTGTTGATCTGTCCCGCGGTGAGGTCGTTCGGGACCTCCAGGTAGAGGGTGGCAGTCATGACGCCCGCAGGAACGGCGAGATTGAGGAAGCCCTGCAGCGGCGCGGAGACGCGCTCGTCTCGGGCCAGCTCCGCGAGAAGTTCGTCCCAGATCGGGACTTCGGACTCTGCGGCTGCGGACATGGTTCCCCCGGGCGACTCGGCACAGCGGGCGGATCGGGACACGCTGCCTGTGGATAACTGCTCGTGCCACGGTAGTCAGCCTGGGCCGTGAGGGCAACCTGTGACTGGGAACGAGAGACGGCGTGTCCTTGTTGAAGGATCCCTCCACAGATGTGGATAATGTTGCTTTCGCCCGCTCAGTTTGCGATGTCGGGGTCGACGTCGTAGCCTTAATCGGTTGACTTATGCCATTTCGGCAGTCTTTGTCCACCGTCTCCGGCCGCATCGATCCCGGTGACAGCTTCCCTTCCCGGAGAAATCATGAGCAAGCGTACTTTCCAGCCCAACAACCGTCGTCGCGCCAAGAAGCACGGGTTCCGTGCCCGCATGCGCACCCGCGCCGGCCGCGCCATCCTCTCGGCACGCCGCACGAAGGGCCGTGTCGAGCTCTCGGCGTAAACCGTGCTCGCCCGCCCGCATCGCCTCGTCCGCGGGTCCGACTACCGCACGGTGGTTCGGCGCGGACGGCGATACGGCGGGCTGCGGCTTGTCGTCTCGGTGCTCGACACCGGTGAGCAGCGCCCCGTGCGCTTCGGCTTCATCGTGAGCAAGCAGGTGGGGAACGCAGTGACCCGCAACACGGTGCGGCGACGCCTGAAGGACGCATGCGCCCGCCAGCTCCCGCTGCGGGACGGCGTCGACATCGTCATCCGCGCCCTGCCTTCCGCGGCGGAGGCGCCTTTCGTGGATCTGCTGTCGGATCTGGGACGAGCCGTCGACAGGGGTGTGCGATGAGCGCGCTTCCGGCGTATTCGCGCGGTACTGCGCACCTGCACGCCGGTGACGCGCTGCGGGCAGTCCCGCTGGTTCCACGCAACCTGGTGCTGGGGTTCCTCACCGCCTACCGCGCGGTGGTCTCCCCCCTGTACGGCGATGTCTGTGCGTACTACCCATCGTGTTCCGCCTACGCTGTAGGTGCGGTGCAGCAGCACGGTGCGGTGAAGGGCGCAGGCCTTTCGGCGTGGCGGATTCTGCGCTGCAATCCCTGGAGCCACGGCGGTGTGGACGACGTGCCACCGCATTCCGACTTCCGACACGCCCTCACGCCCCGAGGATTCGTCGTACCCTCCCGAAAGGACTGATCAGTGGGTTCCGACCTCCTGTTTGCCGCGTCAACGACGCCTGCTGCCTCGAGCGGAGGCTTCGATCTGCTCGGCATCGTCATGTGGCCGTTCAAGGCACTGGTCGAGGCGATCCTCGTCGCCTGGCACTGGCTGTTCACCTCCCTGGGCATGCAGGGCGCCGCGGGCCTCACCTGGGTGCTGTCGATCGTCGGGCTCGTCCTGGTCATCCGCGCGGCGGTCTTCCCGCTCTTCGTGCGGCAGATCAAGAGTCAGCGCAAGATGATGGAAATCGCCCCTGAACTCAAGAAAGTTCAGGAGAAGTACAAGGGCAAGCGYGATCAGCTGAGCCGCGAGGCGATGAGTCGCGAGACCATGGCCCTGTACAAGCGCCACGGCACGACGCCGATGTCGAGCTGTCTTCCGCTGCTGGTGCAGATGCCGTTCCTGCTCGGCATGTTCTACACGCTGAGCGATGTCAAGAAGCACGCCGTCGCGGGCGAGGGCGGGGTGTGGCTGCTGACGAAGCAGCTGACCAAGCAGTTCTACGACGCGACGCTGTTCGGAGTGGCGCCGCTGCACACCAGCCTCGTGGATGCGGTGCAGCACAAGCCGGCCGGCTGGGAGACCACGGTCGCGATCCTCGTCGTCCTGGTGATCCTCATGATCGGATCCCAGTTCTTCACGCAGCTGCAGATCATCTCGAAGAACCTGTCGCCCGAGGCCAAGACCGGCCAGGCGTACCAGATGCAGAAGATCATGCTGTACATCCTTCCGCTGGGCTTCATCTTCTCCGGTCTGTTCTTCCCGCTCGGTGTGGTCATCTACTGGTTCATCAGCAACCTGTGGACGATGGGCCAGCAGTTCCTGGTGCTGCGTGAGATGCCGACACCCGGATCCGATGCGGCCAAGGCGCGGGAGGAGCGTCTCGCGCGCAAGGGCAAGGCCATCAACTCCGAGGGCAAGGTCGTGCCGAAGGCCGCCTACGACGCCGAGCAGCAGAAGATGCTGGAGGACGCCGAGCGCCTCCGTGCTCAGCAGCCCAAGCGCCAGCAGCCGAAGAGCGCCAAGCGCGCCAAGAAGGACCAGGACAACGCCAAGAAGGATCCTGAGAAGAACGTGAACGGAGACAAGGCATGACCGAGCAGGATGTCGCCGAGCCGACCGTCTCCGATCTCGAGCATGAGGGCGACGTCGCGGCGGACTTCATCGAGGGTCTTCTGGACATCGCCGACATCGACGGCGACCTGACCCTGGACGTCAAGCAGGGACGAGCATACGTCTCGGTCGAGGCGGAGGGCGACGGTCTGCGCCTGCTTTCCGCGCCCGACACCGTGCAGGCGCTGCAGGAGCTCACCCGACTCGCTGTGCAGAGCAGCACCGGATCCTTCTCGCGCGTGATCCTCGACGTCGCCGGATCCCGGGATGCGCGCCGTAGTCAGCTCGAGCGCCTGGTCGATTCCGCTGTCGCGAAGCTCGACGAGGGTGCGTCGCAGGCGTCGCTGCCGTCGATGTCGAGTTACGAGCGCAAGCTGGTGCATGACATCGTGGCGGAGCGGGGCCTTATCTCCGAGTCCTACGGCGATGGTCCGACCCGCCATACGGTCATCCGCCGGCACTGACGTTTCACGTGAAACATGACTGAACCGGTGTCGTCCGAGCTCGAGGCTGAGCCGGCTGTTGCCGCCGTGCTGTTCGGGGATCGGATCCGGCTCGCGCGCGACTTCACCGCGGCGTTGGCCGAGCAAGGCGAAGAGCGGGGCCTGATCGGCCCGCTCGAGGTGCCGCGGCTATGGACCCGGCACATCCTCAACAGCGCTATCGCCGCACCTCTGTTCCACGGCACCGTTGCGGACGTGGGATCCGGAGCCGGCCTACCGGGCATCGTGCTCGCGATCGCCCGACCCGATGTGCAGTTCACGCTCATCGAGCCGATGGAGCGACGCGTGGCATGGCTGGACGAGCAGGTCGCGGTCCTGGGCCTGTCGAACACGACGGTCGTTCGTGGTCGTGCTGAGGATGTCGGGCTCAGCGGCACGTTCGACATGGTCACTGCACGCGCGGTCAGCGCGCTGCGCACTCTGCTTCCGTGGACTGCGCCTCTCGTGCGCAGCGGGGGAGAGCTCGCGCTGCTCAAGGGCGTCAACGCCGAAAACGAGATCACCGCTGCGCAGAAGCAGATCCGCAAGTTCCTGCTCAGCGACGTGCGTGTCGAGATCCTCGGTGAAGGCGTGCTGACCGAGACGACGCGCGTGCTGCGAGCGACTGTCCGTGGTTAGGTCTTGTAAGTAGGACCGCCCTTTCGGGATACGGTCTTCCTCTGATAACTCCACCTCGATTCGTGGCACCCGGGCTGCGGGATGTGAGTTCCACGAATCGGCGGATTCCTTCCCGCTTCGCGGGCCCCCTCCCGATATTCGTGGTACTCACATCCCTCCGCCCTCGTTTCACGTGAAACGCCGTGCTCGACCTGGGCCAAGCGCGTGGGACCAGCGTCCTTCGGTAGGGATGGGATTGGGTGTTACAGGCCCCCCAGCTGAAACGAACCCCAGGACAGCGGACGAATCGGATCGTGTGTGTGTCCAGGAGCAGCCGCCAGCGAGGCGCATGCTCAGCACGTTTCGCTTAGCGGCGCTCGTGTGGGATGAGAGCGCGACGGCCGGGTAGGGGGAGCAGTGTGGTGTTGCGCAGAGATGGCCGTCGACGCTGCGGGACCTCTCAGTCGGTCGACACAGCCTGTACCTGCCTCGAGGGCCACAGCCCCTATGTGATGTTTCACGTGAAACATCACCRTAGCGCCGCCACCTGGGTCATAGCTGTTGCCAGCACTGACCGACCGTTCCTGTCGTGGGAGGGCGCAGGGGTGTGTGGGTGGCGAATATCGGGAGGGGCCCGCGCAGCGGGAAGGAGCCCACCGACTCGTGATCCACACACCCCTGCGCCCGCGTGTGCAATGAGGGCTCAGCGCGCATGCCCCAAGGGGCTGTGAGTGGCACAGAATGTGGCGTTTCACGTGAAACATCACCCTGTTTCACCGATGCGTCCGGAGATTGTCGGCCGCGCAAGTTAGAGTGGAGATTCCGTCGTTTCCCCGTCGGAGATCGTCGAAAGGAGTGGATGTTTCACGTGAAACAGTCCCCAAGCACCTCGACTGCTGGATACGGCGTGGACACCCCTTTGGCCCGGGAACTCGCGGATCTGACGGCTCGCCGCAAGGCGTTGGAAGGCGTCACGGTCCGTTTCGACGGGCCGACCCGCGTCTTCACGATCTCGAACCAGAAGGGCGGGGTCGGAAAGACGACAACCGCCGTCAATATCGCGGCGGCGATGGCGGATCTCGGCGCGAAGGTGCTCGTGATCGACCTGGATCCACAGGGAAATGCATCGACGGCGCTGGGAGTCCCGCACACCGCCGATCTGCAGAGCATCTATGACGTCCTGATCAGCGATGTTCCGCTGGTGGACGTCGTGCGAGCCAGTCCTGAATCCCCCAATCTGCTCTGCGCGCCGAGCACGATTCACCTCGCGGGCGCCGAGATCGAGCTCGTCTCGCAGGTCGCGCGGGAGCACCGGCTACGCACCGCGCTCAATGACTACCTGACCCAGAATCCGGTGGACGTCGTGATCATCGACTGCCCGCCGTCGCTGGGACTGCTCACGATCAACGCCTTCACCGCCGCAACCGAGGTGATGATCCCGATTCAGTGCGAGTACTACGCCCTGGAGGGCCTGAGCCAGCTGCTCGGCAACATCCGGATGATCCAGAAGCACCTGAATCCCGACCTCACGATGTCGACGATCCTACTGACGATGTTCGACGGACGCACCCGACTCGCGCAGCAGGTTGCGGAGGAGGTGCGCGGACATTTCCCGCACGAGGTGCTGGACACCGTGATTCCTCGTTCCGTGCGTGTCTCCGAAGCGCCGAGCTTCGGGCAGACCGTGATCGCGTACGACGGGCAGTCGGTAGGCGCGGTCGCCTACCGAGAAGCAGCAGTTGAGATCGCCCGCCGGGCGACCGAAGACAACGAGAAGGGGCACTGATGGCCAAACGCACGGGACTCGGCCGGGGGATCGGCGCACTCATCCCCACTTCGGATGCCACGGAGCGCCCCGTGGACGTGTTCTTCCCCGGCGCACGCATCGATCCGGTCCCGGAGACCGCGCCTGCTGTACAGCCCGCCGAGCCGGCCGAGGATCTTGTCGCCGTTCCGGGTGCCCGCCTGATTCGTGTGAACCCGCACGACATCGTTCCGAACCCACGACAGCCGCGCGTCCATTTCAACGAGGACGATCTCGCGGARCTCGTGCACAGCGTGCGYGAGTTCGGKGTGCTGCAGCCCGTGGTCGTGCGACAGAACGAMGAAGGCAAGTACGAGCTGATCATGGGGGAGCGGCGCACCCGCGCCGCTCGGGAAGCCGGACTCGATTCGATGCCGGCGATTCTACGGGAGACCGCAGACGAAGACCTGCTCCGTGATGCGCTGCTGGAGAACCTGCACCGGTCGCAGTTGAACCCGCTCGAAGAGGCCTCCGCGTACCAACAGCTCCTCGAGGACTTCGGCATCACACAGGAGGCGCTCGCGAACCGCATCGGTCGCTCCCGTCCGCAGGTCAGCAACACGATCCGGCTACTCAAACTGCCTGTTCCCGTCCAGCAGCGGGTGGCGGCAGGAGTGTTGTCGGCCGGCCACGCCAGGGCGATCCTCTCGCTCGACGACACCGAACTGATGCAGCGGCTCTCGGACAAGGTTGTCAACGAGGATCTCTCCGTCCGCGCAACTGAAGAGGCGGCGAAGACCATCGCCGCAGCAGGCACCGTAGCCAAGTCCGTCAAGCCGCAGGCGGGCGCGCGCCGCGCGTACCTGGACGACGTCGCCGGCAAGCTCGGCGATCGACTCAACACCCGGGTGCAGATCGCCCTGGGTGCACGAAAAGGCCAGGTCAAGATCGAATTCGCTTCTATCCAGGACCTGAACCGCATCCTTTTGGAGATCGGCGAAGAAGGTTTCGGTTCCTGACGGATTCGGAGCGACCGCTTTCAACGGGGCCCGGGACGATCTGCGTACGCAGATCCTCTCGGGCCCCTGTTCATCCAGCGCCGCGTAGGCTGGAACGGTGAAAGAATCCCCGACCCGTCGAGCCAGCCTCGAAGTGCTGCGCGCCGAAGCGGCGGATGAGCTCGCGGTGCTGGTCCAGGAGCGTCTGCTTGGGGGAGAGGACCCGTGGGCCTTCATGGAGGAGCTCCCCAGCGTGGATGAACTGGTCGTCTTCCTGTTGCGAGCCGATGAGATCGTCGAGAGTGGTGGCGTACGCCCCGACGAATCACGCAATTTCGATCTTCTCCGTCGCATCGCCCTCGACTACCCCGAACTCACGCCGATCGTCTGGGGGCTACTTGGAGATGGGCCCAAGTATCGTCGCTGGGACCTGCTGGCTGACGACGCCCGACCCTGACTCACCCGCGATGTTTCACGTGAAACGTCGCCCAGACGAGAGCTATCCCCGACCAGGGGCTGTTGTGGTGCGCCCGGGCTCCGGGATGGCATGGTCACGCACAGAGCGGTTTCCTTCCCTCTGCGCTCTCCCCCCGGGGGTGCGCTCGGGCCTCGGGGTGTGGCTTCTCCGAGCGCAGAGCGGGGACCTTCCCGCTTCGCGGGCCCCTCCCGATGCACTCGGAGAACCCACCCCTGCGCGCTCCGCCGCAGAGTTTGCGCCCGCCGCTCCGTGGAGTAGCGGCGCCCACGTGCAACCGATCCATATGGGCGTTTCACGTGAAACGTGCCGACACCGCGCACGCATAAGGGCACATGGCTCCGCGGCTCACGACCATGTGCAGGGTCCATGGCGCGTATAGCGGGCAGACACCTGTCGTCCGGGAGCCGTCGGAGCAGACCACGGCCTCGGGTCGAGCCGCCGACCGGGCTGTTTCACGTGAAACGGTGCTGGCGTAGAGTCACGACCAGGGTCAGATCAGGGATCAGAGCTCCCTTTAGCCTCCAGTAGCGGAGGGCTCCATGCCGGATCAGCAACGTACTGTTGTGCCGGACTTCGTCGGCACTCCTGTCCACATCGCGATCGAGAATGCCGCAGAGCAGCGGATTCTGCTCACGAGCGATGATCTGGACGGGCCCAGCCTTCATGCGCGAACCTGGCCAGGGCTCTACTGGGTGACGACGCAGGACATCCCGCCCGGCACTGTCCTTGGACGCTGGTCGCGAGTTGTCGTGACATACGCCGCCGAAGGAGATACCCGTAGCGACGTCCAGGCCGTGCCTGGTGACCCGCCGCCCACGCGGGCCCAGCATGCGGAGACGGAGAGCATCGCGGAGCGCGACCCGGAACCGCATGAATAGCAATGACCCGCGAACGACGAAGCCCGCCCTCCCAGAGGAGAGCGGGCTTCGAGGCCGTGTGGGCGGGATCAGCCGAGGAAAGCGGCCAGATCCTGCTCGAGGGCGAACTTCGGCTTGGCGCCGATGATCGTGGTCTTGACCTCGCCGCCCTGGAACACCTTCATCGCCGGAATCGACGTGATCTGGTATTTCATGGCGAGATCGGGGTTCTCGTCCACGTTGAGCTTGAGGATGGTGATCTTGTCGCCGTTCTCGGACTGGATCTGGTCCAGTACGGGCGCGACCATGCGACACGGACCGCACCACTCGGCCCAGAAGTCGACCAGAATGGGGCCATCGGCCTGAAGCACATCCTGCTCCCAGGTCGCCTGGCTGGTTGCCTTGGCAGTCATGATTCTCCTTGTTGTGAAAGCGTGAGACGCTCACAGGCGTCAACAGCGGTAGGGGCTGAAGTGTTCCCGCGGCTCAGACGAGAACCGACTCGGCGGTGGTTCCATCCGAGAGCGCGGCGAGGAAGTGCTCGACGTCCAGCGCTGCGACTGTGCCGGATCCGGCAGCCGTGACCGCCTGACGGTAGGTCGGGTCGATGACATCGCCGGCAGCGAAGACGCCCGGAACAGAGGTGCGCGAAGTGCGTCCGTCGACCCAGATGGTGCCCTCCGCGGTCAGGTCGAGCTTGCCGTGCACGAGGTGCGTGCGCGGGTCGTTGCCGATCGCGATGAACAGGCCGTCCACGGGGAGCTCACTCGTCGTGCCGTCGACCGTGTTGCGCAGCAGCACGGCGGTGGTGGCGTCCTCGCCGAGCACCTCCTCGACGGCGCTGTTCCAGATGAACTCGATCTTGTCGTTCGCGAAGGCGCGCTCCTGCATGATCTTGGAGGCGCGGAGCGAGTCCTTGCGGTGGATGACGTACACCTTCGAGGCGAACTTGGTGAGGAACGTCGCCTCCTCCATCGCCGAGTCACCACCGCCGACGACGGCGATGGTGCGCTCCCGGAAGAAGAAGCCGTCGCAGGTCGCGCACCAGGAGACGCCATGACCGGAGAGACGCTCTTCGCCCGGGATGCCGAGTGTGCGATAGGCGGATCCGGTGGCGTAGATCACGGACGCGGCCTCGAGCACGGTGCCGCTGCCGAGCGTGACCTTCTTGATCTCGCCGTCGAGCTCGAGCTCGGTGACGTCGTCGTAGAGCACCTCTGTGCCGAACTTCTCCGCCTGCTCCTGCATCTTGGCCATCAGGTCCGGACCCTGGATGCCCTCGGGGAAGCCGGGGAAGTTCTCCACCTCGGTGGTCTTCATCAGCTCGCCGCCGACCTCGACCGAGCTCGCCACGAGCACCGGATTCAGGTTCGCGCGGGCCGCGTAGATCGCCGCGGTGAATCCCGCAGGTCCCGAACCGATGATGATGACCTGTCGCATTGCTTCTCCTTGCTTTCGCACGCTTCAACACATGGTACCGGCGCGGCATTCCGCGGGCCTGGGCGTTACCCGCCGTTCCTGGGCGAGGGTGTGGCCCCGCTGTGGTGAACGTGGCGGGATCCACGCATCACAGCGCGGGTCGGCTGATCCGTCAGGACTTCCGAGGTCGGAGCAGTGCGGGCTCGGAGGGCAGGGTGGTGGCGCGTGATCCCGGGTCAGTCGCCTGGGACGTCCACGATGCGCGTCGAACCGTAGACAGGGAGGAGGGATCCGGCCGACACCGCGGCGAGATCAGCGGCGAACTCCTCCTTGATCGCGGGCGGGATCCAGAGAGCGAAGGAGGCCGAGGTGCCGTACGTGACATCGCCGAAGGACGCACCGTGGGCCGTGGCCCATTCGCGCAGAGCGTTGTCGATGCGGCCGGCATCGGCGTGCGGCACGTCGACACGCGCCTCGAGGAGCTCACGGCGGTGCAGCAGCGCGGCGTCGTCCAGCGCCTCGGAGACCGCAGTCGAATAGGCGCGGATCAGCCCGCCGGCGCCGAGCTTCACGCCGCCGAAGTAGCGCGTGACGACCGCGACCAGGTCGGTGAGTCCGCGGCGGCGCAGGACCTCGAGCATCGGGATCCCGGCCGTGCCCGAGGGCTCCCCGTCATCGGAGGATCGCGCCTGATCGCCGTTCAGCCCGGTGACCATCGCCGTGCAGTTATGGCGGGCGTCCCAATACTGCCGACGAACGGAGGCGATGACTTCGTCTGCCTCAGCGACCGAGCGGACCGGGACGAGGTGGGCGATGAAGCGCGACTTCTTCACCACCAGCTCACGCGTGACGGGGGTGGCGATCGTGTCGGGGTAACGGCTGGGCGTGGTCATCTGAGGCGAGGTCCGGATCCGTGACGGCTCAGCGCGAGGGCACGAAGCGGCGCACGAGACCCTTCAGGGCGTCGAGCTCCGGTGCACGCAGCAGGGCGAGCAGACCGATGTAGACGACCATGACCACCGCAGCAATGATCAGACAGCCGACCGCCGCCGGGATCCGGTCTGCCGTCGTCCATCCGTGTGGGCCGCCGAGGAGAAGGAAAACTCCCCACCCCGCGGCGGTGGCGGGAATGGCGGCGAGCACGAAGCGCCCCAATGCGAGGATCCAGCGACTCGTCCCGATGCCGTCGAGGCGGCGGTGAAGCAGCACGGTCGCGACGATGGTCTGCAGCACGCTGGCAACGGATTGGCCGAGCGCCAGCGTCGCCGCCAGAGCAGACAGGGGAATGATGCCGGCCTGATGGAGGAGTTGCGTCCCGAACGCCGTGGCGGCGATGAGGATGCACTGGAAGATCGTGAAGGCGAAGGGCGTGCGAGTGTCTCCAAGGGCGTAGAAGGTGCGCTGCACGATGAAGAGCACTGCCAGGGGGAGGAGTGCGACCAGGTAACCGACGAGAACGAGGGCCGCGGCCTGGGCCTCATCACGGTTGTCGGTGAAGATGCGCGAGGCGGGAACGGTCGCGGCCACCACCGCGGCCAGCGCGCCCGTGAGGAAGAAGCCGAGCGTTCGGATGCTGCGTGCGATATCGCCTCGCAGATCCTCAAGGCGTCCGGCGTGAGCGTGCTCGCTGAGTTGCGTGAAGTACGGCGTCCCGATCGACAGCACGATCACCGAGTAGGGGAGCATGAAGATCAGCCATGCGTTGTTCATCACGGTCAACGATGCGTTGGAACCCGATGCGGCCAGGGCGACACTGTGCTGGTAGAAGCCGGCGATGAGGCTCGACAACGCCATCAACATGGTCCAGCCGGCCAACTTGCCGACGTTGCCGAGACCGACCCCCCGCCAGCGGAAATCGATGCGCAGCGCCAGCTTCGTGCGTGGCCAGAACGCGAGGAGGACACCCGCCTGTACGGCGATACCCAGGGTGGCAGTGGCGCCGAGCCAGGCGATCCGGTTGGCGGGCCAATCGGAGACCTCGGTGAGCGGAGTTCCGAACAGGAACCCGATGATGAGGAATCCCGCGATCGAGACCACGTTGTTCACGACAGGCGCCCACGTGAACGGGCCGAAGATCTTGCGCGCGTTCAGGGTCTCACCGATGAGGGCATAGAGGCCGTAGAAGAAGATCTGAGGAAGGCACCAGTACGCGAAAGCGAGGGCGAGTTGCTGTTGCTCGACGCTCGTGCCCGCCTTCATGATGACGCTGATGATCCAGGGGGCCGCGAGCATGGCGGCTGCCGTGGCTGCGAGCAACACGACCGTACCCGCGGTGAAGATCTTCGAAATGAAGGCACTGCCACCGTCTTCCCCGGCAACGGCCTTGACGATCTGGGGCACGAGCACGGCCGTCAGCAGACCTACCGAGATGATGGAGAACACGTCGTTCGGCAGCTGGTTGGCGAGCGCGAAGGCATCGGGCGCTTTGCCGACCGCACCGATCACGCCCACCAGCACGATCGTGCGCAGCAGTCCCGTGATGCGCGACACCATCGTGCCCGCCGCGAGCAGGGCGCTGGCGCGACCGAGGCTACTCATTCGTCTCCTTCTCGCCCGAAGCGGATCCGGTCTTCTCGGTGGGGATGTCCGCGACCGCGAGTTCTTCCCGGTCGCTCTCGTGCGCCGCGCCGTCGGATCCTTCCATGCCGTCTGCGGCATGCTTTGCGGCGGTGATCCTGCGGCGGCGGATCGTGCGGAAGATCCCGGCGCCGATGAGCAGCAGGCCCAGGCTTCCGAAGACGATGAGCCCGATGGTCTCCCACTCGGCCCGGATCGTGAGGCGCGCGGTCTGCGCCGGGCCGATCGCGACGCCCGTCGGGCTCGTCAAGGTCATGGTGAGTGTGAGCTCGGTGTTGGCCACGTGCGACTCGAGGGGGAGGCGCACGCGCGTGGTGCTCGAAGGCTGCGCCTCGACGTCCGTTGCCGCGGGCACGTCGATGCGGCTGTCGCTGGATGAGACGTTGAGCCTCACGCGGACGGGATAGGGGAGCTCGTTGCGCACCCACACCGGAACGTCGACCTTCGGGCTGATCAGGATCGGATTGGACGGCTGGATCCCGACTGCTTCCATGGTCTTTCGCGTCTCGGTGCGATGCGACGCGAGAGCTGTGCCGAAGTCCTCGGCAGTCGTGTGCACGCCTACACCGAGCAGGCGCAGCATGGAGATGCGCTCGCGCACCGTGAGATCGGCGGGGCGCTCGAGGATCGTGGCGAACTGTGCCAGGCGGCCGGCGTCCTCAGTCAGGACGGTCACGGCCTCTGCGCGGTCCTCGGCGGACCCCGTGGCGACCGCGAGTTCGGTCGGAGCGCCGGACAGCACGCGATCCAGGCGCCCGTCCTGCCCGCCGCTGAATGCGGTGACAGCGCTGGACAGTCCCTCCTCCGACCGCGTCCCGGTGCGGGAGAGACCGGCGAGCACCGTGGACCCGGGCGCGTCGAACCACAGCATCGCGTTCGCCTCGGTCAGTGCGTCCCCGCGGGCCGCCGCATCGGACTGCTCGGCCGCGGCGCTCAGCGCCTCCGAGACGGCCTCGTCACTGACGAGCACGGCCGTGCCGCCCACGGCACCGCGCGACGAGACCGGGGCATCCTGCGCACCCGCGGTGAAGGATGTGGAAGGCAGGATCGGCACGGTTCCGGCACCCGCAGGGCCGTAATGCGACATCGTCGCCACCTGCCCGGCGGTGACCTGGCCGCGCGGCCACAGGATGTCGGTGCGGGCGCCCGCGATCGCGTCGGGTGCGGCAGGGTCCTGCGAGGGGCTCGATGTCGATGTCGATGTCGGCGTCGGCGCGGGTGTCGTCGAGGTCTTGCCGGCGGGGTTCAGGAACGGCTCGAAGTCGTCGACGGTGAGCGGCGCGGTCAGCCCGGCTGCCGCCTGCGCCGTGGCGTCCGCGTCGCCGAACTGCAGGGCGAAGCGCTCGTTCGGCAGCGCCTCGAGCCGCGCGAGCCACGCTGTCGCCGTGGCGGGTGCCCCCGCACCGAGCACGCGGATCGCGGCAGGGATGGACGGGTCCACGGCGAGCACGGCAGGGGTGCCGGCGACGCCGTTCAGCTGCGCCGTGAGCGCCCCGGCCGGCGCGGTGAGAGCGGTGAGTTCGGCAGCGCTCAGTAGGTCGCCGGTGGGGTTCGCCGTGATCGGCACGACCGTGACGACGGTGGCGGGCGTCCCCTGCGCGACCACGAGGGCGCTGCGTGCGGGAGCCGGTGCCTTTGCATCGGCGGCCGCCGGGGTCGCCTCGAACCGTGCCTGCAGCGGGTAGACGCCGGGGGTGAGCGCGCCGACGTCGCCCGCCGGCACCACGACCTGGGTGCGTGAGGTGCCCTCGGCATCCAGCACCGTGGTGCGCACGTCGCCGATCGGGCTGAGCGCGGGTGCGTCGCCGGATCCGTCCAGCCAGGCGCTCACGGCGCGGCGATCGCCGAGCGGAGCACGCCCCAGCTCCAGGTGCACCGTACCCGCGCCGAGACCGGTGGTGGCATCGTTGCGCAGCGTGAGCGTCGCGGTCAGCGGTGATCCGGATGCATAGGATCCGTTTCCGTCCGGCTGCAGCGAGAGCTGCACACCCGTGTGCTGCGGTGTCTGCGTCGGGCTGGGGGTGGGGGTCTCCTCCGCCGCGGCAGGTGAAAGTGCGGCAAGGGGGAGCAGCAGGCCCAGCGCGACGGCGAAGGCTCCGGCGGCGCGTCGCACGCGCAGGCGCAGGGGGGCTGATTCGGTCTGAGTCGCAGTCATCGGGGGATCCGTCGGGCGCGCGGGGCGCAGGGGAGTGCTGGCCCTGAGATTCTAGGCGGCGCACAGGCCCGATCCCTGGAGGCGGGCAGGGTGCGGGACATCCGATGCGCACCATCGAGCGCGCCGCGGAGACCGCGCAGCGCCCCGCGTAGGCTGGCGCCGTGGTCCGACACCTGCTGCCCCGTCCCGACTCCGTGCTGTGCGCGGCGCTCGCCGCCGATCTCGACGCCGCCGACCTTCGGTCGGAGCCATTGCGCGCCGCCTGGGGCGCGGAGGCCGACGACGCTCTCGCCCGGGGCATCCGCTCGCCGCTGCTCGCGGCGGTCGAGGGCCGCACCGATGCCCTGGCCACGCTCGGGCGCCTCTTCGTACTGGGCATGCCGCAGCCGGAGGCCCACGTCGCGGCAGCGCTCGCGCGCACCGGCCTCGACGGGCTCGAGGCGCTGGGCCTCGGCTACCGGGAGGGCGGCGCGGTGGTGCCGGCCGCCCTGATCCGGCCGCAGTCGTTCGTCGACGCGGACGGGGTCGGCGAGTGGTGGATCGCGAGCGACCTCGACGAGCTGGCCCTGCACCACATGGAAGGCGGCGGCGAGTTGCCGTCCGACCATGTGCTCGGTGTCGGCGGCGCCTCCCGCACCCTCGCATCGCTCGTCATGCCGGTCGAGGTCGAGCGTGCGCTGGATCTCGGCACGGGATGCGGCATCCAGGCGCTGCTGGTCTCCCGGCACGCCGGATCCGTCATCGCCACCGACATCTCGGCGCGCGCCCTCGCCTACGCCGAGCTGAACGCGATGCTCGCGGGCGTGCACAATATTGAGTTCCGCCAAGGCAGCATGTTCGAGCCGGTCGCGGGCGAGAGCTTCGGGCTCATCGTGTCGAACCCGCCGTTCGTGATCACGCCGCGCGGCGCGGACGTGCCCGAGTACGAGTACCGCGACGGCGGGCTCGTGGGCGACGCGCTCGTCGAGGCGTTCGTGACGCAGGCCCCCGCACACCTCGTCCCCGGCGGATCCGCGCAGCTGCTCGGCAACTGGGAGTCCCGCGGTGCCGTTCTGGGGCTCCGCCGCCTGGAGTCGTGGATCGCCCCGGAACTGGACGTCTGGGTCGTGCAGCGCGAGACGCTGTCGCCGCTCGGCTATGCGGAGCTGTGGATCCGCGACGGCGGCACGACACCCCGCGACGCCGCGTTCGAGCCGCTGCTGGACGCCTGGCTCGCCGACTTCGCCGCCCGCGGCGTGACCGAGATCGGGTTCGGGTACGTGCTGATCCGCCGGCCCGTCGGGGCCGACTCCGGTGCCTCAGTGAGTCCGCTGCGCCGCTTCGAGACGCTCACCCAGCCCGTGACGAGCGCCGGAAGGGCGTTCCGCGACGGGTTGACAGGGCACGACGCTCTCGCCGACGGCATCCCCGAGGTACTGCTCGTCGCGCCCGACGTGACCGAGGCCCGCCATCACCTGCCCGGTCAGGAGGCGCCGAGCGTGATCGAGCTGCGCCAGGGCGGAGGGTTCGGCCGCACGATCTCGGTCGACCCGGCGCTCGCCGGCTTCGTCGGCGCGTGCGACGGCGACCTCACGGTCGTCCAGATCGTGTCCGCGCTCGCCGACCTGTTCGAGGTGTCCCTCACCGACCTCTGGGCCGACCTCGAGCCGCGTCTGCGCGCACTCGTGACCGACGGCTTCCTGATCCCCGCCGAGCACTGAAAGGGAATGCATGTCGGGATCCATGCGTTTGAATAAATCATGAAGGCTTTCGGATTCCTCTCGTTCGGGCACTACGGCGACGTGCCGGGGTCGACGACGCGCACCGCCGGCGACATGCTGCGCCAGACCATCGAGCTCGCCGAGGGCGCCGACGAGATCGGCGTCAACGGCGCATATGTTCGCGTGCACCACTGGGCGCGCCAGGCGGCGTCGCCCATGCCGCTGCTGAGCGCGATGGCCGCGCGCACGAAGCGCATCGAAGTCGGCACCGGCGTCATCGACATGCGCTACGAGAACCCGTTCCAGTTCGCCGAGGAGGCAGCGGCTCTGGACTGGATCGCCGATGGGCGCATCGCGCTCGGCGTCAGCCGTGGTTCACCCGAGACCGCGCTGCGTGGCTACGAGACCTTCGGCTTCCACGACGAGGAGGATCCGGAGCGCGGCGGCGTGATGGCCCGCGAGAAGTTCGACCTTTTCCTGCAGGTGATCGACGGGGCCGGTGTGGCGCCCGGCGACCCCCGCATGGTGGGGGCCGGCCGCTACCTGGCGATCGAGCCCCAGTCCCCGACGCTGCGCGACCACATCTGGTGGGGAGCGGGTTCCCGCGCTACGGCGGAGGAGACCGGACGCAAGGGCCTGAACCTGATGAGCTCGACGCTGCTCACGGAGGCGACGGGCCAGCCGTTCCATGAGCTGCAGCGCGAGCAGATCGACCTGTTCCGCGCCGCCTACAAGGAGGCCGGTCACGCCGGCGCACCACGGGTGTCGGTGAGCCGCAGCGTGTTCCCGCTCATCACGGATCAGGATCGGGCCTACTTCGGGCTGCGCAGCGAGGAGAACGGCGACCAGATCGGCGTGATCGACGGGTTCCGCTCCACGTTCGGCAAGACGTATGCCGCCGAGCCCGATGTGCTCATCTCCCAGCTGAAGCAGGACGAGGCCGTCATGGCCGCCGACACCCTCATGCTGACGATCCCGAACCAGCTCGGACCCGAGTACAACCTGCATGTGCTGCAGGCGTTCGCCGAGCACGTGGCGCCGGCGCTGGGCTGGAAGCCCAACACCGAGGGCCCGGTGCAGGGGGACGCTGTCTGAACCCCCGGCTACATTCGGGAGCCATGCAGACGCGAGCCGAGTTCGATCAGCTGTCCGAGAACTACGCGAAGAACCGCTTCCCGGCGGACGCGACCGTTCAGGAGATGAGGGAGGCGTTCGAGCAGGGCGCGGTCCCACCGCCGACCGGGGTCGCGTCCGCGCGCCGGCAGCTGGGCGGACGGCCCGCGATCGAGCTGCGTCCCGACGGCGCCGGGGACGGGATCCTGCTCTACCTGCACGGCGGCGGATACGTGATCGGATCCGCGGAGACGGGCGTCGGTATGGCAGCGGGCCTCGCGGTGCGCACGGGCACGACGGCGTACTCGCTCGACTACCGGCTCGCGCCGGAGCATCGGTTCCCCGCGGCCGTAGACGATGCCCTCGCCGCGTACGCGGAGCTCGTCGAGAGCCACGGTGCCGACCGCCTGCTCATCGCAGGCGACTCGGCGGGAGGCGGACTCGCGGTGGCCACGCTCCTCGCCGCGCGGGAGGCGGGTCTCGAGATGCCGGTCGCGGCCGCCGTGTTCTCCCCGCAGACGGACCTCACCCTCAGCGGCGCCTCCTTCACCGCGAGGGACGGCGACGATCCGCTGTTCCAGCCGGACGACATCGCCGGATACGGGCGGCGGTATCTTCCGGAGCACAACCCCGGAGATGCGGCACGCTCGCCGCTCGCGAGTCCCGTGCTCGCGGATCTGGGCGGGCTTCCTCCGCTGCTGATCCAGGTGGGCAGCAGAGAGCTGCTGCATGATGACGCTCTCCGTCTCGCGGTGAACGCCGCCCACGCTGACGTCGATGTCACGCTGGAGTCCGCCGCGCGGGCACCGCACAACTATCAGACGGCGGTGGGAAGGCTTCCTGCTGCCGATCGCGCTCTCGATCGCGCCGGCGTCTTCCTGGCCGAGCGGCTCGGAGAACGCGTCGTCGTCCCCACGGCCTAGTCCGGGTCGCGGGGCCGTGCGGGGTCAGTCCTCGTCCGGTGCGCCGAACAGTCCCTTGCCGTGCTTGTGCAGCAGGTTGTAAGCGTCGATGAAGGTCTGCGGCTGCTGGTCCTCCGGCAGGCCGTAGCGGGCGAGCAGCAGGCCCAGCAGGCCCTGGGCGGGCGGGGTCAACGGCTTTCCCGCGTGCGCATGCGCAGGATGCGGCGGCTTCGCCTCCGGGTTCGGGGGCGTGTACAGCGACTTCGTCACGGGCCAGTCGGACGGATGGCGGGGCTTGTCCAGGTTGATGATCTGGAACAGGTCGTTGGCGGTCGCATCGCGGCGGGTGAGCGGCTTCAGGCCGTGCAGGCGGGTGAGCGTCGCGATCACGGATCCGTGGTGCATCTGGTCGTTCACGATCGTGCCCTTGCGCGTGTAGGCGGACACGGCGATCGCCGGCACCCTGCAACCGAGGCGGTCGAACTCGAACCCCATCTCGCCCGTGCCGGAATCGTCGGGCGGAGTCGCCTTCGGCGGGACGACGTGGTCGTAGGTGCCGCCGTGCTCGTCGAAGGTGATCAGCAGCAGCGTGTTGATCGCATTGGACCCCTTCGTGGACTTGCTCGTGCGGATCGCGTCGTAGATGTCGTGCACGAGGTCGTCGCCGGCGCGGACATCGGAGAACGCGCTGTTGATGATGTCGGATCCGTCCACGTCGCTCTCCCGTCGCGCCCCGAACGGCGGGTGGAAGTCGTTGTGGTTGTAGATCATGCGCGGCTCGATGAAGGAGTACGCGGGAAGCTCTCCGTGCTCGACGTCGGCGTAGAAGTCGTCCATCGTGCCGAAGTGCTCGGTGCGCCAGAACTTCTCCAGCACGGGTGCGTGCAGCACGCCGGTGAAGGAGACCATCTGCAGCTCGTCGAAGTAGACCTTCCATTTCAGGCCCGCATCCTCGAGGCGGTTGAAGATCGTCGGCGACTTCGGCGCGTTCAGCCACTTGTCGTAATCGCCGCCCTCGTGGTTCGTGACGAAGCCGTGCGAGGTCGACGCGTTGAAGAAGGTGCGGTTGCAGAACGTCTGCGAGGGCACGGCGCAGAACCAGTGGTCGAACACGGCGAACTCGCGGGCGAGCGTCGACACCGTCGGCAGCATCTCCGGTGAGAACGAGCCCATGATGCGCTTGCGCTCGTCCTCGCTCGGCTCCTTGCCGTGCTTGAGGCGCATGAGGTTCACCTGGTAGTCGGTGACGAAGCCGCTCATGGTCGGCTCCTGGCCGTCCTCGGGATGGTTGTACGGGGGATGGAAGCCGCCGTCGTACAGGTCGGCGTTCTCCGCCGGATTGATCACGTTGTACAGCTGTGTGTTGACGTGCGGATACATCTCGCCGGGATCCGGATCCGGCCAGGTCATGATCTGGTCGGTCGGGCCCTCGTAGACGTGCGCGTCGTAGCGGACGCCGTCGAGCTCGTTGTAGTACTCGCCGAAGTCGAGGCCCTCGAAGTCCTTGCCCTCCGGCAGGTTCTCCTTCGTGTACAGGTAGCCGAGCAGGTTGTCGAAGGACCGGTTCTCGCCCATGACGACCACGATGTGGTCGAATCCGGGCGCGTGCCGGGGTGCGAGGGCGCCGTAGTCGTCCAGCGCCTCCGCGAAGCCGTTGTGCTGGCCGAGCGCGTAGCCGGCCGCAGCCCCTGCACCGCCGCCGACGACAGCTCCGGCGGCGGTCAGTCCACCGAGGCGCAGGAAGTCGCGGCGAGACCGGGAGCGGCCCTTCCCCGCCGAGTCACCCGTGCCGTCGTCCGGCGTCGCGGCTGCGTTTTCGGGTGCACCGGCGGGATCGCCGGCCGCAGCGGATGATCCGTCGCCCGGGGCAGGGGAGTTCTTGCGTCTGACCATGCCGCGATCCTACTGAGCGGCCGAGGGGCGCCGACGACCGCGCGCTCGGCAGCGGCTGAGCCCACCCCGGTACCCTGGAGACCATGCTCAACATGGCCGATTCCCTTGCGCGCCTGGGCGCCCTCGCCGAGCATCCGGTCGTGCGGACCCTGGCCACGGCGTTCGCCGACGCCGGGTTCGACCTCGCCGTGGTCGGCGGCCCCGTGCGCGACGCGCTGCTCGGCCGGCCCACGCACGACCTCGACTTCACCACGAACGCCCGCCCCGACGACATCCTCCGCATCGTGAAGCCGATCTCCACCACGCAGTGGGACATCGGCCGCGAGTTCGGCACGATCGGCGCCAAGGTGCCCTCGCCCGACGGTCCGTCCGAGCAGGTCGAGATCACCACGTACCGTGCCGACGCCTACGACGGCGTCACCCGCAAGCCCGTCGTCTCCTTCGGAGACGACATCGACGGCGACCTCGTGCGCCGCGACTTCACGGTCAACGCCATGGCCTTCCTCGTCCCGCAGCAGCGGCTCGTGGATCCGACCGGGGGAGTGGAGGATCTGATCGCGGGCCTCCTGCGCACTCCCACCACCCCCGAGGTGAGCTTCGGCGACGATCCGCTGCGCATGCTCCGCGCGGCCCGGTTCAGCGCCCAGCTCGGCTTCGGCATCGAGGAGCGCACGCTCGCGGCGATGGCTGAGCTGCGCTCGACGCTGGGAATCGTGAGCCCGGAGCGCATCCAGTCGGAGCTGATCCGCCTGCTGCAGTCCGACGACCCGGTGCGCGGCATCCGCGTTCTTGTCGACACCGGTCTCGTCGACGAGTTCCTGCCCGAGGTCAATGCACTTCGGCTCGAGGTCGACGAGCACCACCACCACAAGGACGTCTACGAACACTCGCTCACCGCGCTGGAGCAGGCGATCGCGCTGGAGCACGCCCGTCACCCCGGCGAACCGGCCGACGCGGTGCTGCGTCTCGCCGTGCTGCTGCACGACATCGGCAAGCCGCAGACCCGCAAGCTCGAGCCGGGGGGCGCGGTGAGCTTCCATCATCACGACGTGGTGGGCTCCCGCCTCGCGCGTAAGCGCATGCAGGCGCTGCGGTTCGACAAGGAGTCGACCGACGCGGTGGCGAAGCTCATAGAGCTGCACCTGCGCTTCTTCGGGTATGCGGAGGGCGCATGGACAGATTCGGCGGTGCGCCGCTACGTGCGCGACGCGGGCGACCAGCTCGAGCGTCTGCACATCCTCACCCGCGCCGACGTCACCACCCGCAACAAGCGCAAGGCCTCCCGCCTCGCCGCGGCCTACGACGACATCGAGGCGCGGATCACGGCACTCCGCGAGCAGGAGGAGATCGACGCGATCCGCCCCGAGCTCGACGGCAACGACGTGCAGCGCATCCTCGGCATCGCCCCGGGCCGCGAAGTCGGCGAGGCGTACCGCTTCCTGCTCGAGTTGCGCCTCGACGAAGGCGTCATCGGCCCCGGGGCCGCCGAGCGGCGTCTGCGCGACTGGTGGGCCGCGCGGGACTGAGGCCGTCGCCCGCGCGTGTCTAGCGCTGGGCCTGCAGGCGGAGCCCGGCCAGGAGCAGGTCGAGCCCACCGAGGAACTGGTCGCGGTCGTCGTGACCGTCGAACTCGTCGAGGATGTGGTGGATGAAGGGGTACTCGGCCGTGTCGAGGGCGCGCCACTGCGCTGTGGCCGAGGCCAAGTACTCCTCGCGGCTCACCTCGCCCGAAACGACGACGGCGGGAGGCTCCTGCCCGAGGTCGGCCGCGGTGCCGATCACGTAGCCCACGACCGCCGAGGTGGCGTGGAACGTCTGGCGCGGCGTGAGGTCCAGTCGCATCACGTGCTCCCCGATCCGCTCGTAGAGCTGCAGTGAGTGGATCTGGCTGGTCGTGTCGCGGAGGGCATAGGCGCCGAGCCACGGGCGGTCGACGATCGCGTCGAACATGGTGAGCGCGATGGTGCGGATGTCCTCGATCGGATCTCCGCCGCCGACTTCGGCTGTCGCCTCGAGAACGCCGGCGAGCACCGAGTCCGCGGCGAGGTCGAGCAGCTCGTCGCGTCCGGACACGTACCAGTAGACGCTCGCGACGCCGCCGCCCAGCCGCGCGGCCAGTGCGCGGATGGTCAGCCCCTGTGCGCCGGACTCGTCCAGGATCTCGACCGCGCCGGCGAGCACCGACTCCAGGGAGTGGGATGCGCGGGAGCGCGTGCGCGGACCGCGCGGCCGCACGGGCCCGTCGCTCTGCTGCGGTGTGGATGCCATGGCTCCATCCCACCATGACCGGCGGCTCTCCGTGGGAGGCGTTTGCACATCATCGAACATCGTTCTATTCTATCGAACGGCGTTCGGTGACCGAACACTGTTCGATTCATCTTCTCGATTCGGAGGAATCGCCCATGACCGACGCACCCGTCCTCGCTCGCTCACGCACCTACTCATCCCTGCGGGCCGCCTGGATCCCGCTCGCCGCCCTCTGCCTCGCCTTCTTCGTCGAGATGGTCGACAACACCCTCCTTTCGATCGCGTTGCCGACCATCGGTCGCGAGCTCGGAGGGGACACGACCTCGCTGCAGTGGATCACCGGCGCCTATTCGCTCACGTTCGGCGGCCTGCTGCTGACCGCCGGCTCGATCGCCGACCGCTTCGGGCGACGCCGGGTGCTGCAGATCGGGCTCGGCCTGTTCGGGCTGATCAGCCTGGCCGTACTGCTCGTCGCCAGCACCGGCGAGCTCATCGCGTTGCGTGCCCTGCTCGGGATCGCCGCGGCCGCCATGGCGCCCATCACCAACTCGCTGGTCTTCCGGCTGTTCGACGACGAGAAGCTGCGCATGCGCGCCATCACGCTCATGATGGTCGTCGGAATGTCGGGCTTCGTCCTCGGTCCGCTCCTCGGCGGCACGATGCTCACTCATCTGCCCTGGCAGTGGCTGCTGCTCGTGAACGCGCCCATCGCCCTGATCGCCGCCGCCGGCGTCCACTTCGGTGTGCCGGCCGACGCCCCGGGCGGCCTCACCAAGGACCGGCTCGATCTGCCGGGCGCGGCACTGAGCATCCTCACGATCGGTATGGGCTGCTACGTGCTCACCAGCGGCATCGAGAACGGGTGGACATCTCCGATCACCGTGGCGGTCGCGGTCGGCGCCGTGGTCTCGCTCGTGCTCTTCATCCTCCGCGAGCAACGGGCGGTGGCGCCGATGCTGGATCTGGCCCTGTTCCGCCGTGGAACCGTGCGCGGCGCGGCGATCGCCCAGATCGGCACCTCGGTCGCGATGGCGGGCGTGATGTTCGCCCTGATCCTGCACTTCCAGTACGCGTGGGGATGGTCGCCGCTGCAGGCGGGCCTGGCCAATCTGCCGCTCATCGCGACGATGATCCTCGCCACACCCCTCACCGAGTGGCTCGTGCGCAGGTTCGGGCACCGCATCGCCTGTCTCATCGGCGCGGGCCTGCTCGCGGCGGGCCTCGGCGTCATGGCCTGGGCGGTCGAGCAGGACTACCTCGCTATGGCGCTCGCGATGGTGGTGATGACGGCGGGCCTGCGCACGGTCATGACGATCTGCGCGGTGGCACTGGTCGGCGCGATGCCCGAGAACCGCACCTCGATGGGCGCCGCCATGAACGACACCGCACAGGAGCTGGGAACCAGCGTCGGTACGGCCGTCGTCGGCACGCTCATCGCCGCCCTGGTCACCGTGACGCTCCCCGTCGGCGCATGGGATCCCGCCCTCGTCGCATCCTTCTTCCACGGCGAGCAGGTGGTGTTCGCCGTGCTCGCCGTGGCGGTTGGCATCATCGCCGGCATCGGCGCGCTCAGCCTGACCGACGCGCGCACGGTCGACGAGCACGAAGCGCCGGCCTGACGCCGCGGGGAGCCGCAATGCTCCGATCGCGGCACTGCCGAGTCCGGTCGCCGTACACTGGACCCACTCCGTCGCCGACGATCGGAGACCCTGTGTCCTCTGGCTGGCAGCCCTCCCGCGAGCCGGCGCCCGCGCGCCTGCTCATCGAGCGCGCGCATGAGGAGCTCGTCGCGGGCAACATCGACGATGGCCGTCTGCAGAGCGTGCGCTCACTCGTGCGGGAGTCGTGGGAGCGGTCGTGGCGGCAGCGCGTCGGCGCCGAGGGTCTGCCCCCGCTCGACTTCACCACCGACGCTCTCGACGCTTACCGTCTCGCGCACCCCCTCGCCGGCGCGATGGACACCATCCGCTCCCTGCTGCTGCCCGGATCGGCCGACGATTCGGGCGTCATCATCGCGGTCGGTGACCACGCGGGGCGGCTGCTGTGGGTGGAAGGGGATCTGAATCAGCGGATCCTGTCCGGTGAGATGGGCTTCGTGGAGGGCGCGAACTGGTCGGAGCGAGCGGTCGGCACCTCCGCCCCGGGCACCGCGCTCGAACTCGGCGCCTCGGTGCAGATCCACGGGGCCGAGCACTACAACCGTCTCGTGCAGCCGTGGTCATGCACCGCTGCACCCGTGTTCGATCCGGAGGACCGGCGCATCCTCGGGGTGATCGATGTGACCGGCGGCGCCGAGGCCGCGAGCCCGCAGGCGCGCATGCTGGTCGACGCCACCGCCCGCGCCGTCGAGGCCGAGTTGCTCGTGGCACGGCTGCGAGCCCGCGCCGAGCCGGTGGCCCCCGTCGCCCCAGCCCCGCGGCGGCGTCCGATTCCCGAGCGCGCCGCCCTGCGCGTGCTGGGCCGTGATCGGGCCAGGCTCGAGGTGTTCAGCGACGACGGCGAGCGCTCGGTCGAGCTCAGCGCGCGGCACGCCGAGATCCTGCTGCTGCTGGCCGTGCACCGGCAGGGGCTGTCCGCCGAGCGTCTCGCCGAGCTCGTGTACGGCGAAGGATCCTCGGCCGACACCCTGCGCCCGGAGATGGTCCGCTTGCGCAGGGCGCTCGAGCGGATCTGGCCAGCGCTCGTTCCCGAGTCGCGTCCGTACCGGCTGACCGTGCCGCTGGAGACCGACGCCCAGGACGTGCTGTCGCTGCTCGACCGGGGTGCGCACCGGGTGGCGCTTTCGACGTACCGCGGCCCCGTGCTGCCGGATTCGGCGGCGCCGGGCGTGGAGGAGTATCGCGACTCGGTGCGCTCGATCCTGCGCGAGACCATGCGCACCGAGGCCAGCATCGACGTACTGCTGTCGTACGCGGAGATCCCCGAAGGATCCGAGGACGCCGAGATCCTGCGTCTCTGCCTGGAGCTGCTGCCYGCGCGCTCGCCGAAGCGCGCGGGTCTCGTCAGCCGCATCGAGCGCCTCGAGCAGGGCTGACGCCGCCGTTCCCGGCGTTTCGTCTCACTCGCCTCCGGCGTGCTCGCTCAACGACCCCCGGGGTGCAACCCGATGCAACGTGACGCATCCGGGTGCAACGTGCACGCGCCTACCGTCGAGGCACACATCAACCCGCGCGGCATCGGAGCCGCGGTACGTCGAAGGAGACGCGATGACCATCATCGAGGAGAGCGTGTCGACCGCCTATGCAGCACCCGGGCAGCCGGGCGCGCTCGCGAACTACCGCCCGCGCTACGGGCACTACATCGGCGGCGAGTTCGTCGAGCCCGTCAAGGGCCAGTACTTCGAGAACATCAGCCCGGTCAACGGCAAGCCGTTCACCGAGGTCGGCCGCGGTACCAGTGAGGACATCGATCGCGCCGTCGACGTCGCCTGGAAGGCGTTCGCGAGCTGGGGCAAGACGAGCCCCACGGAGCGCGCCAACGTCCTGAACAGGATCGCCGACCGCATCGAGCAGAACCTCGAGATCATCGCGATCGCCGAGACGTGGGAGAACGGCAAGCCGATCCGCGAGACGCTCGCCGCCGACATCCCGCTCGCCGTCGACCACTTCCGCTACTTCGCCGGCGTGCTGCGCGCCCAGGAGGGCGGCATCAGCCAGCTCGACGAGAACACGGTGGCGTACCACTTCCACGAGCCGCTCGGCGTGGTCGGCCAGATCATCCCGTGGAACTTCCCGCTGCTGATGGCCACGTGGAAGCTCGCCCCGGCGCTCGCCGCGGGCAACTGCGTCGTCATCAAGCCGGCCGAGCAGACGCCCGCATCGATCCTGTTCCTGTTCGAGATCATCGGCGACCTGCTCCCGGCCGGCGTCGTGAACATCGTCAACGGCTTCGGCATCGAGGCGGGTGCGCCGCTCGCCCAGCACAAGCGGATCCGCAAGGTCGCCTTCACCGGCGAGACCACGACCGGGCGCCTGATCATGCAGTACGCGTCGCAGAACCTCATCCCGGTGACCCTCGAGCTCGGCGGCAAGAGCCCCAACGTCTTCTTCGAGGACGTCGCGAGCTCCACCGCCGACCCGTACTACGAGAAGGCGCTCGAGGGCTTCACGATGTTCGCCCTGAACCAGGGCGAGGTCTGCACGTGCCCGTCCCGCGCCCTCATCCAGCGCTCGATCTACGACGGATTCCTCTCCGACGGGCTCGAGCGCGTGAAGAAGGTCGTGCAGGGCAACCCGCTGGATCTCACCACGATGATCGGTGCGCAGGCGTCGAACGATCAGCTCGAGAAGATCCTCAGCTACATCGACATCGGCAAGCAGGGCGGTGCGCGCCTGCTCACCGGGGGCGAGCGTGTCGACCTCGGTGGCGACCTCAGCGAGGGCTACTACGTCGCCCCGACCGTGTTCGAGGGCACCAACGACATGCGGATCTTCCAGGAGGAGATCTTCGGGCCGGTGCTGTCGGTGACGAGCTTCGCCGACTTCGACGACGCGATCTCGATCGCGAACGACACGCTCTACGGCCTCGGCGCCGGTGTGTGGAGCCGCAGTGGCGACACCGCCTACCGGGCCGGCCGGTCGATCGAGGCCGGCCGCGTCTGGACGAACACATACCACCAGTACCCGGCGCACGCCGCGTTCGGCGGGTACAAGCAGTCGGGCGTCGGCCGCGAGAACCACAAGATGATGCTCGACCACTACCAGCAGACGAAGAACCTCCTCGTCTCCTACGCGGAGGGCCCGATGGGCTTCTTCTGATCCGGATACCCACCACCGGTCGTTGAGCGAGGACGCCGAAGGCGACCGAGACGAAACGCGGGGAGCTCGACAGGGCGCCGCGTTTCGTCTCGCGAAGACCCGCGCTGAGCGAGCGTAGCGAGTCGAAGCGTCGCTCAACGACCGAGGGGCGACACACGAGAGGAGCGGGCCATGCCCGAGTTCCACCGCGTCGAGGTCTCGGCGGAGGCGGCGGCGCTGCTGCGCGAACTGACGGCGCAGCACGGTCCGCTGATGTTCCACCAGTCCGGAGGATGCTGCGACGGATCCGCACCCATGTGCTATCCGGTGGGGATGTTCCTGATCGGATCCGGCGACGTGCTGCTCGGTGATCTCGACGTCGGCCTCGAGGAGTCCGTGCCGGTCTACATGTCCGCGTCGCAGTTCGAGTACTGGAAGTACACGCACCTCACGATCGACGTCGTGGACGGACGGGGATCCGGATTCAGTGTGGAGGCGCCGACAGGCAAGCGATTCCTGACCCGTTCGCGGATGCTCGATCAGGCCGAGCTGGAGCACTTCGCCCCGGCCTGATCGACGACCCGGACCGGCTGGCAGCCGGTCCCTTTTACCGCGTCGGGATCAGCGGCTGCGGTCAATCTGTATCGACAGCTACGCCCGCTAGCTCCCGCATGCCCCGGATTAGGGAGCGCCCGAGCGTCGGGGAGAGTCGGAGGCGAAAGGACAGACCCTGGGATCTAGCGTCGAGGTCCCAGGGTCTGTTCACGAGAGTTCGAAGAACTCGTGGCGTCGAGGGTCAGGCCCAGTAGGTGAAGTGGTAGTACCCGTCGCCGCGCAGCTCGCAGTTCTGGGCGATCTGATATCCGCTGCGCGCGAACTGGCGCTGGTCGGCCTGGCAGGCACTCAGCGAGGCGTAGCCTCCCGAACCGACCTGGGTGGCCGCCGAGGCGCTCGGTGCGATGGCGATGGTCAGCGCAGCTGCGAGAACGGTTCCCCCCGTCGCAGCAATGAACTTGCGCATTCTCATAGTGATTCCTCCGGTTTGTCGATGCCCGAGATCGGGCCCCGTCAGCATTCGCCGCTGGCGATGGGGTAAGGCTAGCGAGGACGACTCGGGCTGCCAAGGAGCGGTCCCCGGCTATCCAGGGATCCCGCCCGTCGGAACGGCTAAGGTCCGCGTCGATGCCGGCCAGGAAGATCTCCTGGCCAGGTCACGTCTCGGCGTCGGAACTCCCGGGAATCGCCGAGCCATGYCTACAATCGGGTGTCCCGTGCGCCGTGAACCCTGACGGCCATGGATGTTGCGGCCGCGCTCAAGCGCGGTCACGGAACCGATACAGAGGTGTATATGTCATTCCACAGCACTCGAGGCCGTCTCGGCCTCGCCATCGGCGCGCTCGGCGCCACGGCCCTCGTTCTCGCGGGCTGTGCGACGAGCAGCACGGGCGGCGGGGGTTCGACCGGGGGATCCTCCGGCAGCACGATCACCGTCGGCACGACCGACAAGATCACGTACCTCGATCCGGCCGGCTCGTACGACAACGGGTCGTTCGCGGTGATGAACCAGGTCTACCCGTTCCTGATGAACAGCAAATACGGCACCGCGGAGGTCACCCCCGACATCGCCGAGTCTGCGGAGTTCACCTCGCCGACCGAGTACACGGTGAAGCTCAAGAAGGGTCTGAAGTTCGCCAACGGCGACCCGCTGACCTCGGCGTCCGTGAAGTTCTCCTTCGACCGCATGGTCAAGATCAACGAYCCCAACGGSCCGGCYGTGCTSCTCGGCAACCTSGCCAGCACCGCGGCGCCSGACGCGACCACGGTCGTCTTCACSCTGAAGAACGGCAACGAYCAGATCTGGCCGCTCATCCTCTCCAGCCCKGCCGCGCCCATCGTCGACGAGARGGTCTTCTCGGCCGACAAGGTCACCGACGACGACGCCATCGTCAAGGGCAAGGCCTTCGCCGGTCAGTACGAGATCACCGACTACAAGAAGAACCAGCTCATCTCCTACAAGCCGTACGCCGGCTATCAGGGCGAGCTCGGCAAGGCCGCCAACAGCCAGGTCAACGTCAAGTACTTCGCCGACGCGTCGAACCTGAAGCTCGCGATCGGCAACGGCGACGTCGACGTGGCGTTCCGCAGTCTGTCGGCCACCGACACCGCGGACCTGGGCAAGAACAAGAAGGTCAAGCTGGTCGAGGGCCCCGGCGGCGAGATCCGCTACGTCGTCTTCAACTTCAACACGCAGCCGTTCGGTGCGACGACCCCCGAGGCCGACCCGGCCAAGGCTCAGGCCGTGCGTCAGGCGGCGGCCGACCTCGTCGACCGGGAGGCGATCGCGAAGGACGTCTACAAGGACACGTACAGCCCGCTGTACTCGTTCGTCGCCGACGGCATGGCCGGCGCGACCCAGCCGCTGAAGTCGATGTACGGCGACGGCAACGGCGGCCCCTCGCTCGACAAGGCGAAGAAGGTCCTCGCCGACGCGGGCATCACCGGTCCGGTCACGCTGAACCTGCAGTACAACGGCGACCACTACGGCCCGTCCTCGGGTGACGAGTACGCCGCGATCAAGGCGCAGCTCGAGCAGGGCGGTCTGTTCACCGTCAACCTGCAGAGCACCGAGTGGACGCAGTACTCCAAGGACCGCACGGCCGATGTGTACCCGGCCTACCAGCTCGGCTGGTTCCCGGACTACTCCGACGCCGACAACTACCTGTCGCCGTTCTTCACGACGGACAACTTCCTGAAGAACCACTACGACAACACCGCGGTCAACGACCTCATCGTGAAGTCGCAGACCGAGACCGACAAGGACAAGCGCATGGCCGACCTGGCGCAGGTGCAGGACATGGTCGCGAAGGACCTGTCCACCCTGCCGCTGCTGCAGGGCAAGCAGGTCGCCGTCGTCGGCAAGGACGTGAACGGCACCACGCTCGACGCGTCGTTCAAGTTCCGCTACGCGCCGCTGACGAAGTAGCGCACCCTCAGACGGGGCATCGCCGCACTCGCGACGGTGCCCCGTCCTCGTTCCAGGGCGCAGATCCGGTCCCTAACCTCGACAGGCTCGACTCCCCGTCACGGGGTCCTGATCCGCCCGACTCCGGTTCGCAGTGAAGCGACCGGATCCGCTCCACCCTCACGAAGGTTCCCCATGGCCGTTGATGTCCTCGCCGCAGATCCCGTGGCGACGCGTCCCAAGTCCTCAGGAGGAGGACTGTGGCGCTACATCCTGATCCGCCTCGTGCTGATCATCCCCACCGTCCTCATCCTGGTCACCCTGGTCTTCTTCCTGATGCGGGTCACCGGCGACCCGATCACCGCGGCCCTCGGCGGTCGCCTGCCTCCCGACCAGCTCGCCGCGCGTGTGCACCAGGCCGGCTACGACCGGCCGGTCCTGATCCAGTACTTCGAGTACCTCGGCAACATCCTGCGCGGGGACTTCGGCACGACCATCACCGACGGCCAGAAGGTCACCACGGTGCTGCTGACCTACGGATCCGCCACGCTCGAGCTCGCGATCTACGCGCTCATCGTCGCGTTCGCGGTGTCGATCCCGCTCGGCCTTGTCGCGGCGCACCGCCGCGACAAGTGGCAGGACGCATCTCTGCGCATCATGGCGATCCTCGCCTACGCCACGCCGATCTTCTTCGTCGGCCTGCTGCTGAAGCTCGTCTTCTCGGTCTGGCTGGGCTGGATGCCGGTCTCCGGGCGTGCGAGCACCCAGACCGAGCTGCTGATGRGCGGTGTCAGCACCCCCACCGGCATCTACCTGCTCGACGCCATCCGGCTGGGCAACGGTCCCGCGATCCTCGACGTGCTGTGGCACGCGATCCTTCCCGCCCTCGCCCTCGGCCTGCTGACCGCCGGCATCTTCCTGCGGCTCATCCGCACGAACGTGATCGGCACCCTCGGCCAGCAGTACGTCACCTCCGGCCGCTCCCGCGGCGTGAGCGAGTACCGTCTGGTCACCAAGCACGCGTTCCGGCCGGCACTGATCCCGATCATCACCGTGATGGGCCTGCAGATCGCACTGCTCCTCGCCGGCGCCATCCTCACCGAGACGACGTTCGAGTGGAAGGGCATCGGCTTCATGCTGAGCGAGTACCTCAAGGCGCGCGACTTCGTGGCCGTGCAGGGCATCGTCGTCATGATCGCGGTGATCGTCGCCGTCACCAACTTCGTCGTCGACATCGTCGCCGCCATGATCGACCCGCGGGTGAGGTACTGAGATGAACGTCGACAACACCCCCGACCCCGTGATCGACCGCGACCTCCCGACTCCGAAGACCGAGGCGCTCGCCGCCCAGGCGCCGCGCAAGCGCCGCTGGCGCGAGCGGATCCCCGTGGTCTCGCAGCTGCGCCAGAGCGTTGGGCTGCAGCGCGGCATGCTGGTGACTGGTCTCGTCATCACCGGCATCTTCGTGCTGGTCGCGATCCTGGCGCCGTTCATCGCCCCGTACTCGTGGGCGCAGCAGTCCGTGAACGGCGTGAAGTTCGGCACGCAGCAGCCGCCGAGCGCCACCAACCTTCTCGGCACCACCGTCAGCGGCTTCGACGTCTTCTCCCGTGTGATCTGGGGATCCCAGACCGCGCTGCTCGTGATCCTCGCCGCGATCGCCTGCTCGATCTTCATCGGCATCGCGCTCGGCCTGGTGTCGGGCTACTTCGGCGGCTGGCTCGATCGCACGCTCGTCGTGATCGCCGATGCGATCTACGCGTTCCCGTCGCTGCTGCTCGCCATCGTGATGTCGATCGTGATCAGCCACGGGCAGTCGAACCTGTGGTCGGGCATCATGGCCACGGCCCTGTCGATCACCGTGGTGTTCGTGCCGCAGTACTTCCGCGTGATCCGCGCCGAGGTGGTGCGCGTCCGGGCCGAGCCATTCGTCGAGTCGGCGAGAGTCATCGGCGTGCCGACCGGGCGGATCCTGACCCGCCACGTGCTGCGCAACTCCACGCGCTCGCTGCCGGTCGTGATCACGCTGAACGCCTCCGAGGCGCTGCTGACCCTCGCCGGGCTCGGCTTCCTCGGCTTCGGCATCGAGGCGACCTCGGCCGCGGAGTGGGGCTACGACCTCAACCGCGCCATCGCGGACGTCACCAGCGGCATCTGGTGGACGTCCATCTTCCCCGGCCTCGCGATCGTGCTGGTGGTGCTCGGCATCACCCTCGTCGGCGAGAGCCTCAACGACCTGAGCGATCCGCGACTGCGCACCCGCCGTCGCGCGGGAGGTGCGGCATGACCGGCACGACCATGAACACCGGGCTGCCCGATGTGGCAGAGCTCCGCGGGCTCAAGGTGCGCTTCGCGACCGACGCCGAGCCCGTCGACGCGGTCAAAGGCATCGACATCCAGGCGCATGCGGGTGAGGTGCTCGCGATCGTCGGCGAGTCCGGATCCGGCAAGACCGTCACCGCCAACGCGCTGCTCGGCCTGCTGCCGGAGACCGCGACCATGTCGGGTGCGGTCATCGTGCGCGGCCGCGGCGGTGAGACCGACGTCGTGCACGCGTCTCCCGCGAAGCTCCGCGCGATGCGCGGGCGGGACGCGGCGATGGTGTTCCAGGAGCCGTCCACGGCGCTGAACCCCGTCTACACCGTCGGCTGGCAGATCGCCGAGGGGCTGCGTGCGCATCACGACGGCCGGCTCTCCAAGAAGGAGGCGCGGGCGAAGGCGATCGAGATCCTCCGCAAGGTGGGCATCCCGGATCCGGATCAGCGCGTGGACGAGTTCCCGCACCAGTTCTCCGGCGGGCAGAAGCAGCGCATCGTGATCGCGATGGCCCTCGTGCTGAACGCCGGGCTCATCATCGCCGACGAGCCGACCACGGCCCTCGATGTCACGGTGCAGGCCGAGATCCTCGAGCTGCTGCGCGCCTGCCGCGACGAATTCGGTGCGACGATCGTGCTCATCACGCACAACATGGGCGTCGTCGCCGACCTCGCCGACCGTGTCGTGGTGATGCTGCGCGGCGACATCGTGGAACAGGCCCCCGTGCGTGAGCTCTTCGCCAACCCGCAGCAGGAGTACACGCGCGAGCTGCTCGCCGCCGTGCCGCACGTCGGCCAGGGCAAGTCGATGCTGGAGGCGGCGGTGACAAGCCCGGCCTCCGGCGTCGCGGACGAGGCCCCGGAAGGCAGCCTGATCGTCGCGCGGGCGTGCGAGATCGGGTATCCGGGCCGCTTCGGCCGCGGCGGCGTCGTGGCGGTCAAGGGCGTCGACTTCCACGTCGGCCCCGGCGAGGTCGTGGGCCTGGTCGGCGAGTCCGGGTCGGGGAAGACCACGATCGGCCGCGCCGTCGTCGGCCTCACCACGGTCGTCGGCGGATCGCTGCGCGTGCTCGGCCAGGAGATGAACGGCGTCAAGCAGCGTCAGCTGGCCCCGCTCCGCCCCGAGATCGGGTTCGTGTTCCAGGATCCGGCCACGAGCTTCAATCCGCTGCTGTCGATCGCCGAGTGCATCGCGGAGCCGCTCGTCGTGCACGGTAAGGCGTCCAGCGTCGCCGCCGCGCGGGCTCGGGTGGACGAGCTGCTCGACGCGGTGCGCCTGCCGACGAGCTTCGGCGACCGCTTCCCGCACGAGCTCAGCGGTGGCCAGCGGCAGCGCGCCTCGCTCGCGCGCGCCCTGGCTCTGGATCCGAAGCTGCTCATCGCGGACGAGCCCACCAGCGCGCTGGACGTCTCGGTGCAGGCGAAGGTGCTCGACCTGTTCGTGCAGCTGCAGGCCGAGCTCGGCTTCGCGTCGCTGTTCATCAGCCACGACCTCGCCGTGATCGACGCGGTCTCCGACCGCATCATCGTGCTGCGGCGGGGGCGGATCCAGGAACAGGGCACGACCGCGCAGGTGCTGAACGATCCGTCGAACTCCTACACGAGGGAGCTGCTCGCGGCTCTTCCCGTGCCGGATCCGGTGGAGCAGGCCGAGCGCCGCGCTCTCTGGCAGGCGGTGCGCCGCGGCGCCTGAGGGCCAGACCCCTCACGGGGTCGTTGAGCGAGCACCGGCGCAGCCGGAGCGAGTCGAAACGGGGTCATCTCGAAAGGGCACCGCGTTTCGTCTCGCTCAGCCTTCGGCCGTGCTCGCTCAACGACCGGAGAAGGGAGTGGGTCCCGTTCAGCGGCCCACCACGAGAAGGGTGATGACGCCGAGCGCGCCCATGAAGATCACCGGCACGCCCAGCACCACGCCGAACACGATTGCGAGCGTCACCCACGGTCCTCGCCGGCGCAGACGCTGGCCTGGTGGCGCCACGCCGGGCGGCGGCGGGGTGAGCAGGTCCACGGGCGCCGCGAAGGGCAGTGCGTGCCCGGCGGTCGGCCCCGGGGACGGCGAAACCACGCCGACGGCGTCGGCGGAGCTCGCCAGGGCAGGAGCGGTCGCGTCCGCGGGAGCGCCCAGCCGCAGCCGGTCGTCGCGCCAGCGCTCCCACTGGTCGAGCTTGCCGAGCACGGCGGCGACGGCACCGAACAGCCAGCCCCAGCTGTTCGGATCCAGGGTCGACACGGGGCGCTGCGTGTACAGGAACAGCCAGTCGTCGACGATCTCCACGTCGAGCAGGGCCGCGCTGTCCATGAACCGAACCATCACGTCGGGCGTGAACAGGTACAGCGCATCGGTCTCGTGGCCGGCCGGGCAGTACAGCGTGAAGTAGCGGTCGAAGTCGCCCTCGAGCGAGAGCCGCTGATGCTTGTCGAACGACGCGGGCAGGTTGCTGCCCAGCGCGTTGTTGCCGAGCGCGTCCAGCACGATGTGCGGGAGGGGCACGTCGAGCTTGACGGCGATGTACCCCCACTGGTGCGTGTGGGCGTCTTTGCCCGAGCCGGTGGTGTACCGGTAGTTGCCGAACTCGACGAACCTCGGCTGCGTGCCGCGCACCGCGTCGGTCGTCGCACGCCCCGAGCCGTGCCCGAAGATCATGCCGGGAAGGGGCGGATCCGCGATCGTCCCGATGTACGACATTCCGTTCGCCGCGGCGAAGCAGGCGATGCGGTACTGCGCGATCCGTCGATCGCGCCGGGCCCTGGCGATGAGGAGCCAGGCGCCGGTGCCCATCCCCCCGATCAGGACGAGCATTCCGAACCCGCCGATCGCGGCGCCCGCGCTCCCGCCCGCGCCGTGGCCCACTGCGGAGCCGATCGTGAGGCCGATGCCCATGGCGATCACGAACATGACCGGAACCACGAGGATCGCCATCACGACCGCGGCGATCACGATCCCGACGATCGTGCCGCCCGACGTGGGGTGCTGCGCGCGCTGCTGCCGCGCGAACGCGGCGACGGCGCTGGAATCGACCGGCTCGGTCAGCGGCCGGGGATCGAAGTATCCCGGGGGCAGTGGGGTGCTCACGCCCCCACGCTAGCCCGAGCCGCCGCGGGATCCGCGGGGTTCTTGCCGAGGGGCCGGTGCCCGGATCAGTGCCCGAACAGGAGCACCCGGAAGACGAACCACGCCACGGCGATGATGCCGAACATGAGCACCGACACCCAGGGGAACGCGCGCTTGAGCCGGCGCCCGCCGGAAGCGACGCCCGGGGGCGGCGACCAGGGCTGGCCCGGATCCGCCGGCGTGGGTGCGGCGAAGCCGGTGGCGTCGGCGCTCGGGGCAGCGGCGCCGGCGAGGAATCCGAGCGGGGCGACCGGCACGCCAGGGGCCGTGGCCGGCACCGGGGACGCGGACGGGGCGGCCGTGGAGCCGGCGCCGACGGCTCCCGCCGCGCGCAACCGGTCGTCGCGCCAGCGCGCCCACTGCTGCAGCTTGGTGATGACGGCCCCCACGGTGCCGAACAGCTGCGCCCAGGCCGCGGGATCCAGGGTCGTCACCTCTGTCTTCTGGGCGTACAGGAACAGCCAGTCGTCGACGATCTCGATGTCGAAGGAGGCGGCGTTGTCGATGAGGCGCGCCATGACGTCAGGTGTGAACAGATACAGCGCGTCGCGCTCATAGCCCTCGGGGTAGTACAGCGCGAAGTACTGATCGAAGTCGCCCTCGAGGGACAGACGCTGATGCCTGCCGTAGGACGCGGGCAGGTTCGAGCCGAGGAAACCGTTGTTCGCGAGCGAATCGAGCACGATGTTCGGCAGCGGCACGTCGAGTCGGATGGCGACGTAGCCCCAATGGTGGGTCTCGGCTTCCTTGCCGGATCCGGTCGTGTACTGATAGTTCGCGAACTCGACGAAGCGGGGTGTCGTGCCTCGCACCAGGTCACGGGACGCCCGCGCATGGCCCAGGCCGAAGATCATGCCGGGAAGCTGCGGATCGGCGAGCTCAGGGAGGTAGCTCATGCCGTTTGCCGCCGCGAATGCGGCGAGGCGGTAGGTCCGGATCCTCCGGCCGCGCACCCAGAACACGACGCCCACCGTGATGACCGCCGCGACGACCAGGAGCAAGAGGGGGGTGACGATGACGCTGACGCCGACTCCCAAGGAGGTGCTCAGCATCGCACCGAAGATGCTGCCCGCGACGCCGAGGATGAAGACGATGGCGATGCCGCCGAAGACCATGCCGATGATCTGGGGCGCGCTCGCTCCGGAGCCTCCGGCGGGCGCCGAACGGGCGAACGCGGCCAGCGCGGCGCGGTCGATCGGCGCGGTGAGCGGGGTGGCATCGAAAGGATACGAGCCCGCTGGTCGGTTCGTCGGCACGGTCACGCGTCCACGCTAACCCCGATGGCTCGCATCCTGGCCGGACCGCGGCGGGCGTTCAACGGTTCAGCTCGTCGGCGTCCCACTGCAGGTCCGCGCCCTCGGCGAGAGGCAGGGCCTCGATCCGCTCGTCCGCGCACAGCGCGGCGACGAGAGCGGCGGATCCGGCGACGACCGTGGAGTCGAAGTCGATCTCGCTGACCAGGATCCAGGCGCGGTCCGCCGGCCAGATCAGGCTCGGGTGCTGCGCCATCGGTGCGACRCCGCGTTCGTCGAGCCCGATCCCTGAGCCTGTCGAAGGGTCGCGCCAGGGGACGAACGCCACCCAGTCCGGATCCGCGAACGCGCGCGGCGGCGCGGCGAACAGCACGTGCTCGCGCTGCGGGAGCTCGAGGTGCGCGCTCTCGGAGATCTCGCGGGGCAGGATCCCGTCGTGCCACACCGCCTTCTGGTACGGGTTGTTGAACGGGTCGTGGATGCTCTCGGCCAGCAGCGCCGCGTGCGCTTCGGCGGCGTCGCCGGTGGCCGTCAGAAACACGCGCCCGGCGGGACCGTAGCCACCGAGCAGGCCGCCCCAGCCCGCCCAGACGCCCGCGATCCCGTCGTCCGGCGTCGTGGTGTGCGCGACCAGGTGCTCGGCGACATGAGCCAGGATCGCGGGCGGCAGATCGCCCTCGATCGGCGCGCTGAATTGCCGCCCGTCGGGGGAGCGCCGGCCGCGCCAGTCCTCGCCCTCCGGCGTGCGCACGATCCGGTTCCACTGTGCGAGCGGGTGCAGCACCGTGCCGAAGGCTGCGGCCGTGTCCGCCCAGGTGACGACCTCGTCCCGCAACGACGCGACGGTGCGGTCGAACTCGTCGTCCGACATCGCGCGCAGCTCGTCGCTCGTCGGCACGACGCCGCCACCGAGGAGGCTCCGCACCGACGCCGGATGGAAGATCCTGGCGTACGCCTCGAACCCGTGCGGCACGACGCCGTGCATCGTCGTGAAGCCGGGATCCAGACGATCCCGGATCCAGTTGCCGACCTCGACGTCGTTCTCCCATCGCATGCCGCCAGGCTATCGTCGCGGCGCGCATCCACCGATGTGGGTTTTGGAGATGAAGAACAACGCGAACTTTGACATGGGACCGGTCACAGTAGGTTTCCGCAAGGGATGCGGAACGTGACGGGCGGATCCGCTATTTTGCTCGATGCCGGAATATCACGGGCACCCGACCCGTGAGCCGGTCGTCGCGCGCCCGCTGGGGGCCGTGCGGCATCCAATGGGGAAGGAAACCTGCATGCCCGAATTCGTCGTGCCCGAAACGGACAGCGTCCATCGCGGCCTCAGCCGTCGCACCGTGGTGAAGACCGCCGCGTGGTCGGTACCGGTCATCGCCATGGCCGTCGCCGCCCCGGTGGCCGTGGCCTCGACCGCGCCTGCTCCCTGCGCGGCGCTGCCGGTGGGGTCGTTCACCGTCGTCGGCGGGAACCTGGTGTCCGACGGTCGGGTCGGCACATCGCCGACATCAGATGGACTGTTCGGAACCGGTTGGACTCCGCCCAAGGCGCCGGTCCAGGACCCGCAGACGGGGCTCTGGTCTCAGACCGACTCCGCGGTCGCTCCGACGCCGGCCAGCTGGTGGTCGGGCGGCGGCGACCCGCAGAACAGCGTCGGGTTCCTGTCGCTCGACGATAACGACAACCGTGACGGCGCAGACCAGACGCCCTCCGTCATCACCGCGAACTACGCCGTCGATGTGAAGGCGGGCATCGCGTACTCGTTCACGATGCCGGTCTATGCCTCGGCGGACTACCTCGGACCGCAGTACTTGGACATCTCGGTGGCCGGCGCCGGCGTGAACATGCCAGGAGTCGTGCAGGGGTACTACGGAAACCCGGCGATCGCGGTCGTTCCCAACGGCCTCGTCGGCTACACCCACTTCGGCAGCGCGCAGACGCCCGCGACGACCTTCACGCCCAGCTCGGACGGCACTGTCCTGTTCACCTACACCTTCACGCTCCCGTACGTCACCGGAGGATCGCGCCAGAACGCCGACCTCTTCGTGACGTCGCCCGCACTCAGTTCCTGCGCCTGAYGGCCGGGGCGAGGGGGGGTCTTCCCCGCCTCGCCCATCGACCGCACAGCCGGAC
>NZ_JBFTQL010000031.1:45607-72402 GCF_056398985.1 Microbacterium sp. 01T413_2
GGGCGAGGCGGGGTCTTCCCCGCCTCGCCCATCGACCGCACAGCCGGACCGGTTCGCGGCACCCCGTCGGATCCGCTAAGCTGTTCAGGTTGTCTGGGTACATCTGTGCCCTGACACGTGCACAACACCCTCCTGCTTCCGGGAAAGTCCCGGAAGCCGTTCTAGTCCGAAGGAGGTGGGTAAGTGACGCACCAGTACGAGCTCATGGTCATTCTGACCCCCGAGCTGGACGAGCGCCAGGTTGCCCCCAACCTCGACAAGTTCCTGAAGGTCATCACCAACGATGGTGGCTCGATTGACAAGGTCGACATCTGGGGCAAGCGCCGTTTCGCCTACGAGATCAACAAGAAGACCGAGGGCATCTACGCCGTCGTGAACTTCACCGCGAGCAGCGATGCCACCAACGAGCTGGACCGCCAGCTGAACCTGTCGGAGCTCGTGTTCCGCACCAAGGTTCTGCGTGCCGAAGAGGCGCAGGCGATGGTCGCAGCCGAGGCCAAGCGTGCCGAGGAGAAGGCCGCCCGCAAGCCCAAGGCCGCGAAGGTCTAAGGATCATGGCCGGCGAGACCGTCATCACCGTGGTGGGAAACCTCACTGCCGACCCCGAGCTGCGCTACACGCAGAACGGGCTGCCGGTGGCGAACTTCACCATCGCTTCGACGCCGCGCACCTTCGACCGCCAGGCGAACGAATGGAAGGACGGCGACGCGCTGTTCCTCCGTGCGTCCGTGTGGCGCGAGTTCGCCGAGCACGTGGCGGGATCCCTGACGAAGGGCATGCGGGTCATCGCATCCGGACGCCTGCGTCAGCGCTCCTACCAGGACAAAGAAGGCCAGAACCGCACCGCGATCGAGCTGGAGGTCGACGAGATCGGCCCCTCGCTCCGCTACGCGACCGCGCAGGTCACCCGCGCCGCCTCCAACGGCGGCGGCAACAGCGGTGGCTTCTCCGGTGGCAACAGCGGCGGTGGACGTCCGCAGCAGCAGTCCTCGAACGAGCCGTGGTCGACCCCCGGTTCCTCGAGCGCTGACGCGTGGAGCACTCCCGGCAGCTTCGGCGACGACACGCCTTTCTAAGGCCGTCGTCGGTCCCGCACAGGGGCCGGAGCATAAACAAGATTGCGGATCCCGACGGATCCGAAAACCATTTCTCGTAAGGAAGACTCATGGCTGGAAAGTCGAGCGGCGATCGCCGCAAGCCGCGGAAGGGTGGCAAGCCCACCGCTCCCGCGAAGTCCATCCGCGTGGGTGTCATCGACTACAAGGACGTCGCGACCCTCCGCAAGTTCATCTCGGAGCGTGGAAAGATCCGCGCCCGTCGTATCACCGGTGTCTCGGTGCAGGAGCAGCGTCTGATCGCCAAGGCGATCAAGAACGCGCGCGAGATGGCGCTCCTGCCCTACGCCGGCGCTGGCCGCTAAGGGGTACCGACATGGCAAAGCTGATTCTCACGAATGAGGTCGCCGGGCTCGGTAGCGCCGGTGACGTGGTCGAGGTCAAGAACGGGTACGCCCGCAACTACCTCGTGCCGCAGGGTTTCGCTGTCGCGTGGTCGCGCGGTGGCGAGAAGCAGGTCGAGCAGATCCAGGCCGCCCGCAAGGCGCGTGCGATCCATGACCTCGACGACGCGGTGGCGCTGAAGAACGCCATCGAGGCCGCCAAGGTGCGCCTGGCCGTCAAGGCCGGCGCCGAGGGCCGCCTGTTCGGTTCGGTCAAGACCGCCGATGTCGCTGCCGCCGTCGAGGCTGCCGGCATCGGTGCGATCGACAAGCGCAAGGTGCACATCACCTCGCCGATCAAGTCGGTCGGCGAGCACGAGGCCACGGTTCGTCTGCACGACGACGTGACCGCTGTGATCACGCTGCAGGTCGTCGCCGCCAAGTAATCCGGCAGGCGCTCACGCGCCGACTGCCTGTCAGGGGCCGTCTCCTTCGGGAGGCGGCCCCTTTCGCGTGTCTGGATCCGCGCGCCGCTCCTTCAGGGGTGCTCTTCGATCCATTGCCCGAATACCGGAAGACCGGTAKSGTKTGCCKCAAAGGTTGCACGGGCTGGGGCGYGGGYAACYSTCGACGGGGTGGGACCCGGTGATCTTGGGGATCGGCGCGGCGCAGTGCACTCCGCAGACTTCCGCGCACCCGGAGCGTGTGATCATCACCGATCACCGAGCTGGGGAGCTGGGGACATGTCTTCTGTCAACAGGGGCGCTGGGGTGCTCCGCAAGGCCGCGTACGCGGCGGGSGCGATGTCGCTCGCGGTCGCGGGAATCCTGATCACGGTGCCGGGCGCGTCTGCAGACGACGCCGCGCCGTGCACGCCGATGGCGGCGTACGACGAGACCGTCGTCGTGACGCCGGCCGTTCCCGGGGCCCCGGGAACGCCTGCGGTCGAAGAGGTCTGGCACTGGGGCAACTTCCAGCGCTATTCGTGGACCGGCGGTCCTGACGGTCCGGCCCCCGGGGATGTTCCGCCGGGGGAGAACTGGCAGGCGAACACCACGAACTACGAGGGCGCCGGGCATGGAACGGATCCGATCAACCAGATCTTCCAGGCGGGTACGCCCGGGAAGGCCGACTGGTTCTACTGGTCGGCTGAGAAGATCATCGATGTCGAAGGCCAGCCTGCCGTCCCGCCGACCGAGGGCACGCCGGCGGTGACGAAGACCGTTCACCATGACGCCGTGACCTGCCCCGTGACCGTCGTCACGCCGCCCGTCGAGACCCCGCCGGTCGTCGCGCCCGCACCTGAGCCCGAGACGCACACGGTGCCCGCCACGGTGCAGACCGACGGCGATCAGACCGCGGTGCTCGTGCTCTCGGGCGGCCTCGGCCTTCTCGCGGCCGGGGCGCTGACCGGCGCAGGGTTGCTCGCGCGTTCGCGCCGCAACTGAGTCAAGCGAACCACTGCACGCCATGAACGACAGGGCCACCGCGCGGCGCCGCCGCCTCGCGGTGGCCCTGCTCGTCGTCGGGCTCGTCGCCGGGGCGGCCGCGGTGCTGCTGTGGAGCGCGACGCGATCCGCCCTCGGTGGCGTACCGATGTCCACCGCGCCCGTGTCGGCGCCGACGGCCGCGCCCGTCACGCCGACCCCTTCGCCGAACCCGATCGCTTCGCCGGCCGCGCCGACTCCCGCGCCGCTGCGGGACATCGCCGGCATTCCCGTGCACGTGACCGTGCTCCAGCAGGGAGTGCCGCTCATCGACGCGGATGTGAACCAGATCCAGCTCAACGGCGACGGCTGGCTGAGCCCCGACGAGGGACTGGCGGGGTGGTATGGACCGCCGCAGTGGGAGACGGTGCCGGGCGACCTCTCCGATTACCGGGGCATCATCGTCGGGCACAACGTGACGGGCTATGGCACGAAGGACGTGTTCTACGATCTCGGGCAGGTGCGGGCCGGCGACAGCGTGGTGCTCACCTATGCGCTGCAGGCGGGCGGATACGCCACCGCGGGATTCACGGTCACGCAGGACGCCCGATCCGTTCCAAAGCAGGATGTCGTGGCGCAGGCGGCGACCACCTACAAGTGGGTGTGGCAGTCGGATGCGCCGGAGCGGGCGCTGTCGCTGTTCTCCTGCGACCTCGACGCGCCGCACATCGACGGGCACTCCGTCGACAACTGGATCGTGACCGCCGAACGCGTGTCGTGACCGGTCGCCCTGGCGCGCCCGTCGGGGGTCGCCTCCTCCTGGGGAGGCGACCCCCTTTCTCTGCCGGCCGGCCGATGCTGGGGACGGGGCCGACCCGGCGGGGCCCGGCGGCGCTGCGTGCACCCTCCCTCGGACGCCGCACCGCCGAACCGGTCATCGGGCGAGTGCGCGCCGGGTGAGGATCCCGCCTCCGATCATCACGAGCAGCAGCGCCACCAGGATCAGCGGCGCCGGAGAAGCCCCGCCCGTCTGTGCGAGACGCGGCCCGCTCTGCGCGGCGCCCAGGTTCGACACGGGAATCGACGCGGCACCGTGACCGCCGGAGGTTCCGGGCGTACCGGGGGCTCCTGGCGTTCCCGGAGTGCCCGGGGTCCCGGGGGTTCCGGGAGTGCCCGGGGTTCCGGGAGTGCCCGGGGTTCCGGGGGCGCCGGGTGTGCCCGGGGTGCCGGGTGTTCCCGTGGTCGTCGTGCTGGTGCCGCCCACCGCGATGGCGTTGCCGCCGATCGTGATCGGAGCGGTGATCGGGGCGACGATCTGCGTGCCGCCGAGGATGGATCCGATCCCTGAGGTCGTCGCGCCGGAACCGCTACCGGCTCCGCCCGTCATAGGGCCCGATCCCGTCGTGGTGGCGGTGCTGTCGCCGAGGACGGCGATGGCGTTGCCGACCGCGGTGACGGGCGCGGTGATCGGGGCGACGACCTGCGTGCCGCCGAGGATCGCGTCGTCGCCGCTGGTGCTCGGACCGGATCCGGCGGGCGGGGTGCCGGCGGGTGGCGTCGTGCCGGTGGTCGGCGAGCCCGAGGTGGCGGTGCTGTCGCCCAGCACGCTCACCGCGTTGCCCGTGACCGTGATCGGCGCCGTCACCGGGACGACCGCCTGCGTGCCCGAGAGCACTCCGTCGTCACCGCTGGTGGTCGCCGCCGGTGCCGGTGTCGCTGCCGCTGGCGCGGCGGGTGGCGCGGCGGGTGGCGCCGTCGCCGTGCTGTCGGACTCTCCCAGCACGCTGATCGCGTTGTCGGCCACGGTGATCGGCACGTTCACGGGGACGACCGCCTGCGTGCCGGACGCGATGGCCTCGTCTCCGGAGGTCGTAGCCGGTGCCGGGCCGGGTGCGGGTGCGGCGGTCGGGGCGGGACCGGTCGCCGTGGAGGATCCGAGGATCGAGATCGCGTTTCCGGTCACGGTGACTGGGACCGAGATCGGGGCGATGATCTGTGTGCCGGATCCGATCCCGTCGTCTCCGGAGGTGTTGTCGGCCGCGTTCGCAGCCGAGGCGCCGAGCAGGGTGATCCCGCCGGCGATGAGCGTGCCCCAGAGGGCGTGCTTCACGAAAGTGCGCATGGTGTTTGTTCTCCTGACAGTGAATCGATGAGGGAACGCGCGGAAACGCGCGTCGGTTTCCTGCCCCTGACGGGCAGCCCGGACCGATTCAGTCGGGAGAGACGTCGGTGGGGAACACCGGCGAGGAGGGCAAGGCGTCGTCGGCAGCGGCGCCGAACGGCGCGCTGAGGGACGGCGCAGCGGCATGCAGCGTTGAGAAGGCCGCGAACCAGGAAGCAGAACTCCCGCCGGATCCGGCGGAGGATGATGCCGACCCCGCCCCGGCCGCCCAGGGCTCCGGCGCGCGGGGAGGCGGCGGCGCGGACGGGAGCGGAGGCGCAGTACTGCCCGCTCCGGCTCCCGCAACGTCATGGGAGACACGGTGGGAACGGTCGTCGAGTCGCAAGGGCGGACCGGCCGCGGAGCCTGAGACGGTGATCGGAGCGGGAGGGAGCGGATCCGTTCCGCGCCCACCGGCACCGTCGGTGCCGCGCCCGACCAGAGGGGAGACGACGAGAGGATCCGAGGGAATCACACCGCCCGACGGGGGAGTAAGGGTGCCCGTGACGCCGTCGATGGTGTCGCTGAGCCGGCCGAGCAGAGCGGGGACGCCGAGCTCGCCGCTCACATCACCCACGATCGGGACGGACGTCACGGCGTCGGCGATGGGGGCGGTGAGCGACGACAGCGGCGACGATGCGAGCACGGAGGACACCGGCGCGAGCACGTCGGGGACGACGCCCGAAACGGTGCCGCCGGGATCCGTGACAGCGTTCTCGACCGGACCAGGGGCGGCAGGCGCCGATGCGACGCCGTCGAGCACAGGCTGTGACGCATCCACGGCGTCGGAGACTGCCGGTGCGGCCTCCTGGACGATGCTCTGCACCGGCGCGACGATCGCATCCGCGGTGCCGGCGACGGCGGTCGCCGTGTCGCTGACGGTGGACGCGATCACGGTGGAGGTGCCGCCGAGCAGACCGCCGGCATCGCCGAGCAGGCTCCCGGAATCATCCGCGTGCGCTGGCGAGGAGCCGAGGATCACGGAGAGCGCCGCCCAGCCCAGGGCGACACAGGCGCCCGAGAGCAGACCGACACGGAGCCGGTGACCGCTCCAAACAGTCACGTCCACGGTCACCTCCCCAGGATCCCGAGTGACGTCGCGAGGACGACGTTCGCTTGGCGCTGACTGTACGCTCGCCGGCGCCGCACGTCCAGGGGGTGGCGGCACTCTTGTGCGCCGACGAGGAAGGGCGCGCTACTGTCGAGGCGTGGGGGGAGCATGAGCACGGATGCCCGCGGGGTGCTGCCGTATCCGCCGCCCCGCAACTGGCAGGACAGAGGGATGGGTCCGATGCCGGTGACGGCGATCGCGATCATGACCGTGGTCGCCGCGGGACTGCTGGCGTTCGGCGCCCTGCGCGCTCTCGGCGGAGACGTGCTGGGGACCATTCTGGCCAGCGTGTTCTACGGTGCGCTCATGGCCGGCGTCTCGGTCTCCCGTGAAGGCGGCCGACGGCGGATCAGGGGCCCCGTGCTGATGAACGCGGTCACCCTCACGCGGGCGGATTCGGCCCCTCCGGACTCCTGGGTGCACTTCTTCCGCGAGGGGCTCGCGTCATGGACTCTCGGCTGGGGGCTGCTGCTCGGCGGAGCCGGATCCGCGGTGCTTCTGGTGATGGCGGGCGTACGTGCGGTCGCCGTCGACGCAGGCGGATGGTTGCTGCTCGTCGTTCCTCTCGGGCTGTGCGCGGCCGTCCTCGTGCTGTGCGGGGTGATCGCGCTGATCATCGCGTTCCGCAGCGCGTCGTTCGCCCGCATCCCGATCGGGCTCTCGATCGGTCGCAGCGGTATCTCCCGGTACTACCTCGACGCGATCGAGTCCGTCCGCTGGGAGGACATCCACGCGATCACCGCCGTGGCCCGCGAGGAGGATGACACGGAGGGATCCCGGAGCGTCCTCATCGAACGCGAGGGCAGGGATCCGTGGCGGATCGGGGTGGACGAGTATCCGACGCCGCCCTGGGTGATCTACGCAGCGCTGCGGTTCTGGCTCGAGCACCCGGCGGACCGGAGCGAGCTCAGCAGCACGTTCGCGCAGCGACGTCTGGAGCAGTGGTGCGACGCGGCGAAGGATCCGGCTGTTTGAGCGCACGCGCCGTCTTGGAGTGCGCGGATGAGCAGCGCCACACCCGCCGAATGGCCGACTTGACAAAAGGCGGCCCACGTGGGGGGCGTCCCCAGGTTGTGCACATCCCACCACGCGACGGCGAACCTTAAAGAGGGACTTTAAACAGATTCTCATCCACAGGGTGGGGAATAGGGAAACGCCTGATCAGGCTGGGCAAAAAAGTTCCGGAGGCGAACGTTCCCCACAGTTATCCCCAGGCACTCTGCACAGACACTCCGGAGTTACCCGCAATCTCTCCACATAGTTATCCACAGGCTCCCGAGCGCTGCAGGTAGCGTTGTCGAGCATCCCGATGTCGGACCCTGGTGGTGTGCTTTGTGCTGCGGGATGATCATCCCGCCCGAGGCGCGGATCCGACGGTGATGTGCTCGGCAATCGGTGGAGGAAGAGGGGGCGCGCGTGTCGATCGCGGACATCGCGGAGGAGCGGCTCGGTTCGGGACGTGGGCCTGAGCGGACCCCGCCGCACGACCTCATGGCCGAGCAGAGCACCCTCGGCGGCATGCTGCTGTCGAAGGACGCGGTCGCCGACGTCATCGAGTCTCTGCGCGGGGCCGATTTCTACATCCCCAAGCACGAGCTGATCTTCGACGCGATCCTCTCGCTGTACTCGCACGGCGAGCCGACCGACGTCATCGCCGTCACCGACGAGCTGATCAAGACCGGCAACCTGTCGCGCGCGGGCGGGGCCGACTATCTGCATTCGCTGACGTCGATCGTGCCCACCGCCGCGAACGCCGGCTTCTACGCGGGGATCGTGTCGGAGCGTGCGCTCCTGCGCAAGCTCGTCGATGCAGGCACCCGCATCGTGCAGATGGGCTACGACGGACAGGGAGACGCCACCGACCTCGTCAACAGCGCCCAGGCCGAGATCTACGCGGTCACCGGCACCGAGGCCGCCGAAGACTACGTCCCGCTCACCGTCGCCGTCGATGCCGCCGTCGAGGAGATGGAGGCCGCGAGCGGCCGGGACGGATCCATGACCGGCGTGCCGACCGGGTTCCGCGAGCTCGACGAGCTCACCAACGGCCTGCACGGCGGTCAGATGATCGTCGTCGCCGCGCGTCCCGCCATGGGAAAGGCGCTCGCCCTCGACACCCCGCTGGCCACCCCCACCGGGTGGACGACGATGGGCGAGGTGCAGGTCGGCGACTACCTCTACGGCGCGGACGGGCACCCGACGAGCGTCGTCGCCGTCACCGACGTGATGCTCGACCGCCCCTGCTATGAGGTCGAGTTCTCTGATGGCACCACGATCGTCGCCGACGCGCAGCACCAGTGGGTCACCGAGACCCGAGCCTCACGTCGGGGCATCGGCGGCACGGTGACCGTCACGACCGAGCAGATCCTCGAGACGCTGACCGTGGGCGTGGAGGGGCGCGCCAATCACTCCATCCCCAACGCGGCGCCGCTGCGCGCGGCCGATGCCGAGCTGCCGATCCCTCCGTACGTGCTGGGCGCCTGGCTGGGCGACGGACACGGTGCCTCAGCCCGCCTGACCAGCGAGACAGACGAGATCCCGGCGCTGATCGCGGCGACCGGCGTCCGGACGCAGGCGCGCGGCGGCATGCTGTATTCGCTCCAGCTCGCCGAGCGGCAGCTGCTCGTCAAGAACTGCGATGTCTGCGGTGTCGAGTTCGTCGCGCGGCACCCCAACGTGAACACGTGCGGCCGCACCTGCGGGCCGAAGAACAAGGGCGCGCACCCGGAGCGGCTGTCCTGCCCGGACTGCGGTCACGCGTACTCGGGTGAGGCGCTGCGCTGCGACGCGTGCCACCGCGATCACGGCAGCTTCGCCGCGCTGCTGCGCAAGGTCGGAGTGCTGGGTGACAAGCACATCCCCGTGCGGTACCTGCGGGCATCCGAGGCGCAGCGTCGCGAGCTGCTCGCCGGTCTCATGGACACCGACGGCACGGTCGTCAAGGGCGTCGGATCCTGCCAGTTCTCGGTGACGAGCAAGCGTCTGGCCGACAGCGTGTACGAGCTGATCGTCAGCCTCGGGTACAAGTGCGGTCGGACGACGAAGCGCGTCCGCGGCCGTACCGAGGCGTCATCGGTCGCCTACATCCTGAACTTCTCCACGGTCGACGACGTCTTCCACCTGGAGCGCAAGCGGCTCGCTCACGCGCAGGAGCGTCCATCGAGCACCCTGCGGATCGGGCGCCGGTACGTGAAGGCGGTGCGCCCTATCCCGAGCGTGCCCGTGCGGTGCGTGCAGGTCGACAACGACGACCATCTCTACCTCGCCGGCGAGTCGATGATCCCGACGCACAACTCCACGCTCGCGCTCGACTTCGCCCGTGCCGCGTCGATCGGGCACAACCAGCCCTCCATCTTCTTCTCGCTCGAGATGGGCAAGGCGGAGATCGCCATGCGCCTGCTCAGCGCCGAGGGTGCCGTGCCCCTGCAGAACCTCCGCAAGGGCACGCTCGACCAGCGCGACTGGACGACCGTCGCGTCGACGCGTGGACGCATCAACGACGCGCCGCTCTACATCGACGACAGCCCGAACATGACGCTCGTCGAGATCCGCGCGAAGTGCCGCCGGCTCAAGCAGCGCGTCGGCCTGAGGATGGTCGTCATCGACTACCTGCAGCTGATGACCAGCGGCAAGAAGGTCGAATCGCGTCAGCAAGAGGTGTCGGAGTTCTCCCGTGCCCTGAAGCTGCTCGCGAAGGAGCTGYAGGTGCCGGTGATCGCGCTCTCACAGCTGAACCGTGGCTCTGAGCAGCGTCAGGACAAGAAGCCCGCGATCAGCGACCTGCGCGAGTCGGGCTCGATCGAGCAGGACGCCGACATGGTGATCCTGCTGCACCGCGACTCCGTCTACGACAAGGACGTGCGTCCCGGCGAGGCCGACCTCATCGTGGCCAAGCACCGTAACGGTCCGACGGCCACCATCCAGGTCGCCTTCCAGGGTCACTTCTCGCGCTTCGCCGACATGGCCAGTGACTTCCAGGGCGGCGGGGACTTCCACTGACCTGAGGGCGGAGCTGCACCCCGTCAGCGGTAGAGCGCGACGGCTCCGCCCCACAGTGCGCCGGGGTTGAGCCGATCCGGGTATCGGTCGAGCATCGCGGTGAAGAAGTCGAGGGCGTTGTCGTGGATCGCGAGAAGCTCGCCGGCGGCGACCAGATACTCCCGGGTCTCGCGGATGGTCCGTCCCGCGTCGTCGTCCAGGGCCTTGTTCTTGTGGCCGGCGACGATGCGGCTCGGGCCCAGCGCTTCGACGGTGTCGATCGCGCGGCGCCAGGCCGCGATCCCATCGCCCTGGGCTTCGCGGAGGAACTGATGCACGCCGTTGTAGATGACGTCCCCGGCCACCACGAGTTCGATGCTCGGCACGTGCAGGACGCTGGTGTCGTCGGTGTCCGAGTGGCCGACCTCCACCACGTTCAGAGCGTGGCCCTCGAGGTCGAGTCGGCCACCCACCACCGGCTCGGCGATGACATCGGTGACGGGGATCTGGCCGGGGAACAGAGCGTCCCAGAACACTTCCCGGATCGCGAGGTTCTTGTGCATCTGCTCGATGGTCCCTGCCGTGGCGACCACATCAGCGCCGAACCTCGCGGCGAGTTCGCTCGCCCCGAACCAGTGGTCGCCGTGACCGTGGGTCACGAAGATGTGCGTCAGGTTCTTCCCGCTGGCCGCGACCCGATCCCCGACGGCCGCCGTCTGGGCAATCGTCATCGGCGGATCGACGAGCACGGCGTCATGATCGCCCGAGATCAGAGTGATGGACAACGGCGAGAACTCGCGCTTGTCACCGTTCGGTACGAGGGCGGTGCTGTGCTGCGGGATCGGATCCGCCACATATACGTCGTAGGTGAGGGTGGAGGTCATCGTCTCTCCGTTCGTCGAAGGCCGTTGCCTGGTCAGGCGAGGAGGAGACAGGTCGCGATGGCATGGGCGATCACGCGGCCCGATCCATCGGTGATCCGGGCTTCCGCGCTGGCGGTGCGTCGCCCGATCGTGACGACCTCCCCTCGGCAGCGCAGGGTTCCGCTGTCGAGGGTCGCGGGGCGGGTGAACTTGATGGTGAGGTCGAGCGAGGTGTAGCCGACGCCCGCCTTGAGCTTCGTGTGCACGGCGCAGCCGAGCGCCGAGTCGGCAAGGCCCGCGAGCATCCCGCCGTGCACCGTGCCTAGCGGGTTGAAGTGCCACTCCTCGGGTGTCATCTCGAAGATCGCCCACCCGTCGCCGACCTCGACGGGGTGGATCCCGGTCGTGACGCCGGCGGGCACTTCCGGCAGCTCGCCGGATCCGATTCGGCTGAGGAAGTCCAGCCCGTCCGACTCGCGGGCCGCTCGGGCCAGCACCTCGGCGTCACCCCATGAGTACGTGCGAGTTCGGTTCATGCCCGTGCGAGGGTCGAGCCCACGGGCGGCAGGTCCGGATAGAGCGCGGTGATCGGGGCCGCCAGTCCCGCCTTGACCTGCCGGCTCAGGTCGTCGGCGAGGATCTCGTACTCCCGTGCTTCGATGCCGTCGTACGCGTCCCGCACGACATCGGCCGGGGCGAGCTTCGGCGCGTCGACGCCCGCGGTCATCGGGGTGTCGGCGTAGCCCAGGTGCAGACCCGCAACGTGGACGCCGAGAGGTGCGAGCCTGAGGCGCTGCGTGTTGGTCGCCGACCAGAGCGCGGCCTTAGTGGCGCTGTAGGCGTCGCCGATCGCCAGCCAGCTCAGCACGGAGTGAACGTTGAGGAGCGCGCCCTTCGTCGCGGTCAGCGCCGGGAGAAAGGCGTTCGCGACCGCCAGCGGTCCCCAGAAGTTGGTCTCGAACAGTGCCCGGGTCTCGGTGAGGTCGGCGTCGAGCAGGCTCGAATGCGGACTGGTCGCGCCGGCGTTGTTGATCACGACGGTGACGTCGGGCGCGGCGGCGGCCGCGGCGGCGATCGACGCGGCGTCGGTCACGTCCAGAGCAAGTGGGACGATGCGCTCGTCGCCCCACTCCCGTGGCGTGCGTGCAGTGGCGTAGACCTTGCGGGCGCCTCGCTCGAGAGCCTGGCGCACGAACTCGGTGCCGAGCCCTCCGTTGGCTCCGGTGATCAGGACGACGGCATTCTTCAGGGTGGGTTCTGCCTGACTCTTGAGATCCATAGTCAGGACGATACACCGCTGACTACGTAAAACCATAGTGAGAGGTAGAATGTCTGCATGGCCACACCAGGAGCGGACGTCATCAACCTCGAAGGCGCCTTCGCCGAGCGCGACCTCTGGCCGTCGACCGGCTGGTGCCGGATGGAGCGCGCGCTGGAGGTGGTCGGCACGAAGTCGGCGATGCTGATCGTGCGCGAGCTTTTCTACGGCGGATCGCGTTTCGACGAGCTCGCGCGTCGCACCGGCTTGAGCGACGCGGTCGCGAGCGGTCGGCTCAAGCAGTTGCACGCGGACGGTCTTGTCGAGCAGCGCCCGTATCAGGATCCGGGAAAGCGCACCCGCAAGGAGTACGTCCTCACCGAGCGCGGCAGGGCGCTCTACCCGCTCCTCGTCGCCCTCATGCAGTGGGGTGAAGGGGTGCGTGACGACCACGACACCGGTGTAGAGCTGGTGCATGTCGGCTGTGGCGCGTCGCTCGAGGCGACGGTGCGCTGCGCCGACGGACACGACGTGTCCTTGGGTGAGGCCGGCGCCCGGCTCAAGGATGAGCGGCTCGCATCCGCGCTGCGGGGAAGAGCCGCGACAGCTGCGCGGGCGTGAGACGCTCTGATCCCGACGACGGACGCCGAGCCTGGGACCGGGACCTCGTGTGAACGTGCGCGCCGGTCGCATCGGGCAGGATCGACATGAGCGCCGACCCTCTCGTGCGGCGCGCCAAAGCCAACGTGTGCGACGAAAGCGGAGACGATCCATGACTGCCGATGCCCTGCGCGAACCGGTGCTGGAGTTCGCCTTCGAGATCCGCGTCGCGGTCGCGGAGGATCTGCCTGTCGGGCGGGGTGCGGACGAACGCCTCACCTTCGCGCCGATCGTCGGCGGCACGGTCGACGGGCCGATGCTGCGCGGGGAGGTGCTGCCCGGCGGGGGCGATTGGTATGTCGAGCGGGGCTCCACCTGCCAGCTCGACGCTCGCTACCTCCTGCGCGCAGAGGGCGGAGCGGTCATCGACATCGTGAACCGCGGGTACTACCGCCCCACGGCGGATCCGGAGGCCCCGTACTATCGCACGGCGCCGGTGTTCCAGACCGATGCGCCCGAGCACCGTTGGCTCGCCGAGCACCAGTTCCTCGGTCTCGCGCGCGAGGAGGACGACCAGATCTGCATCCGGGTCTTCGTCGTGCGCTGATCCGCTTCGGCGCGGGACAAATCGTCTGACCTCGCGGCGGACGTGCCCGGCACCCGCGGGTTCTCGCATCGACCCGGATTCATCGGGCTTGACGATGTATTTCGTGCTCGCGAGGATGCCAGCATGGCTGCAGACAGTCACCAGGACGAAGCGGAGCGGTTCGCCGCGCTCTTCATGGAGACGTACCTTTCCTTTCACCGTCGGACAGGGCCGAGGAGCGCGCTCTCCGGTCCATCGCGGGCCGTCCTCCTGCACCTGGCGGCGACCGGCCCGGTCACGATCGGGGAAGCCGCGCAGCACCTGAAGCGCACGCAGTCCGTCGTCAGCGAGATCGTCACCCGCCTCGAACGCCGCGGCCTGCTCGAGCGGGAATCGGATCCGACCGACCGCCGACGCACCTTCGTCTGGCTCACATCGGAGGGCATCCGCAGCGTTCACGAGGAGCAGCAGGTGCTCGATGTCAACAGGCTGCGGGACGCGTTCTCGCGCATCCCGGCCGACCAGGCGGACGCGATGCTCGAAGGGCTCTCCGAGCTCGTCGGTCCGCGGACCTCACGGAGATCACCTCGAAAGGATGAATGATGAACACCGAATCCGTGCACTGCGAAAGCTGTGGAATGCCGATCGAGACGGGTCGGTACTGCGAGCACTGCACCGATGCCGCCGGCAACCTGACGTCGTTCGACGAGCGGTTCGAGCGCATGGTGTCATGGCAGACGCGGCGCAACCCCGGCGCGTCGCGCGACCAGCTCGAACGCGAGACCCTGGACTACATGGCGACGATGCCGGCCTGGCGCGACCACCCGCGCGTCGTCGCCCGCGGCTGAGCACCGCCGATTCCGACCTGCCGGCACCGGGCTTCCTCAGCGGCGCCCTTCTATCGTGCTCGGGCCGACGTTCTCGTCCAGCCACTGCACGAGCGGACGTGCGGCGCGCAGTACGGCGACCACATGCTCCGCGGCCTCGGGGGAGTGCAGCCACGGTGTCTCCTGGCCCCAGTGCGATCGGGCGACGAGGTCCTTGTTGCGCAGCAGCTCGATGCGCGGATGGTCCTTCGCGGATCCGCGGGGCGCGGTGGCGAGGCGGTCGTGCGAGGTGACGTCGATGCCCGAGGCCTCGAGCTCGCCGATGACGGCCTCGAGCCGCGGGCCCGTCACCTCGTCGGCRACGGCGGTCCGCAGCCGCGTCAGCTGGTCAGGCGCCAGCATGTGGCAGCCCGCGCCCGTGCCGATGCCGCGCGCCGAGAACTCGATGTATCCCTGGCCGAGTGTCGCGGCGATCGAGGTCTTGTAGGGAGACTTGTCTGCGCTGAAGCGGATGTCGCGGTTCGGGCGGAAGATTCTTCCCTCGCCGAACTCCGTGGACAGGTCATCCAGCAGGGCCTGCATCGGGGCGAGCACCTCCGTGTCGTAGACCGCGCGGTTCCGGGTCCAGTAGTCCTTGGTGTTGTCGGCTTCCAAGCCGACGTAGAAGGCGCTCGCGCGCTCCGACCACCCGGGGAACGTCGCGCTCATGGTCATGCCKTCTTCCGTGGGGCACGCGTCTTGGGCTTCTTGGGTGGGAGGGCCCCGACCTGCTCGAGCGCGGCGGTGACCCATTCGGTGACCCGTTCCGGATCATTCCGCCACTCGCCGGGCAGAGCGAGGTAGCCGCCCATCGGTCGTTCGGCGGGGCCGAACGGGCCTGTGCCGGGAACGGACCGCAGGGCGCTGAGCGAGCTCTCGTCGATGAGGCGCACACCGAGGTCCTCGCCGAAGAGCCCGGCGAACATGTTGCCGTTCACGAAGGCGCCCAGGTTGCCGAACATCGGCTTGACCTCGACACCGGGCGTCGCCGGGATGACGGCGTGGAAGAACTCCTTGGAGTCCTCGGAGGGTCGCGGGATCTGCATGGCTCTGTTATCTCACGTTCGCCCGGAGACCGTAACCCGCCTACGTCTTCCGCGGGCACCCGCCGCAGCCTAGACTCCAGCGCGAAGCCTCCGCACGCACCGGAGATCCTCGGCGCCCCGGCGGAGCTGGAGGAGAAGACATGCAGGACCTCACGATCGACTTCATCTGCTCCCTCGACGGCTACGGCGCCGCCGAGGGTTGGCCAGGGCTCTGGGGGATGGGCGGGCCCGAGTACTTCGAATGGCTCGCCACCGCGCCCGACAAGGACTATCCGATCCTCATGGGCGCGACGACCTATCGGCTCATGTCGGCATTCGCCGCCGCCGGCGAGGAGGGCATCGACGTGCTCGACGGGATCACCAAGTACGTCTTCTCATCGACGCTCGACGAGCCGCTGACCTGGGCGAATTCGATCCTGGTTCGTGACGACGCCGTGGAATTCGTGCGACGGCTGAAAGAGGAATCGGATCGTCCGCTGCGCACGCTCGGCAGTCTGGCGCTGTGCCGGTCACTGCTGAAAGCCGGCCTCGTCGACCGGTACCGCGTGGTGCTGTTCCCGGTGATCACCGGGGCGACGGGACAGGATCGGATCTTCGACGGATACCCCGATGTGCGTCTCGACCTGATCGAGTCGCGCACCTTCGACGGTCGTCTGCAGCTGCTCGAGTACGTGCCGACCGTGCTCGAGGGCCCACCCGGACGCTGAACGGTCCCGGATCGCACCCGTCCTGCTTGTCCTGGCGCACAGAACCCGTGCTTTCCGCCGGCGGGAGGAGCATGCTGGCCACAGGCGCGCAAGGCGCGAACCGGCGCCGCGCACGATGACGAGCGAGGGATCCGATGGGTCACGACAAGAATGACGAGCTGCGCGACGAGCGAGAGGGTCAGGAGGAGCGTCGGCAGCACCGTCGCGACGAAGCCTTCGATGAGACCGGCGGCGTCGACGACGAGGGCTCGCAGGACGAGCGTCGTGAAGAGGGCCTCGACCGGCTCTGACCGATTCCGGCGGCGCGATGCGACGAGAGCGGCGGGGGCCCTGAGACCCCCGCCGCTTCGGCGTCACTCGGCGAAGAACGCGAGGATGTCGTCGTCCAGGGCGACCTGGTAGTCACCCCAGATGCCGTGCGAGGCACCGGGGTAGACCTTCAGCGTTCCCTGCGAGACGAGGGTGATCGCCTTCTCCGCAGCCGCGGCGATCGGGACGATCTGGTCGTCATCGCCGTGCGCGAGGAAGATGGGGACGTCGAGCGCCTGCAGATCCTTGGTGAAGTCGGTCTCGGAGAAGACCTTCACGCAGTCGTAGGCGGCGTTGAGGCCGGCCATCATGMCCTGGCGCTGGAAGTCGTCGACGAGGCCCTGCGAACGCTTCTCCGCCTGGTGGTTGAAACCGAAGAACGACTCCGCGAGGTCCTTGTAGAACTGCGAGCGGTCGTTGAGCACGCCCGCGCGGATGCCGTCGAAGACCTCGAGCGGAGTGCCCTCGGGGTTCGTGGCCGACTGGAGCATGATCGGCGGGACCGCACCGGCCGTCGCGACCTTCGACACGCGTCCTGCGCCGAGGGTGGCGGCGTAGCGGACGACCTCTCCGCCGCCGGTGGAGTGGCCCACGAGGAGGACGTCCTTCAGGTCGAGCTGCTCGACGAGCGAGGCCAGGTCGGCGACGTAGGTGTCCATGTCGTTGCCGCGGTAGGTGCGCGAGGAGCGGCCGTGGCCGCGGCGGTCATGTGCGATCGCGCGGTACCCGGCGTCGGCGAAGATCTTCAGCTCCTTCTGCCAGGCGTCCGAGCTCAGCGGCCAGCCGTGGCTGAAGATGACGGGGCGGCCCTCGCCGAGCTCGGTGTAGTAGATCTCGGTGCCGTCGGGCGTGGTGATGTAGGGCATCGTGTGTCCTTTCCTGGGGGAGGGGGCGCGACGCGGACGGCGACGGATCGCCGCGCAGCCGCGAGACACACGCTAGGCCCGGCCGGCACCGGAGAGGGAGGCCCGCGTAGTACTACCCTCCGGCGGACGTCGCGCTCGCCGGAGGGGCTGAGCGGATCGTCCCGGTCGAGAGCGGCACAGACGCCGCGATTCCGGCGAAGAGCGTCTCGGCCTTGCCTCCGGGGCCCGCCGACAGCACCGTCAGCTGGTAGCCCGGGAGGCTGCGCACAGCGAAGTTGTGCGCGTCGATCGCGACCTCGCCGAACCCCTCGATGACGATGTGGAACGTCGTGTCCTCGGGGCCGGAGACGTCGTGCCGCGCCCAGATGCGGACGAAGTCCGGATCCGCGGACAGGTCGCGCACCAGCTCGGCCAGGCGCGGCGAGTCCGGATGGGCGTCCCGGCGGAGCGTGGCGACGGCCGAGCGCGTCATCGCCTCCCACTCCACCAGGGTGCTCTTCATGCGGTCGTTGAAGAGCCCGGCGATCTGATTGGAGCCCACGGCGAGTCCCCCGTGCCCCAGCGCGGTGGCCAGCGCGTTGGCGGCGACGATGTCCCGGTGCGGGTCGGAGATGTACGCGGGTGTGCGGTACCAGCGGGACAGCGTGCGCGCGAGGCGCTCCGCGACCGCGGGGTCGGGCTCCACCTGCTGAGGCGGCCGTCCTGCGACGAGCCGGTGCAGGTGCGCGATCGACTCGTCGTCGAGGCGGAGCGCACGGGCCAGGGCCGAGAGGACCTGCTCCGACGGGCGCCCGATGCGCCCCTGCTCGATCCGCAGATAGTACTCGGCGCTGATCCCGGCGAGCTCGGCGACCTCCTGCCGGCGGAGCCCGGTGACTCGCCGCCCCGGCTGTCGGACCAACCCGACGTCCTCGGGCAGCACGACCCCGCGTCGTGCGCGGACATAGCGGCCCAAGGCGTTCAAAGAGTCGCTCACGCAGATCCTCGGTCGGGGGAGAAGAGGGGATGACTCAATTCTCCCGCACGCCGCACCCGCCCCGGGCATGTCGCCCGTAACCCCGACGGCGCGTCGGCTCAGGCTCCGCGGTGCTGCGCGATGCGGGTCAGTTCGAGGCCGTATGACGCGGCCGAGAGCTCGGCCATGTCGCTCGGGCGCGTGAAGCTGCGCCCGGTGAGCTCCTCGATCCGCCGCAGCCGGTACCGCACCGTGTTCGGGTGGCAGTGCAGCAGCGCCGCGGCGTCGGCTGCCGATCCGCCGGTGTCGATGTAGGTCTCGAGCGTCTCCAGGATCACATCGCGGTCGCCCTCGGGCAGGTGCAGCACCGGCCCGAGCACATCCTCGGTGAGGCGCTCGGCCTCGTGCGGATCCGCCGCGATCATCGCGGCGATCGGGCTAGGACTGAACACGCGCACCGCGGACGTGCCACGCGCCGTCATCGACAGCGCAGCACGGGCGAGGCGCAGCGCGCGTGGCGCGTCGGTGCGCACGGGGAAGGGCGGACTCACGCCCACCCGAGCTCCCGTGTAGCTGCGCAGCACGGTGAGCACCTCTTCGAGCGCCTCGGGCCGGGTGAGGGCGACCACTCCGAGCTGCAGGGCCGGGGTGAGCCGCCACCCCGAGACGCAGCCCTGTTCGGCGAGCCGACGGGCGATCCCCGGCAGCGACTCCGCTGCCACCTCGTTGGTCTGCGCGGCGACCACGATCAGGTCGGCGTCCGAGGGGAAGCCCAGCAGCGACGCCGCCTCCCACGGCCCGGCGTCCCTGCTGACATGCCCGGTGAGCAGCACCTCCACCAGCGCGGCGCGGCGATGCTCCTGCGCGATGATGATCTCCGCGGTCGCCGCCCGGTACGCCTCGGTGAGAACGGTCGCGTGCTCCTCGGCGACGTCCCAGATCCGCGTCGAGGTGCTCAGCAGGCGCGTGAGCGTCTCGGTGCGCGGGTCCTTCGTGGCGCGCTCCACCAGCGCTCCCCACAGGATCCCGAACCCGATCCGGTACACCTGGAGCACCTCGGGCAGTGGCACGCCCTGCTGCGCCCTGCGCCGTCCGGTCTGCTCCGGCACGGTCGGGTCGAGAGGAGCTTCCGGGTGCCTAAGAGCGTGCACGAGGAAGCGCAGATTCTCCTCGATCGAGCGCCGCAGCTCCCCGGTGGAGACGTGCTTCTCGTCCTGGTAGACAGCGAGTGTTTCGACGCTGCGGGCGTAGACCCTCTCGATCAGGCCGGGCAGGTGGTGTTCGACCCAGGCGATTCCCTCGTCGCGATCGCTCGTGCTCATCGCACTCCTGCGCCGGATGCGTCCGCCGCCGTGAGGTCGGTCATGTCCACTCCTGTCGATCCTGCGCGGCATCCGTCATGCTTTCAGCGCGTCGCTGACAGCGAGGTTACGCCGCGAGCCCGTCCGCGTGATCCGGTCGCCCCGCGGGAGCGGCGTGTTCGGTCAGCTCTGTCCGCGACACAGGGCCTCTTGTGCCCGCGGACAGGTCCGTGGCCGGACCCCTGCCGAGGGGGCGCCGGGCGGGCTAGCGTGGCGTGCCACAAGGGGGTTGCCATGACCATCGCGACACGACGATGATGAGCCCGGAGACGTACACCGCGGAGTTGCGCGACCGGCCCTTCGGCCCCGTGGTGGAGCGGCTCGAGGGACTGCTCCTCATCGAGCGACGACCCGACGAGGTGCTCCGTCGCCACGTGGAGCAGGACGGCCGGCGCTGGACCAAGGTCTACGAGGTCGAGCCGGAGGAGCGCGAGGGGCAGCTGTTCTCGTATGTGCTCTCCTACGAGGTGCCCGAGGACATCGCCGCGGATCCGGGATCGGATGACGAGGAGGATCGATGAGCGTGCTGCTGACCGGCGCGACCGGTTTCATCGGGCAAGCGGTCCTGACGGCGCTCGTCGCCGCGGGCTACCGGGTGACCGCCCTGGTCGACGACCAGGACGACGCGGATCAGGTCCGCGCCGCGGGAGCGGATCCGTTCCTCGCGTCGGAGGAGGACACCCGCACGATATCCGAGCTCGCGCTCGAGTCGGACGGGGTGATCCATACGGCGACCTCGCGCGCGGACGATGCGGACTTCATCGCCGCAGTGATGCCGGGCCTGCTCACGAGCGACAAGCCGTTCGTTTACACGAGCAGTCTGTGGACGTACGGATCGGGACTCGACCTCACCGAGGAGTCGCCCGCTGCGCCGCCCGCCGCCGTGGCCTGGATGGACGAGACCGCGCGCCGGCTCCTCGCCGACGACAGCGAGGGCATGCGGGTGGTCGTGGTCGCGCCGGGCATCGTCTACGGGCACGGTCAGGGCATCCCGCGCCGGTTCGTCGACGACCTCGACCGCAGCGGTCAGGAGCCGGTGCTGCCGTCGATCGGCGACGGATCCCAGCATTGGGCCACCGTGCACATCGACGACCTCGCCGACCTGTACGTGCGGATCATCGGCGCGGAATCGCACCAGAACGACGTCTACATCGCGGCATCAGAGGCAGACGAGACGGTCGCCGAGCTCGCCGCCGCGGCGGCGTCCGCGGCCGGAGCAACGGTGCGCGCCGAGTCCGCCGAGGAGACGGCCGAGCGCCTCGGCGCGGCGCTCGCCGGGGTGCTGCTGCTCGATCAGCACGCACACGCCGACCGCGCCAGGGATCGGCTGGGCTGGCGCACGACACGTCCGGCGCTGCGCGACGAACTGAGGGCGGGCTACCTCGACGTGCCCGGCGATCCGCTCCTAGGATCTCCCGCATGACTTCCGAACCGACGTCTGCGGACGCGAACGAGATCCATGACTGGTCGAGCCTGGTCGCCGGCCGCACCTACGAGCTGCGCAGCGGCGCGGCGCGCCACGCCGCCGTGTTCCTGCGCACCCTCACCGACGACGAGGCCCTCTTCCAGGTGGACGGCGCCGACCTGGCGGAGCCGTTCCTGCGCCCCGAGTGGAGCGTGTTCCCGGCGGATCCCGGCGCCGCGCACACCGTGCGGATGCCCGATGGCGATCACTCGTACTGGTACAACTCCCGCACGGGTGCCGTGGAGTACGGCCTCGAGTCCCCGTCGCTGGTGCGGGTCGGCCCCTTCGCGACACGCGAGGAGGCCGAGCGCGCGCCCGAGGTGCTCCGCGCCAACAGCGAGCGCTGGGCAGCGGAGGACGACGAGGCCGAGCGGTGACATCTGTGGGCCGGGCAGACCGGAGGGAGCGGGGCCGATGATCGGGGACGCGACGGCGGTGGATGCGGGGGTGCTGATCCTGCGGCTGCTGCTGGGCCTGACGCTGACCGCGCACGGGCTCGACAAGTTCTTCGGCAAGGGCGGGATCCGTGGACGGGCCGCCTGGTTCGAGAGCGTCGGCATGCGCCCCGGCCTGCTCAATGCCGGAGCGGCGGCATCGCTCGAGGTGCTCGCGGGCCTCGGGCTCGCGGCGGGCGTGCTCACCCCGCTTCCGGCGGCCGGATTCGTCGCCCTGATGTTGGTGGCGATCTGGACGGTGCAGGGGCGCAAGGGGTTCTTCGTCACGACCAACGGCTGGGAGTACAACCTCGTGCTCGCCGTCGCTCCGGTCGCGATCGCGACGATCGGGGCCGGCCGCTACAGCGGGGACGGCCTCCTGCTGGCGCACACCCCGCTGGCCCCGCTGCTCTCGGGCTGGCCCGCGCTGGCGATCGCCGCCGGACTGGGGGTGGCGGGCGGTCTCGGCCAGCTCGCGCTCTGCTATCGGCCGGCGAAGAAGGCCCCCTCCGGAAGCGACGGGTGAGGACGCTTCCGGGGGAGGTTCCGCACGTCGCTTGCCCTGTGACAGGGACCAAGGCCACCTGACGCAGGCGACAACCGGCTTGAAGCGGATGCGAGCCCGTGACAGGCTGACCGTGCGTCGCGAACGCGCGCGGAGGGGACGGATCCGGTGGTCACTCAGCAGTTCGTCGCACCACCCGCTCGCGCGGCGCTGTTCCTCGTGCTCACGGTGAACGAAGGCAGCGAGGAGGTCGTGCGCGACGTGCTCGCCGACCTCTCCAGCATCACGCGATCGGTGTCGTTCCGCATCCCCGACGATCAGCTGAACTGCGTGCTCGGTATCGGCGCCGAGTTCTGGGACCGGATGTTCGCGCTGCCGCGTCCGAGAGGTCTGCACCCGTTCGTGCCGCTGGACGGCCCGCGCCACCGCGCCCCGGCCACGCCCGGGGATCTGCTGCTGCATGTGCGCGCGCATCACATGGACATCTGCTTCGAACTGTCCCGGCAGGTCATGGACCGGCTGCGCGGCCACGCCGTGGTCATCGACGAGACCCACGGATTCAAGTACTTCGACGAGCGCGATCTGCTCGGCTTCGTGGACGGCACCGAGAACCCCGAGGGCGCCGCCGCCCCGGCCGCCGTGCTCGTCGCCGACGAGGATCCGGAATACGCCGGTGGTAGCTACGTGATCGTGCAGAAGTACACGCACGATCTGGAGGCGTGGGGAGCGCTGTCGGTCGAGGAGCAGGAACGCGTGATCGGTCGCAGCAAACTCGAGGACGTCGAGATGCCCGACGCGATCAAGCCGGTCAACTCCCACGTGCACCTCAACACGGTCATCGACGCCGACGGCGTGCAGCGGCAGATCCTGCGCGACAACATGCCGTTCGGCCGGCTCGGCACCGAAGAGTTCGGCACCTACTTCATCGGCTACGCGGCGGATCCCGGAGTGATCGAGCAGATGCTGCGCAACATGTTCCTGGGCAGCCCGCCCGGCAACACCGACCGGATCCTGGACTTCTCGACCGCCCGCACGGGAACCCTGTTCTTCACGCCCACCCTCGACTTCCTCGACGACGTGCCGCCCGGGCCCGGTTCGGCCTCGGCGACCGCGGAGGCCGAACCGGCGGCCGCTCCGGTGGGCGCTCCGTCGGATGCCGACGCGAAGGCGGACCTGGGCATCGGCGGGCTCCGCAGCGCCGCCGCGCACTGACCCCCACCCAGCGAAAGGTCGCAGACATGGACAACCTCCACCGCAGGCTCGCGCCGATCTCCTCGGCCGCGTGGGACCAGATCGACGACGAGGCACGGCGCACCTTCATCACCCGGATCGCCGGACGCCGTGTCGTGGACGTGCCGGAACCGGGTGGCACCGCGTTGTCCGCCGTCGGCACGGGGCACCTCGAGGCCATCGACGCCCCCGCCCCGGCCGTGCAGGCACGGCGCCGGCGAGTGCAGCCGCTGATCGAGCTGCGCGCAGAGTTCACCGTCACCCGTGCCGCCGTCGACGACGTCGATCGCGGTGCGCAGGACTCCGACTGGCAGCCCGTGAAGGATGCCGTGGAGGCGCTTGCCACCGCCGAGGACACCCTGGTGTTCGCCGGCTCCGACGCGGCGGGCGTGCAGGGCATCGTCGCGAGCAGCTCGAACGCGACGATCCCGGTGCCCGCGGATCCGCGCGAGCTGCCGGCGGCGGTCGCGCGGGCGCTTACGGTGCTCCGTACTGTCGGTGTGCAGGGCCCGTACGCGCTGCTGCTCTCGGCCGAGCTGTACACCGCGGCCTCCGAGACCGTCGATCACGGCTACCCCGTGCACGAGCATCTGCGCCGGCTGCTCGGTGACGACGGCACCATCGTGTTCGCGCCGGCGCTCGACGGTGCGATCGTGCTCACGATGCGCGGCGGCGATTACGCGCTCACCCTCGGCCAGGACGTGGCGATCGGCTACCTCTCGCACGACGCGGACGGGATCCGGCTGTACGCGCAGGAGTCGGTGACGTTCTCGGCGTACACGTCCGAGGCGAGCGTCATTCTCCGGTGAGGGGCGCCGAGCCCGTCTGTCGCTGAGCTTGTCGAAGCGCCCCGCCACGGGATCCTGCCGACACACTCAGGACCGCATCAGAACGGCGCGGTTTCGTCGATGAGTGGTGGATCCGGTTCCGGGTCTTCGGTGGTGAAGGTGACGGGTGCGGGTGGCTTGTCGATGTAGGTGGATCCGGCGGGGCTGGTCCATTCCAGGACCCCGGCGCCGCGTTGTTTCACTTTCCACGCCGTCTGGTGTTTGAGGACGTGGTGGCGTCGGCAGAGCCCGCCGAGGTTGCCTTCTTCGGTGGCGCCGCCGTAGGCGGCGTCGATGGTGTGGTCGAGGTCTTGGGCGGCGGGTGGGAGTCCGCAGGTGGGGAATCGGCATCGGGAGTCTCTGGCGTGCAGGAGTCGGCGCAGGTCGGTGTTGGGCCGGTAGTGGTCGACGGCGAGGATCGCCCCGGTGATCGGATGCGTGAGCACGCGTTCCCAAGCGACGGCGTTACCGGCGAGGAAGCGGGCGGTGTGCGTGTCGATGGGTTGCCCACCGGCGAGTTCGGCGGGTTGCTCGGTGCGGATCCCGAACGTGGAGCCGAGACCTGCGACCGCGGTGTCGGCGGCCATCGCGGTGAACACGGGGACTGTGACTTCCACTCGCGCCTGGATCGCGGCGAGCAGGCCCGCGGTCGTGTCGTGCCCTGACGGGGCGCCGGTGAGGAGGGTGTCGGCGCAGAGGTCTGCGCGCAACTGGTCGATGCTGCGGTCATCGTCCGAATCGCCCAGAGCGTCCGGATCCGGTGTCCGTCCCGCAGTGGCGTCTTTCACGGCTGCCGTGTTCGCGACCTGCACCATCCGGGCCTGCTGGGTGAGCCGRTCGTAGATCCCATCGATCACSGCGGCSGCRTGGATCARYCCGAGCATCTTCTGCCCGTCSGGGAGTTCYTCSCGCCACASGGTGCGCTTCTCCTGCGCCTCCCGRTGCCGKTCCGTCAACGACCGCGGSGCGAGCCGYTCSGCRACGCGYTCCACGAYCCGCTTCGCCCGATGCGGGGTCTCACCCTCGCATGCGGCGACCGCCGCCTGTTCGAACTCGGCCCGCACCTGATCGTCCAGCCGGGCCCCCGCGTCCTGGATGAGGCGCACGTGGGCGGCGTTGATCCGCGCGTCCGTGAACGCCTGCATCGTGGCCGGGAATTGGGTCATCAGTTCCGCGGCCCGTACCATCCGGCCCTGCACGACCCGGTCGGACATGTGCAGCACCGCGGCCAGTTCCGCGGCGACACTGCGCGCGGCGAGTTCCACCGACTCACCCCGCACCCCGGACGCACCGTCCGCGGCGGCGAGGTCCTCCGCGAGGCGCTGCGCGACGGCGAGGTGCGCTTCCTTCAACGCTTGCAGGCGGGTGATCGTCGCCTCGGTGGTCGCCAACCCGTCCACGAGCGCGGCCAGCACGGCGGCCGGATCCACCGGGTCCACCCCAGGATCCACCACCGTGCTGGTCGAGCTCGTCATACCCCCATTCAACCCGGGGTCACCGACATTCCAGGCCCGAAAAGGGCCAGATCAGATCCAGAAAAGATCACGAACAGATCACAAGATCCAGCCGTCGGTGACGTCGGTCACTGAGCCCGTCGAAGAGCCCGGCCCGCGGGCCTTTGGTCGCGCCATCGGCTCGCTCAGGGACGGGGCGTCACCGGAGCTCGGTCCCTTCAGAAAGCCCTACTTGCGGACGTCGCCGCTGTCCGGCTCGAACTGCTCCTCGAGCCGCTCGTCGGATTCGAACGAGGCGTCGTCCGTCTCGCTCTCCTCGACCGCGGCCGCAGCCTGCTCCTTCGCCTCTGCGAGCGCCGCCTCCTCGCGCTTCTCCTCGCGTCGCTTCTCTCCGAACATGACGTCTCCTCAGCATTCGTGGGCTTCGCCGTCACCCTACGCCCGACGGCCCGTGGCGGTAAGGCTCCTCGGATCCGGCGACAGCGTCGGCTGTCCGCGCGAACAGGGTGGGACCGACGGATATGCTGGCCCGAGCGTCGCGTGCTGGTGGCAGACCGTGTCAGGCATGGAGGCGCCGGATTGAAGGAGCGTGACGATGCTCTCGTCCCACCCTTCGTTCTCGCGTGACTGAGCGCGAGACGACCAGGCTCATCGCCTGGAGCAATGAACTCCGACAGGCGCACGCCCGGCTGCGAGAGGCCCTCGGGGTCGTGCGCGCCGGCGTGCACGGACCGGATCCGCAGCGGCCGGCCCGGGATCTGCTGCTTTACTGCCGCGGATTCTGCACCGCCCTCGACCAGCACCATCGCGGCGAGGATCGTGCGCTGTTCCCGGCGATCGAGGCCGCTCATCCCGAGCTCGCCCCGGTACTGCGCAAGCTCTCCGAGGATCACGCCATGATCGACGTGCTGCTCACGGCGCTGAGCACGGCCGTCGACGGCGGGGTGCCGCCGGACGACATCGATCGCCACCTCGACGGCGTCGGCGCCATCATGGAGAGCCATTTCGCCTTCGAGGAACGGCAGCTGCTCGGCGTGCTCGAGACGCTCGCGCTCGACGCGGATCCGCCGGACGTGCTCGGCAGGCTCTGATCCGGCCGCGCCCTCAGCCGAGAGCCGCCTGGAGCTCGCGGATGATCGATCCGAGCTCTCCGCAGGCGAGCAGGCCCTGCCCGAGCGGGCCGGCGCCGTCTTTGCCGACCGGAGGGAGCCGGCGCAGAGCGGCCGCGATCTCAGCAGACATCCGGTCGCACTGCCACGCGAGTTCGGCCGCGACCGCCCCCGCGCGCTCCTCAGCCGCGGCCGCGCCGGCCGCACCAGCCGCACCAGCCGCACCGGCCGCACGTGCGGCG
>NZ_JBFTQL010000032.1:0-53401 GCF_056398985.1 Microbacterium sp. 01T413_2
GTGTAGGTGAGGTCGCGTCGGCTCATGGGGTCCTCCTATTCGTAGATCTCGGCGACTGTGCAGCCTCGAGAGTGCGTGCGTGTGCTCTCTCTAGCGAAAGCCGTTGGTAGTCGGGGGAGGGGAGTGTATAGATCGACGTGGTCGCGGCATGCTCGTGCCCAAGCTGGAGCTGTGCGAAAGTGACGTCGAAACCCTCGCCGGTGATGAGCTGCGTTGCATAGGAGCGCCGGAAGGAATGCAGGTCGAGGCCAGGAGGGAACCCAAGTTCGTCGACGAGCCCACGGAACCTCCCGAGAAGGTGCGACTCGGAGACGAGCCCGCCGGGACCGGTCGGGAAGATGTCGTCGATCGRATCCCCGAAGCGGGGGAGTCCACGATCAATCCAGTCCTCGATGACGTCCACCGTCCAGGGCCACACGGTCAAGACCGAGCGCACCTTCTTCGCGCTTCCGCGATGTGCCTTGCCCCACCGGACCCGCAGCACCCCGAAGTCGCGCATGTAGGGCGCGCGACCGTTGCGCGAGAAGTCAACGGTCTGCAGATGGCGCAGCTCGTTCGTCCGCAAACCCCAACCGTAGAGAGATTTGAACGCAACGGTATCGCGCCAGGCGGCTAGAGGACCGCGGCGTCCCGCATGGAGGATGCGCTGCACCTCTAGGTCGGCGAGGTCGAAGAACTGCTGCAGCTCGTGCTGGGTGAACGCGCGTTTCTCCGGTCGAGCAGTGTTTCCTTGAGAGTGCGTGACGCGGTTGAGCTCCGTGACGACCTGAGCGAAGACCTGGCCGAAGAGCTTCGCCGCCTGTTCGCTCCAGTCGTATGCGGGGTCGCACGCGAAGTCGCAGAACAGCTTGATCGCGGTCTGATACGACCGCACCGTCGCGTGCGACAGGTTGCGTATCCCTCGGGCGTGCGAGAAGTAGTCGTCGGCGTCGCCCAGAGTCCATTCCCACGGGTAGTGCCCGGTGAAGTCAATAAACGCAAGGACGAGCCGCCGTCGGGTTCGGATCGTCGCGGGGGAGAAGTCCTTCGCACGCTGCTGCCTGCCCCAGCCATCCAGGATCGCGGCCGTGAACAACTCAGGATCCGGCGCCTGCTGCCCGAAGGGTGCGAAGACCACGTTGTCATCGTCCGCCATACCTGCCTCCTGACGCGCCATCGGGGCAATCGAGGATGCTGCAGCAGCCTGCTGCAATCATTGCGAGTCTCGCACGCAAGTTGCGAGAAACGCAATCATCCATCCGGAATTGCCCGGTCAGGAACGGTTCCTACCGAGCCCATTGGCGCCTCTGATGCATGCAAGCCGCCACGCGAGGCGAACATCAGCTGACCGTAACCCCCAGATCAAACTCGAAATCCAACTGGTCGGGGAGGTGTTACCCGATTCTTCACGATTGCGAGAGGCGCACATAGTGTTGATTCTAACTGACATAATGTGCATTATCGGTGATATCGAAGGCGCCGCGGAGACTGCGCACGGTCGAAAAATGGACGGTCGGACGCGGCGACGATGCAACGCCACGTACGGGAGCTGTCTCGGTCGCTGGCCTCGCGCGCGCATCGGATCGTACGCGGTTTCCCGTGCGATCAACGGGACCCGGGGTCTTCGGCGCGAGCACCTTGGGCAGGACAACCGCGTCCGAGACGGATCGGCGCGCTCCTCCCCGAGAGCCCGGCGACGGGGGCCCGAAAAGCTGACATAACGTCGCCCCTCAACCCATTCCTGGTTCTCCCCACTGGCCACCGCCGGGCGGAGTTGGACACGTCGCGTTCTTCGCCTCGGCACCAATCTCCGCGCGGATCGCGACACCACCGTCGGGCATCGACTGCACGGTGAAGACAACACCTTCGAGGGCGCCTCGTCGCGGCACGTTGCCGATCAGAACGCCATCAGCCGGACGATCGGGATCGAGATGACTCGTGCGGTTCGCCAGGAGTCCCGGCGTCGGGTGATCCATCATCCAGTTCGCTACGTCCACGACCGTCGTGCCCGTGACGGTCCAGAAGCCCTTCTCCGTGATCGTCGGCGTGCAGACCCAGCCTTGATACGACGAGAAGGCAGCCCCTGTGCTTTCGACGCGCACCGCGCCCGGAGGCACCGACGCCGTCGCGAGCCACAGATCTGCTCGCTGCTGAGCCTCCTCGACGGCCGGGTCCGCAGGCGTGGGCGACGGCGATGGCGTGGCCGCGACGGCGGTCGGATCTGCCCCGGTGACGCTCTGCGCGCCGCATCCGCACAGCAGGACAGCGGTCGCGATGACGCACAGCGCGACAGGAGTCCCTCTCACCCGGTTCACGCGCTCCCCCGCATGGCCGCGCGCTGCCGTGCGGCCTCGTACAGCATGAGTGTGGCGGCGTTCGAGGCGTTCAGCGAGCTCGCGGAACCGCTCATCGGCACGCGGACGATCACGTCCGCGGCCTCGCGCCATCCGCGCGCGAGGCCGGTCGTCTCATTGCCGATCAGCACCAGCGAGGGCTGGGCGAAGTCGTAGTCCCACACATCGACATCGCCGTGCTCGTCGGTCGCGACCAGCGTGAGCGGCGTGCCCTGCGCGCGAACATCTCGCACCCAGTCGAAGACCGGGCCGCCCGATGCCGCGCGGACCACGGGCGTCGCGAACAGCGACCCCGTCGAGGCGCGGACCGACTTCGGGTCGTACGGATCGGCCGCATGACCCGAGACGATCAGACCGTGCCCGCCGAGCGCGTCCATGGAGCGCAGGATGGATCCGATGTTGCCGGGCTGCGTGGGCCGGTCGAACACCATCCCGAGGAAGTCGCGCGGCACCGGGATCCGGGACAGATCGTCCGGCGGCATCGCCACCACGGCGATGATCTCGGTGGCACCCTCGTCCTTGTCCGCCAGCTCGGCGAGCAGGGCCGGGCTCATCGCGATCGTCTCCTGCGCCTGCTGCAGCGCGTCCCGGGCCCACGGCGACAGCGTGCGCTGTGCGTCGTGGATCACGGTGAGGATCGTCCAGCCGTGCTCGATCGCCTGCGAGATCGGTCGAACGCCCTGCACCACGAAGCGGTGCTCGCGTGAGCGGTGGTTGCGGTTGCGCGTCAGCGCCTCGAGCAGCTGGAACCGCGAGTTGCGCGTCGAGATCCGGAGGTCTGCCATCGTCGCCCCCTCACGCACCCACGTAGGCGGCGAGGTGCTCCCCCGTCACGGTCGACTTCGCCGCGACGAGGTCGGCCGGAGTGCCCTCGTAGACGATGCGCCCACCGTCATGGCCGGCACCAGGGCCGACGTCGATGATCCAGTCGGCGTGCGCCATCACGGCCTGGTGGTGCTCGATCACGATCACGGATCTGCCGGAGTCGACCAGGCGGTCCAGCAGCCCGAGCAGGTTCTGCACGTCGGCCAGGTGCAGACCCGTCGTCGGCTCGTCCAGCACATAGGTCGCGGCGCCGTCGGCCATCTGGGTCGCGAGTTTGATGCGCTGACGCTCGCCGCCCGACAGCGTCGACAGCGGCTGGCCGAGCGAGAGGTAACCCAGGCCGACATCCTCGAGGCGGCTCAGGATCGTCACCGCGGCGGGAATCTTGGCCTCTCCCCCACGGAAGAACTCGTGCGCCTGCGCCACGGGCATATCGAGAACCTCGGTGATGTCCTTCCCGGCCAGCTTGTACTCGAGCACCGCTGCCTGGAAGCGCTTTCCGCCGCAGTCCTCACAGGGACTCTCCACCGTGTCCATGAAGCCGAGCTCTGTGACGATCACCCCTGCGCCCTTGCATGTAGGGCAGGCGCCCTCGGAGTTCGCGCTGAACAGCGCCGGCTTCACGCCGTTGGCCTTCGCGAACGCTTTGCGGATCGGTTCCAGCAGCCCGGTGTACGTGGCGGGGTTGCTCCTCCGCGAGCCCTTGATGGCTGTCTGGTCGATCGAGACGACGCCCTCGCCCTTGGCCACGGAGCCGTGGATCAGCGAGCTCTTGCCGGAGCCGGCGACACCGGTCACCACAGTCAGGACGCCGAGCGGCACGTCGACGTCGACGCCCTGCAGGTTGTTCGTCGTGGCGCCCCGCACCTCGATCGCCCCCGTGCGCTCCCGCACCGAGGGCTTGAGCGCTGCACGGTCGTCGAGGTGACGCCCCGTCAGCGTCCCGCTGGCACGCAACCCTTCGATCGTGCCCTCGAAGCAGATCTCGCCACCGGCAGAGCCCGCACCGGGCCCGAGGTCGACCACGTGATCGGCGATCGCGATGGTCTCGGGCTTGTGCTCGACGACCAGCACGGTGTTGCCCTTGTCGCGCAGCTGCTCGAGCAGCCGGTTCATGCGCTGGATGTCATGCGGATGCAGGCCGATCGTGGGCTCGTCGAACACGTAGGTGACATCGGTGAGCGAGGATCCGAGGTGGCGGAGCATCTTGATCCGCTGCGCCTCTCCCCCGCTCAGCGTGCCGCTCGGCCGCTCGAGAGAGAGATAGCCGAGTCCCAGCGTGACGAATGCGTCCAGGTTGGCCCGCAGCGCCTCGAGCAGGGGTCCGGCACCGGGGAGGTCGAGCGAACGCACCCATGCGGCGAGGTCGGTGACCTGCATGCGGCAGGCATCCGCGATGCTCACGCCGTCGATCTTCGAGGAACGCGCCCCCTCAGTGAGCCGTGTGCCGTCGCACTCCGGGCAGACCGCGAACGTGGCGACCCGCTCGACGAAGGCGCGGATGTGCGGCTGCAGCGCGTCGATGTCCTTCGACAGCATGGACTTCGTGATCTTCGGGATGAGTCCCTCGTAGGTGATGTTGATCCCGTTGATCTTGACCTTGGTGATCTCGCCGTACAGGAACAGCTGACGCTGCTTCTCCGTGAATGTCGAGACCGGCCGGTCCGCCGGATAGAAGCCCGACTCGGCGAACTGACGAACCATCCAGCCGTCAGCGGTGTACCCGGGCACCATGATCGCGCCGTCGTTCAGCGACCGGGTCTCATCGACGACCTGAGTGAGATCCAGATCCGAAACCACCCCTCTGCCCTCGCACCGCGGGCACATGCCGCCGAGGTAGATCGCATCCTTGACGATCTTCTTCTCGCCGCCGGGCCCGGTCATCACGCCGCTGGCCTTCTGCGTAGGGATGTTGAAGGAGAACGCCGTCGGCCCGCCGATGTACGGCGTTCCGAGCTTCGAGAACAGGATCCGCAGCATCGCATTCGCGTCCGTGACGGTGCCAACGGTCGAGCGGGGGTTCGCACCGAGACGCTCCTGATCGACGAGGATCGCCGTGGTCAGCCCGTCGAGCACGTCGACGTCGGGGCGCGGTACCGAGGGCATGAAACCCTGGACGAAGGCGCTGTAGGTCTCGTCGATCATGCGCCGGGACTCGGCGGCGATCGTGTCGAACACGAGCGAGCTCTTACCCGAACCCGACACTCCGGTGAACACCGTCAGCCGGCGCTTCGGSAWYTCGAKSSWGACGTCCTTSAGGTTGTTCTCSCGGGCGCCCTGCACCCGGATCACATCGTGAGTGTCGGCGACGTGCGGCTCTATCATCGGCGTGATTCTCCGGATCGGACGGGGTGGCAAGGGGCGCGTCACAGGATATCGGTGCCCGGCGTCGTCGCCGGGGGCACCGCGCAGGCTTCAGCCCACCTGCTGCAGACGGATCATGTTGCCAGCCGGGTCACGGAACGCGCAGTCGCGGATCCCATAGGGCTGGTCGATCGGCTCCTGCACGACGTCGSCSCCGCGCGMCTCGATCTCGGCGAACGCSGCRTCSACATTCTCCGTCGCGAGCACCACTCCCCCGAAGCTGCCCTTCGCCATGAGCTCCAGGATCGTGCGCCGCTCGTCGTCGTTGATGCCCGGATCCACCGCCGGCGGGGTGAGCACGATGGAGGTGTCCGGCTGGTTCGCCGGTCCCACCGTCAGCCAGCGCATCTGCTGGTAACCGACGTCCTTGCGCAATTCCCACCCGAGCACATCGCGGTAGAAGTGGAGCGACTCCTCGGCATCGGTGTGCGGGAGGAAGCTGGCGTTGATCATGATGTCCATGCCGCTCACGCTACGCGGGTGGATCCTGCGGGGCTTCTCGATTCCTGATCGGTCTGGTGGCCTGCTTCTCGATCCACGACGGGATCCCCGGTCCCAGGCCCGGGTCGGCGCGATAGCGGCTCGGGGAGACACCGACGAGTTCCGAGAACCGAGTGCTGAACGTCCCGAGCGACTGGAATCCGACGGCGAAGCACGCCTCCGTCACCGACACGTCGCCGCGACGCAGCAGCGCCATCGCCCGTTCGATCCGACGCGTCATCAGATAGGAGTACGGAGGCTCGCCGTAGACGATCTTGAACTGGCGACTCAGATGCCCCGCCGACATATGCACTCCTGCGGCCAGTGCCTCGACGTCGAGCGGCTGGGCGTAGTCCCGATCGATGCGGTCCCGGACCCTTCGCAGTGCGGCGAGATCCCGCAGGTGATCCTCGTCGGCGGCCGGGCTCATCCCCCGATCCTCGCACGGCGGCGCGGGGTTCGCGGATCCCTTCCGTGCCGAGCGGTACAGTAAGGCCATCCCAGATTCTCAGGGATTACTCAGAAAGGGTCCCCCATGTCCGAAGCAGTTGCCGATGCGAAGAGCCTCGTGAAGTCGCTTCGCATCTTCCTCGCCGTGTCCGGCATCATCGCACTCATCGCAGGCATCGTGATGCTGGTGTGGCCGGTCAAGACGGCTTTCGTCCTCACCGGAATCGTTGCCGCCTATCTGATCGTCGCCGGCGTGGTCTACATCGGCCTCGGCATCTTCAGCGCCGCGAAGTCCGGTTGGGCCCGAGTCGGCCACATCGCCCTCGGACTCCTCTACATCGTCGCGGGCGTCATCGCGTTCTCGAACATCCAGGCGGCGACCGTCGCGTTCGCGCTCGTCACCGTGATCTTCATCGGCGTCAGCTGGATCTTCGACGGCGTCGTCTCGCTGAGCCTCATGGGGCAGGACGGGTCCAAGACCTGGACGCTGCTCTACGCGCTGCTCAGCATCGTGGCGGGCATCGCCGTGATCAGCCTGGGGCTCGCGGCCGTGCCGTTCTTCTGGCTGTTCCTCGGCATCTCGCTCGTGGTGCTCGGCGTCATGCAGATCGTGCGCGCGATCACGATCGCGAAGGACGCTAAGGCCGTCGCGGACGCTGCCGGTCTCTGACTCCTCCTGCACGCGGAAGCGGCCCGGCGCATCTGCTCCGGGCCGCTTCCGCGTGTTCGGACTACTCGGCGACGAACCCGCTGACGTCGCCGATCAGACGGGTGTGGTCGGCGGGCACGGGCTCGACGGCCGCCAATGCCACCTCAGCGGCGAACTCGGCGACGTTGTACAGACGCCCCGCCGACTCGCGACGCTGCGAGATCGCGCCCGGGTTCGCGCGCTCGAGCAGCGTCGCCGTGATGGTGCCCTCGATCATGTCGCCTGAGACGACGACGAACTCGACGCCCTGCGCCTCGATCGTGGGGATCAGCTCGCGCAGCGCGTCCTCGCCGGCACGCTTGGACAGCGCGACCGGCACGTACTCCGGCATCGTCGGCGTGGTCCGGATGAAGTGGGCCTGGTGGCTGGTGACGAAGACGATGCGCCCGCCCTCGCGCAGCAGGGGAAGCGCGGTCTCCAGCACGTTGACCTGGGCGTCGCGGTTGAGGCGCAGTGCGTAGTCCTCACCCATGTTCGCCTCCATGCCTCCGGAGGCATTCAGCACCAGCACGTCCAGCCCGCCGAACTCCGCCTTGACCGCGTCGAACATCCCGGCGACAGAGGTCGGATCCGTCAGATCGGCGCCGATCACCAGCGCGCGGCGGCCCAGCGCCCGCACCTCGCCGGCGAGCTTCTCCGCGCGCGGAGCCTTGTTGCGGAAGTTGATGACGACGTCCGCCCCGGCCTCAGCGAAGTACCGGATCGTGTCGGCGCCGATGCCACGGGAGGATCCGGTGACGAGGGCGACCTTGCCGGTCAGCGATTCTGCGGGAAGGGTCTGAGACACGGGGACTCCTCGGAGAGGGTGCGCACGCGGCGCGCGGGTGGGACCAGAACACCCTACCAATCCGCGTGATTCCGCGGAGAGTGACGCGGAAGAGGCGCACTGACCGCGTGATAGGTTGGCAAAAAGAGGGGGCGGTATGGACACGATCCTGCAGATGTTCCAGGACTGGGCGTGGATCGGCTGGCTGGTCCTCATGGTCCTGTTCTTCGTCATCGAGATCTTCACTCTCGACATGACCTTCCTCATGCTCGGACTCGGATCGGCCGTGGGCCTGCTCTCCACGCTCACCGGATGGCCCGTCTGGGTGCAGGTGATCATCGCCGCTCTCGCCGCCGTGCTGCTCATCTTCGTGCTGCGCCCGCCGCTGCTGCGTCGCCTCCATCGCGGCGAGGACCAGACCCGATCCAACGTCGCTGCACTGATCGGGCTGCACGGCACTGTGCTGCTCGAGGTCACGACGCTCACCGGTCAGGTCAAGCTCAGCAACGGCGACACCTGGACCGCCCGCCTCGCCTCCGAGGCTCCCGTCATCGCGCCCCTCTCCCCCGGCGCCCCCGTGACGGTGGAGCGGATCGAAGGCGCCACCGCGTACGTCCGTTCCACCCACGTCTAGGAGAAACAGGAGCAGCCCTTCATGGACAGCGCGTCCTTCATCCCCACCGCCATCGGATGGATCCTGGCGATCGCCGTCATCATCTTCGTGCTGGTGACCATCGCCCGTTCGGTCAGGATCATCCCCCAGGCCACCGCCGGCGTCGTCGAGCGGCTCGGCAGGTATCACAAGACTCTGATGCCGGGCCTGAACCTGCTCGTGCCGTTCATCGATCGCCTGCGCCCTCTCATCGACATGCGCGAGCAGGTCGTCTCGTTCCCGCCGCAGCCCGTGATCACCGAGGACAACCTCGTGGTGTCGATCGACACCGTCGTGTACTTCCAGGTGACCGACGCCCGCGCCGCGACCTACGAGATCGCGAACTACCTCGGCGCCGTCGAGCAGCTCACGACCACCACGCTGCGCAACGTGGTCGGTGGACTGAACCTCGAGGAGGCGCTGACCAGCCGCGACAACATCAACGGTCAGCTGCGCATCGTCCTCGATGAGGCGACCGGCAAGTGGGGCATCCGGGTCGGCCGCGTCGAGCTGAAGGCGATCGACCCGCCCGTCTCGATCCAGGACTCGATGGAGAAGCAGATGCGCGCCGAGCGCGACCGTCGTGCGGCGATCCTCACCGCGGAGGGCACCAAGCAGTCGCAGATCCTGGAGGCCGAAGGTCAGCGGCAGGCGGACATCCTCCGTGCCGAGGGTGAGAAGCAGGCCGCGGTGCTGCGCGCCGAGGGTGAGGCGGAGGCGATCCAGAACGTCTTCAACGCCATCCACCAGGGCCAGCCCGACGACAAGCTGCTCGCTTACCAGTACCTGCAGATGCTGCCGAAGATCAGTGAGAGCGCGTCCAGCAAGCTGTGGATCATCCCGAGCGAGTTCACCGAGGCGCTGAAGAACTTCGGCGGCGCCTTCACRCCGGGGGCGGGCGGATCCACTCCGTTCACCTCGACGGCACCCGCAGCGGCGGTCCCGACCACGCGCGCGGCGGCTGCCGCTGCTGCCACTCCTCCCGCGTCAGCTTCAAACGGCGCCGCGTGACGCACCCGTACTTCCAGGGCGCCTCGGCGCCGCGAGTCCTCGCTCATCGCGGTCTGGTGGGCGAGGACTCGTCCGTGTTCGACAACTCCGCTCTCGCCATCGCCGCCGCTGACGCCGCGGGCGCGGAGTACGTGGAGACGGATTGCCGGGCGACCGCTGATGGCGATGCCGTGCTGTTCCACGACGAGACGCTGCAACGACTGCTCGGAGATCCCCGCCCGGTCGCCGAGGTCACGACGGCCGAGCTGGTCGCGCTGTTCGCCGCCCACGGCGGACTGCTCACACTCGCCGACGCGCTCGAGTCCTTCCCGCTGCTGCGCTTCAACGTGGATGTGAAGGCGCTCGCAGCTGCCGGGGACGTGGGACGCGCTGCGGCCGCGCACGGGCATCGGGTGCTGCTCACGAGCTTCGACGACCGCAACCGTCGCGCCGCGCTGGAGGCCGCCGCGGCTGCGGGCGCCGAGGTGCTGCCGGCTTCCTCCGGCGGGCGGACCGCGATCGCGCTGCTGCGTCTGGCGTCGGCCCTGCGTCTTCGCGGCTGGGCGCGCCGCATACTGCGAAGGCTGGACGCCGTGCAGATCCCCGAGCGGTTCGGTGCGCTGCGGGTGTTCACGCCGGCACTCGTGCGCGCCGCGCACGACGCCGGCGTCGAGGTGCACGTGTGGACCGTCAACGATCCCGAACGCATGCGCGCGCTGGTGTCCGCCGGCGCCGACGGCATCGTCACCGATCGTGCGGACGTCGCGATCAAGGCCCTCGCCCCGCACTGAGATCCAGTTTCGTCGTACGGCGGACCCAGTCCCATTTCGCAGGCTGAGCGCTCCCGGGCTGGGTATCGACTGTGAAAGCCTTCATGGTTTGCCCCCTTCGCACCTTCTGCACAGCCCGGGCCGATATACCTGAGGGCGACGAGAGGACCACACAATGGCAGATYGCAGCCTTCGGGGAATCCGACTCGGCGCCCAGAGCCTTCAGAGCGAAGAGGGCGTCGTCTTCATGGAACGCCAGCAGACCGCATACTCCTGCGACACCTGCGGCCACGTGACTACACTGATGTTCGCGGCCGATGCCGAGCCGCCGGCCACCTGGGAGTGCCGCGCGTGCGGCGCTGACGCCCGACTGCAGATCGACGGCAAGTCCGTCGAGATCGCRGSGGACGGCGACAAGGSMGGMCGCACGCACTGGGACATGCTTCTGGAGCGCCGCACCCGTGCCGAGCTCGAGGAACTCCTGGAAGAGCGCCTCGCGTTCATCCGCGCACGTCGCGGCGCCGGCGAAGACCCGACCCGCGAACGGATCGGCGCCTAAGCCTCCGACCGGCCCCGTCGTACCCGACCGGACACACCCGCGACGACGACCACGAGCAGCCCGCCCCACAGCAGGACCTGCTCCAGCCAGGGCCCGATGAGCACACCCGCAGTCGCCCCGGTGCGCAGTTCGACATCTTCGAGCAGTGCACCGGGGCGATCCTCGTCCAGAGAGGCCTGCGTGGAGCCGTCGGCACGGATCACCTGACTGGTGCCGACCGTGGAGATGTTCACGACCGCTCGCCCGGTCTCGACGGCCCGCATGCGCGCGATCCCGAGCTGCTGCAGGTTCTCGACCGTGCCGCGGAAGTCCGCGTTGTTCGTCTGGAACACCAGCACCTGGGCACCGCCGTCGATGCCCTCGGCGATGACCTCGTCATAGATCACGTCGAAGCAGATGGCCAGCCCCACCGTCGTCGCGCCCACGCGCACGGTCGGTGCATCGGCGCCCGGCGTGTACCCTCGGCCGATCAGGCCGATCAGATCCGGCACGATCGCGTTGTAGAACGCACGATCGGGCACGTACTCGCCGAACGGCACGGGGTGCCGCTTCGAATGCGTCTGCACGTCACCCCTCGCCAGCGTGCGGTGATTGTCGGTCGGCCACAGGAACGAGGTGTTGTAGAACAGCTCGCCCTTCTGCGTGGCCGCATTCGCGAGGATCGGTGCCTGCGCGCGTGTGGCGATCCCGTCGAGCGCGTCCGACAGCACCGGGTACTGGAACGGATCGCCGTCGAGACCGCCCTCCGGCCAGACCAGCAGATCCATGCGCTTGCCGTACAGCGGCTCCGTCGCCGCCGCCTGCGCKGTCAGCACGTCGAGTGGCTCGCGCTTGTCGAAATACCCGGTCGGACCGTTGCCCTGCACCGCGCCGATCCGCATCGTGCCGTCCGCTGCGGTGGGGAACGCCGGAAGGAGCGCGAGCAGCGCCACCAGCACGATCGGCGGCACCAGCGCCGCGCCGCGCGAACGCGGGCGACTGCGTGCGAGTTCGACGAGGAACGCCACGAGGAGCACCATCAGGAATCCGAGTCCGCTGATCCCGATCCAGCTCGTCACCCGCGCGGCCGCGGTGTCGGACATCGTGTAGGCGATGCGCGCCCAGGGGAACCCGCCGTAGGGCCAGTTCCCGAGGAACAGCTCGCGGCCGATCCACAGGGCCGCCACCACCACGGAGAGGATGCCGGCGCGGAGCAGACCCGGACGGACCAGCACGGGGATCCAGCGGTACGCGAGCGTCACCGGGATCAGGGCGACCGCCGTCAGCGCCGCCTCGAGCAGGCCGAGTGCGAGCCACGGTATCGGCCCCAGGTAGCGCGCCGTCCAGGAGACGAGGACCAGGAACAGCACTGCGCCGTACACGAACCCCACCAGCAGCGCGGACGAGGTACGGCGTCCGATCAGCGCCACCAGGAGGAGGGCCACGGCGGGGAACGCGGCGATCCACACCGACAGCGCGGGGAACGCCAGGTTGAGGAGCCCGCCTGCCGTCGCCGCGGCGAGCAGCGCCGCCCAGAGCGGCAGCACAGGGCGGGATGCGGGGCGTGTGGAGCGCGCCTCGGCGGGCTCGGCGATGCGGGCGGTCACGGTCACATCGAGGAGTAGGCGACGATGCCGCGGCGGACACCGTCAAGCGCGGCACGGGCCGTGCGCGCGGTGTCGGCGTTCGGAGCGACGATGGAGAGCTGGTCCAGCAGGTCGATGGTCTGCTTCGCCCACCGCACGAAGTCCCCGGCTGCCATGTCGGCATCCTCCAGCACGGCATCGAGCGACATCCCCCGCGCCCAGGCGTGCATCGCGCCGGCGAGTCCCGCCGAGGGGCGATCGGATCCTGGTAGCCGGTTGTCGTGCTCGAGGTCGTCGAGCTCTGCCCAGAGCTCCTGCGTGCGCTCCCAGGCGATGCGGAAGCGGCCGCGTGGCAGATCGCGGGGGTCGATCGAGCCGTCGTCGCGCCGGGGCTCGTAGACGAGGGCGCAGGCCATGGCCGCGAGGGCCGGCGCGTCCAGACCGTCCCACAGTCCGCGTCGGAGCGACTCCGCCACGAGCAGGTCCCGCTCCCCGTAGATGCGCTGCATGGTGCGGCCCGCGTCGGTGAGGGTGAGCTGGTCTCCGCTCCCCTGCACATAGCCGACCTCGGCGAGCACGTCGAGCACCCGGTCGAAGACGCGGGCGACCGTGCCCGTGCGGTTCTCGATCTGGCGCCGGGTGCGGTCGGTCTCCCGCTTGAGCTTCCAGTACCGCTCGGCCCACCGCGCATGCTGTTCACGATCCGGGCAGCGGTGGCAGGCGTGGCGCTGCATCGCGCGACGGAGCGACTCGATCTGATGCAGTCGCTTCTCGCGCACCGCGCGCGGCGCCTGCTGGTCGGCGCGGTTCTTCTTCTCCAGATCGCTGAGCTCGCGCCGGATCCCGGAGTACTCCGTGAAGTCACCACGGTCACAGGTCATCGACCCGAGGTAGCCCTCCAGCGATGCTTCGGCTTCGCGCACGGTGCGCGCGAGTCCGACGACCGCGCGGTCGGCCTGGAACTGGGCGAACGACGACTCGAGGACCTCGCGAGAGCGGTTGCGACCGAACCGGTCCAGCAGGTTCACCGCCATGTTGTACGTGGGCCGGAAGCTGGAGTTCAGCGGGTAGGTGCGCCGCGAGGCGAGCGCGGCGACGGCCTGCGGGTCCATGCCCTCGGTCCACTGCACGACCGCATGCCCCTCGACGTCGATGCCGCGGCGGCCGGCACGACCCGTGAGCTGGGTGTACTCCCCCGAAGTGATCGCGACCCGCGCCTCACCGTTGAACTTCTCCATGCGCTCGAGCACGACAGTGCGCGCCGGCATGTTGATGCCCAGGGCGAGCGTCTCCGTCGCGAAGACGACCTTGAGCAGGCGCTGCTTGAAGAGGTCTTCGACGACCTCCTTGAACGCCGGCAGCAGGCCCGCGTGGTGCGCGGCGACTCCGCGCTCCAGGTTGTCCAGCCAGTCCCAGTAACCGAGCACCGCGAGGTCCTCGTCGCGCAAAGTGCGCACGCGGTCTTCGACGATCGCGCGGATCTCGCGACGCTCCTCCACCGTGGTCAGCCGCAGCCCGGAGCGCCGCACCTGCTGCACCGCGGAATCGCAGCCGACGCGGCTGAAGATGAAGAAGATCGCCGGCAGCAGGTTCGCGCGGTCCAGCAGGTCCACGACCTGGGGGCGGTCGAGCCGCTCGATGCGGCGCACATTGGCCGAGCGCACGGGGCGCTTGCCCCCGCGTTGCGGTCGTCTCCCCTGGGCACCCGCGTGGCGCGCACTGCGGTACTGCTGGGCATCGCGGTTGCGCTCGTAATTGGCCCCACCGAACGAGCGGATCCGGAGCAGCTCCTGGTTGACCTGCGCGGTCGCGATCCCGGCGCGGTCGTCGAACAGCGGGAGCAGGTCGTCTCGCACGAGCACGTGCTGCTCCAGAGGCACCGGACGGATCTCGGAGACGATCACCTCGGTATTGCCGCGGACCGTGTCCAGCCAATCGCCGAACTCCTCGGCGTTGGACACCGTCGCACTCAGCGCGACGAGCCGCACGCTCTGCGGGAGGTGGATGATGACCTCTTCCCACACCGCGCCGCGGAAGCGGTCGGCGAGGTAGTGCACCTCGTCCATGATCACGTAGCGGAGATCCTCGAGGGCGCGGGAATCCGCGTAGATCATGTTGCGCAGCACCTCCGTGGTCATCACCACGATGCGGGCCGAGCCGTTGATGTTGACGTCACCGGTGAGCAGACCCACCTGGTCCGCGCCGTACACGTCGACGAGCTCTCGGAACTTCTGGTTCGACAGCGCCTTCATCGGCGTCGTGTAGAACGCCTTGTCCGCCGGAGTCGACATCGCCTGGTGGATCGCGAACTCGCCCACGATCGTCTTGCCGGCACCGGTGGGCGCCGCAACGAGGACGCTGCTGCCGCGCTCCAGGGCATGGCAGCCCTCGATCTGGAACGGATCCAGCTGAAAGCGCTGCATCGCCGCGAAGGCGGTCGTGGCGGGGTGGTCCTGAGCGGCGCGGGCGGCGGCGTATCGATCCGCCGGCGACGTCATACCGTGGACTCCTCGAGGAACTCCTGCTGGCGCTTGTGCTTGCGCCTGTCGAAGAGCATCGACAGCCCTGCTGCCGCGAAGTACAGCACGATCAGGATGCCGGCGAGCATGAGCATGCTCACCACGTCGGCGGCGGGCGTCGCCAGGGCCGCGAACAGGCACGCGATCAGGATCGCGATCCGCCAGGCCTTCAGAATCGCCCGGCCGGACATGATGCCGGCGAAGTTCAGGGCCACCAGGAACACCGGGATGATGAAGGAGACCCCGATGACGATCATCAGCTTGAAGATGAAGTCGTAGTAATCCTGCGCGTTGTAGAGGTTCTGCGCACCTTCAGGTGTGAAGCCCGCCATCAACTCGATGATGTGCGGCATGACCAGGACGCCCACGTAGCAACCGGCGAAGAACAACGGGACGGCCGACGCGACGAAACCGATCGTGTACCTGATCTCCTTCCGCGTGAGACCGGGCATGATGAAGGCCCAGATCTGCCACAGCCACACGGGCGCGGAGAGGAAGATGCCGATCGAGAACGCCATCCGCATGCGCAGGTCGAACGGCGCGGTCACCGACGAGAACGTGAACCCGACGAGGTCCTTGCCCCGCTCCTCGGCGACCTGACGGATGGGCCCGGTGACGAAATGCAGGATCGGGTCGGTGACGAAGAACGCGATCACCATGCCGAGGACGAGAGCGCCGGCGGCGAAGACGAGTCGCTTGCGCAACTCGATGAGATGCCCGGCCAGGGGCATGGTGCTGTCGCGACGCGGCTTCCGCCCCTTCGTCGCCGGTGACGCGTCGGTCACGCCCGTCAGCGCTGGGTACCGGCGTCGTGCGGCGGGTTGACGGCGGTGGTGTCGGCCGCGTTCTGCACCGGGGTCGGCAGAGCGGTCGTCGCGGGCGCCTGGGTCGATGCGGCGGCGTCCGTCGCGGAAGCTGCTGCGTCCTCGTCCTTCATCGCCTTCATCTCACCCTTGAAGACGCGAGCAGACTGGCCCATGCTCTTGGCGAGCGCGGGAAGCTTGGCCGCGCCGAACAACAGCAGGATGACGGCGAGGATGATGACCAGATGCCATCCGTTGAGTCCGGCGAACATGATGATCTCCCTTGATGGATCGGGTGTTGCGCACAGTCTACCGTGACTGCGGGTTGGTTTGTTCGGAGTACAGCGCAAGTGCTGCGACGGCCCATTCCCGAGCGGCGCAACGCGCCGATGCGGGTTCGAGGATCTCCACCGCGCCGCCGAAACGAGCGGCCAGCCGCTTGAGGCTGAGCGGATCCCCCACATGCAGCGTAGCGGTCATGGAATCGTCCTGGACGCCGGCCTCGGCGCGGCGCAGATAGTCGCGCAGCAACGGCGCGAGGCGCTCCGGGAAGCGGATCACCGCCTCGTCGCTCTCCCCGTCCCCGGCGAACAGCTCGGGCACGGGTTCGTCGCCGTGCGTGATCGCGATGTCGGTGAGCCGCGGCTCGCTGACGCGGTCCAGGTGGAAGGTGCGCATCGCGCGGCGCAGATGGCACCAGCCCTGCAAGTACCACTGCCCGTTCGTGATCAGGACCGTCACCGGGTCCACGGTGCGGGTCGTGGGCGCCGCGTCCGGCGCGCGGTACGTGAACGACACCGCGACGTGCTCTTTCAGGGCGGTCGCGACGACGGTGCGGACTTCATCGACCGGACCCGGTGCGACGATGACGTCCGCCGGCAGGCCGGCGGCACCCCTGGACAGCTTCGCGATGAGCGCCTGCACGACAGTGGAGTCGGCGACGCCCGGCACTGCCGAGGCCAGCTGCAGGCCCGCGACCAGGGCCGCGGCTTCGCGAGCGGTGAACTTCGGCACGCGGCGCAGGCCGACATCGTTGGTGATCTCGATGATCCCCTGCTCATCCAGCAGGTCCCAGTTGATGTCGAACAGCTCCTGCGGCGCCTGCCAATAGCCCTCGTCTCCGGGCAGGCCGATCACCGTGAGCTTCTCGACCATGGCGCGCATCTGCGCCTCGGTCATGTCGAACTCGGCTGCTGCCTCGGCCAGCGAGACCTCGCCGCGTTCGAGCAGATAGGGAACGAGCGTGAGATAGGCGCGGACGCGGTCCGAGCTCAGCAGAGGCTTGCGCTGCGCCATCATTCCCCGTCCTTCGCGTCTGCATGCGCCGCGGCCGCCGCGCGCAGACGCACGATCACCGCGTCGCGGAGCACGGCGGGTTCCACCACGCGGACCTCCGGCCCGTACGAGGCGAGCTCGTCCGCGAAGATGTGCAGATCGACGTAGCGCACGCGGATGCCCTGCGCAGCCGGCTCGGCACGCCGGCCGAGGCGGAGCGCCGCCTCCGTTCCGGGCGTGACCTCCAGCAGGGCCGAGTGCGCAGCGGCGACGGCCCCGAGGCTCGCAAGTGCCCGCTCCCCCGCGCCCTCGCGCATTTCGGCGGGGAACGCGTTGTTCGTGACCGTGACGTCGCCCACGATGCGGGTGAGGAGGAACATGCGATCGCCTTCGGCATCCACATCCCGACCGAACACGTGCCAGCGCGCCTCGTATTCCACGAGGGCGAGCGGTTGCACACGGCGGCGTCGGGGAGCCTGCTCCCCCGGCTTCAGGTAATCGAAGGCGACGGAGACACTGCGTTCGATCGCACCCTGCAACGGGGCGAAGGCGGCCTCGCGCGCGGTGATGCGCGGCGCGAAGCCGATGATCGGCTCGTCCACGTCGATCCCCAGGGCGCGGATCTTGCGCACCCCCGCCTGGGCGTCGGCGGACAGCGACTCCTCACTCCAGACACTGCCGGCCAGGCGCAGCACGGCGAGCTCGGCCGGCGTGAACTCTATGTCGACGGGCAGATCGTATTCCGCCTTCGGAATGCGATAGCGGGCTTCGCGCAGATCGTTCGGATCGGCGTGATCGCCCAGCGTCTCGATCGGGATGCCGAGCGAGCGCAGCTCTTCCTTGTCGCGCTCGAACATCTTGTCCAGGGCGTCCGCCTTGCCCTCCGCCCGCTGGCGGTAGCCCGAGACGGACGCGAGGATCTGCTGCTTGGTCAGCCCGATCTCCGTGGCCATGAGCGCCACGACGAGATTCGTCAGACGCTCCTCCGCGGGGATCCGTTCCGCCATCTACTGACCCGTCGTGGCGGAGTCGTCGATGCCGAGGATGTCGACGACGATCGCCTGCGTGCCGTTGCCGTCGGCACCGGTACCCGCGCTCGCATCCGCAGGCGGAACGATCAGGAGGACCTGCGATCCGACGGTCTGGCCCTCGATGCCCGCGGCACCGGAGATCACCGCGGACTGGGAGTCCCACGTGCTGTTGACCACCTTGCGGGTGTCCCAGTCCACGCTGGTGAACTGCACGCGGACGCCGTCGGTCTTCTTCACCTTCTGGCCCTCGCCGCGGATGAGTGTCTGCACCACCTGCTTGGCGGGCTTCTTCGCGTCCGGGACGATGATGCCGGGGCGCCCGTCCGGGGCGCGCACGACGGTGGGCAGGCCCAGCGCGTCGTTGTACTGCAGCGAGCCCTCCGCGTGCGGCAGGAACACCGTGCGCACGTCGAGCACCGCGACCGCGGCCCCCTCGGCCGCGGTCCCGGCGGGGAAACCTACCAGCAGCCGCGATCCGGCGGTGGCGCACTGCAGCGCGTCGCCGAGCGGCTTGGCCTGTGATGCCAGGGTGTTCACGTCCGAAGCGGCCGTCGTCTTGTCGAAACCGGTCGCGCCGATCTTCTGCCCGGTCCGCGCGTCGTACAGCGCGATGTCGACGACGATCGGCTGGTTCTTCGCCGTGATCGGAGTGCCGGTGCCGACGATGAGATCGTCGACGCTCGCCTTCTGCACCTTGGTGGGCGACGCGATGGTGACGGTCGGCTCGGCGCCGAAGTCGCCCTTCACCGTCACGGAGTCGGTGAGCCCGGACGAACTCGGCTGCGTCGGGCAGGCCTTCCCGGCGAACGAGGGGCCTGCGGAGCAGCCGGCCAGCGCGAGGGCGGCGAGGCCGAGGGTGATCAGAGCAGCGGCAGTCTTACGCACGCGCTCCAGTCTATGCGGACGGATCGCCCGCCTCGGCCCGTTCGGCATCCGCGTCGCGCGATGCGGCGAGGCGGGCGCCGCCGGCGGCCCGCTGCGCCTCGCGGACGCGCTTGCGCAGGTTCTTGTCGGTGATCTCGCGATCGCCGACGGCGCCGGGGGTCCATGCCTCCACATCCTCATCGCCGTAGCTGGGCTTCTTGGCGGCGCGGCGCTTCACGTCGGGCGGGATGGCGCCGGGGGCGAGACGACGTGCGGTGATGAGGAAGCCCGTGTGCGCGACCATGCGGTGATCGGGTCGCACCGCCAGGCCCTCGACATGCCAGCCGCGGACCATGGTCTCCGAGGACTCGGGCTCTGTGAACAGACCCGTGCCGCGCACGTACTCCGCGACGCGGGAGAGCTGCGTCGCCGTGGCGATGTAGCAGAGCACCACTCCGCCGGGAGCAAGAGCCTCGGCGACGGCATCGATGCACTCCCACGGCGCAAGCATGTCGAGCACCACGCGGTCGACCGTGCCCGGCTCGAACACGGCGCCGAGCTCCTGCTGAAGGTCGCCCACGACGATCCGCCAGGAGTCCGGGAGCTCACCCAGGAAGGTCTCGACGTTGGCGCTCGCCACCTCGGCGAAGTCGTCCCGGCGCTCGAATGAGACCAGTCGCCCCGTCGGCCCGATGGCACGCAGAAGCGAGAGCGAGAGCGCTCCGGACCCGACACCGGCCTCGACCACGGTCGCGCCGGGGAAGATGTCCGCCTGGGTGACGATCTGCGCAGCGTCCTTCGGGTACACGATCGCGGCACCGCGTGGCATCGACATCACGAAGTCCCGCAGCAGCGGGCGCAGCGCCAGGTATTCGTTGCCGGAGCTGTTCTCCACGACCGATCCGTCGGGAAGGCCGATCAGGTCGCGGTGCCGTAGTACGCCGTGGTGGGTGTGCAGCTCCCCGTCCGCGCGCAGCGTGATCGTGTGCATCCGCCCCTTGGGACCGGTCAGCTGCACGCGGTCGCCCTCGCGGAACGGCCCGCTCGGCCGCTGCGCGGTCACAGCGCGGCCTCCGCACGGAGCGAGCGGACGCGAGTGAACTCGGCGAGGAGATCGTCGACACTGCGGCCTGCGAGCGACTCCCAGATCGCGTCGGCCCCGAGTCCGTCCAGCTCGACGATGTGCGGGATGCCGATCGCCACCGCACGGGCGGACAGCGCCGCCTGCAGGCCGGTCGGCGAGTCCTCGAGCGCCACCGTGTCGGCGATGTCGACGCCGAGCGCGTCGGCGGCCCGCAGATACGGGTCGGGGAAGGGCTTGGGCCGCTCGACGTCGTCACCGCCCACGATCACATCGAAGGCATCGAAGCCGATGAGCGAGACGATGTCCTCGGCCATCCTCCGCAGCGACATGGTGACGAGCGCCGTCGGGATGCCCGCCGCGCGCAGCTCGCGCAGCAGCTCGCGTGCGCCCGGCCGGAAGGGCACGCCGTCCTGCTGCAGGCGCACGCGCACACGCTCGGTGAGTTCGTCGACGATCTCCTGAGCGCCCATCTTCACCCCGGCGCCCTGGAGGATGATCGCGCTGTCGATCAGGCCGTTGCCGACCAGCTGCAGCGCCTGCTCATGCGTCCAGGTGCCGCCGAAGGACTCGATGAGATCGGTCTCGGCGTCCATCCAGTACGGTTCGGTGTCGACAAGGGTTCCGTCCATGTCCCAGAGGACCGCGCGAGGGTGCTGATTCACTCCCCCATCGTACCGGCGGGCCGCGCCGCCGATGGTGGCGGGGACTAGCCTGGACGGAACACGCGGCGCAGGTCGCCGCAGGAAGGAACACCGTGCAGGTACTCGGAACCCGGATCGTCGTCGCCGCCTTCGACGGCTGGAACGACGCCGGCGAGGCCGCGTCGGCCGCCGCCGAGCAGATCGACGACGGCGGTTATGACGTCGTGCACGCGGCGGATCCGGAGCTGTACTTCGACTACCAGTGGGCCCGCCCGACGCTGGAACGCGACCAGGAGGGCAACCGCAGCCTGCGCTGGCCCTCGGCGCGGATGCTACGGCCCACCGGGAGCGCGGACGGTGCGGAGCCGCGACTCTGGCTGCTCACGGGCACCGAACCCGCCCGCGCGTGGCAGGCGTTCAGCGCGGAGTTCATCGACGCGGCGCTGAGCGAGGACGTCACCGGATTCGTGACCCTCGGCGCGATGCTCTCCGACGTGCCGCACACGAGGCCGATCTCGATCTTCGCGTCGAGCGAGAACGCCGAGGTCCGCGAGGCGCTCGGGATCGAGCGCTCGACCTATGAGGGCCCGATCGGCATCCTCTCAGCGCTCGAGCACGCCGCGGAGCAGGCCGGGATCCCCGCCCTGTCGCTGTGGGCCAACGTGCCGCATTACGTGCAGACCGGCGGTTCGTCCCCGAAGGCCACGCTGGCGCTGCTGGACCGGCTGCACGAGGTGACCGGGGTCGATGTGCCCCGGGGATCGCTGTCCACCGAGGCCGCCATGTGGGAGGCGACGATCGATGCGGCCGCCGCGGAGGACGAGGAGATGGCCGCCTACATCGCGCAGCTCGAGACGAAGCGCGACACCTGGGAGTCGCCCGACGCTTCCGGCGAGGCCATCGCGCAGGCCTTCGAGCGGTTCTTCCGCCGCAACGGCGAGGGCCCGGGCGAGCACAAGCGCTGACGAGCCGCACCCGCCTGGCCGCGTCGACGGGCTCAGGGAGCGATCCTGTGGCCGTTCAGGGCTTGATCACGCCGAGCGAGAGCAGGACGATGAGCACGATGCCGAGCAGGATCCGGTAGACCACGAACGGCAGGAAGCTGCGCTGGGAGATCCAGCGCATGAAGAACGCGATCACGCCCAGGCCCACGACGAAGGCGATGCCCGTCGCGGCGAGCGTCTCGCCGGCGGAGAACACGCTAGGCTCGCCGATGCTCTTCACCGCCTGGTAGACGCCGGATCCGAACACGGCGGGGATCGCGAGCAGGAACGCGTAGCGCGCGGCTGCCTCGCGCTCGTAGCCGAGCAGCAGCCCTGCCGTGATCGTGCCGCCGGACCGGGACACCCCGGGGATCAGCGCGAGGGACTGGGCGAGCCCGTACACGATGCCGTGTCCGAGAGTGAGGTCCTTGAGGGTGCGGCGCCGCGCGCCGATCGCGTCGGCGACACCAAGCAGCACGCCGAAGACGATCAGCATGATGGCGACGAGCCACAGCGAGCGGAAMACGGTCTCGATCTGGTCCTTGAACACCAGCCCGAGCACCACGATCGGAATGCTGCCGATGATGATCAGCCAGCCCATCCGGGCGTCAGGGTCGTTGCGCGGAATGCGGCCGATCAGCGCCGACCACCAGCGCCCGACGATGCGCACGATGTCGCGCCAGAAGAACACCACGACCGCCGCCTCGGTGCCGATCTGCGTGATCGCGGTGAACGCCGCACCGGGATCCTGCGCGCTCGGCAGGAAGGCGCCGACGATCCGCAGATGTGCGCTGGAGGAGATCGGCAGGAACTCGGTGAGTCCCTGCACGATCCCCAGGAAGATGGCTTCGAGAAGGTGCATGGATCGCTTTCGCGTCGTGCGCAGGCTCGCGCGGGTCGGTGTGTGGTCGTGATCCGCAGCGGCGGTCAGTAGGTGCGCAAGAGGTCGGTCAGAACGCGCTGCCCGAAGACGAGGGAGTCGATCGGCACCCGCTCGTCCACGCCGTGGAACATGCCGGTGAAGTCCAGGTCGGCCGGCAGCCTGAGCGGCGCGAAGCCGTAGCCCGTGATGCCGAGGAAGGCGAGCGCCTTGTTGTCGGTGCCGGCGCCGAGCAGGTACGGGATGACCGGGACACCCGGATCGTGCCGCTCGAGCGCCGCCACCATGGCATCGACGAGTGGACCGGCGAACGGGGTCTCCATGCCGATGTCCTGCACGACCATCTCCAGCTCGATGTCGTCGCCGACGAGCGCACGCAGCTGCGCGAGCACGTCTTCCTCCTGCCCCGGGATCACTCGCACATCGACGAGCGCCTCGGCGCGCTCGGGGATCACGTTGTGCTTGTAGCCGGCCTGCAGCACCGTGGGGTTCGTGGTCGTGCGCAGTGTGGAGCGCAGGAACGCCTCCGCGGGGCCCGCCGTCGCGGCGAGGGCATCGGGATCGTCCACAGGAACGCCGGTCAGGGCGCTCATGCGATCGAGGAATTCGCGGGTCGTGTCGGTGAGCTGGATCGGCCACGCCGTACGTCCGATCGTGGCCACGGCCTCGGCGAGCTTCGTCACGGCGTTGTCGGGGTGGAAGCGGCTGCCGTGCCCGGCCCTGCCCTTCGCGATGAGGCGGATCCACATCAGCGCCTTCTCSCCGACCTGCAGCAGGTAGGCGCGCTGGTCACCGACGGGGATCGAGTATCCGCCGACCTCGCTGATCGCTTCGGTCGCACCGGCGAACCATTCCGGACGGTTCTGCACCACGAGGGCAGAGCCTTCGACGCCGCCGTTCTCCTCATCGGCGAAGAACGCCAGGATGAGGTCACGCTCGGGCTGCTCCCCCGCCCGCAGGATCTCAGCCACCGACGTCAGGATCATGGCGTTCATGTTCTTCATGTCGACGGCGCCGCGTCCCCAGAGCATGCCGTCCCGCACGACGCCGGCGAACGGATCCACACTCCAGTCGCCGGCCATCGCCGGCACGACGTCGAGATGTCCGTGCACGACGAGCGCCGGCTTGTCCCGGTTCCGACCCTCCACCCGCGCCATGACGTTGGTGCGCCGCGGGATGGGCTCGTAGTACTCCGGCTGCAGGCCGAGCGACTCCAGGTACGCCCCGACGTACTCCGCAGCCTCGCGTTCGCCCTTCGCGTCGCCACCGCCGAAGTTGGAKGTGTCGAARCGGATGAGCTCTGCGGCGATCCGCGCGACCTCGGGAAGTTCGGCATCCGGCTGGGGCATGGCACCAGGCTATCGAACCCGCGCGACGCGCCCGACGCGCACCCTGGTTCGAGCAGCCCCCCGGATCGTGCTAATCTCGATCTTCGGTTGGGAACAGCCGAAAACACCAGCGCGGGTGGCGGAATAGGTAGACGCGCTAGCTTGAGGTGCTAGTGCCCGAATAGGGCGTGGGGGTTCAAGTCCCCCCTCGCGCACGCTGGTAGGAAGGCCCCGGGTCCGAAAGGATCCGGGGCCTTCTTCGTCTGCGGATCGGCGGTCAGAGCGGAGCCTCGCCGGGATCGGGCCGTTCGGACGCGATGACGCCTATTCCTGTGGCGCGATGGCTCGGCTCCGGTTCATCGTGCTCGTCGTTCGGCGCCTTCGGCTCTTCGTCGACGTCCTTCTCCGTGCTCGGCTTGCGCATCTCCGCGGCGGTCGGTTCATCGGATCGATCGCCTGCATCCGATTCCTGGGAGGTGCGGCTCGGCGTCTGGTCCTGCACACCCTCACGTTCGGCGTTCGACTCGTCGTGCGAGTTGCCCTGGTCACTCATCGCATGCTCCTTTCGTCTGCGCCCAGGATGCGCGCGCAGACGCAGCATGACCAGCGGGTTGACAACAGGGCGCCGTAGCGGGCGGACGATACGCAGCCGGCCGCGTCGCGGAGGGTTCAGCCCATGCTGACGTTGAAGAGCAGACCCAGCACGTAGGTGACCGCGGCCGCGCCGAAGCCGATCGCCAGCTGGCGCAGGCCGCGACGCAGGGGCGGGCCGCCGGACAGAACACCCACGGTCGCGCCGGTGCCGAGCAGAGCGACGCCGACCAGGGCGAGGGCCACGAGCACCGCGGGAGTGCGCTGCATGCCGAAGATCCAGGGCAGCACCGGCACGATCGCACCGGAGGCGAACAATAGGAAGCTCGAGATCGCAGCAGGCCAGGCGTTGCCGATGATCTCATGCTCGTCGCCGTCGCCGGTCGGCACGCGCAACGGCCCGGTGGCGCGCTGCGCCATGCCCGCCTTGGCCGCGCTCACGACCCGGCGGGCGCGCTGCAGCGACTCGTCGGCGTCCATGCCTCTGGCGCGGTACACCAGGGCGAGCTCGTTCTCATCGAGGTCGAGGTCGCTCGCGGTGGCGTCCCCGTGCCCGTTCTCCTCCGTCGCCTCCAGCAGTTCGCGCTGCGAGCGCACGGACACGAACTCGCCCGCGCCCATCGAGAGTGCTCCGGCGAGCAGGCCCGCGAAGCCGCTGAACAGCACGAATCCGCTGCTCACGCCCGTGGCGCCGATGCCGAGCACGAGCGCGAGGTTGCTCACCAGGCCATCGTTCGCACCGAACACCGCGGCCCGGAACGAACCGGAGAGCTGGCGCCGGCCGCGTGCGGCGAGACCGCGGACCACCTCGAAGTGCACCTTCTCGTCGGCGCGCATCGCCGGAGTGGCGTACACCTCGGAGTCGTACGGAGATCGCGCCTCGGCACTCTGCGCGAGGGCCAGCACGAAGATCGATCCGAAGCGGCCTGCCATCCAGCCGAGGATGCGGGCGCGCAGGCCGGGGCGCGGCAGACGTTGCGGCTCCCCGCCCAGCAGCTCGAGCCAGTGCGCCTCGTGGCGTCCCTCGGCCGCGGCCAGTTCGAGCAGGATCTCGCGCTCCTCGCCGTCGCGACGCTGAGCGAGCTGCTGATAGACGTGCGCCTCCGCGCGCTCCTCCACGAGATAGCGCGCCCAGCGGCGGCGATCGGCCGCAGTGGGCTCGGCAGGGGCAGTGGCGGGGCTGTTCATGAGGTCCTTCACGAGTCGGGCAACCGCTCCACGCTATCGATCCGAAGCCGCGGATTCCGCGCCAGGACGGGGATTGACAGCATTTCGGGGATCCGAACCCTTCGACAGGCTCAGGGGCCGATTCCGGGCGCGTCCTTCCGGACGGTTCAGCGGCCGGCCGGCTCAGGAGCGCACGCGGCGCCGGAGCAGATCGATCCGAGACTGCAGCTGGGTCACGGTGGCCTGCGCGACCGCGGGACCGCCGCACAGCCGGCGCAGCTCGGCGTGCACGGCACCGTGCGGATCGCCGGTCTGGCGCGCATAGACGCCGACGAGGCTGTTCAGCAGCTGCCTCTGTTCACGCAGTGTGCGATGCAGCGGCTCCGGCAGCGTCGTGGTCGGTGCGGGAGTGACGGCCTCGCGCGCTTCCCGCAACCGCGACTGCCGGGACTGACGCTGCATGAGCAATTCGTGCACGTGCTCGGGCTCGAGCAGACCGGGGATCCCGATGAACTCCTCCTCCTCGGGCGTGCCGGGCTCGGCGAGCTGGCCGAACTCCTTGCCGTCGAAGACGACGCGGTCGAAGTGCGCGAGCGAGGAGATCGCCTGATAGCTGAACTCCTGGGTGAGTGCGTCGGAGGCTTCGTCCTCGCGGTTCGCGCTCTCCAGCAGCGAGTCCTCGAGGCCGTCGTCGTCCTTCGACTGCCTGTCCAGCGCGTGGTCCCGCTGCCTCTCGAGCTCGTTCGCGAGCTTCATGAGGACGGGGACGTTGGGCAGGAACACGCTCGCGGCCTCGCCGCGACGGCGGGCGCGCACGAAGCGGCCGATCGCCTGCGCGAAGAACAGCGGGGTCGATGACGACGTGGCGTAGACGCCGACGGCGAGCCGGGGCACGTCGACGCCTTCGGACACCATGCGCACCGCGACCATCCAGCGGTCGCCCGACGCGCTGAACTTCTCGATCCGCTCCGACGCGGTCGCATCGTCGCTCAGGACCACGGTGGGGCGCTGCCCTGTCAGCGAGTGCAGGATCTTTGCGTACGCGCGGGCGACGGTCTGATCGGTCGCCAGTACAAGACCGCCCGCGTCGGGGACGTGATGGCGGATCTCGGTGAGCCGGCGGTCGGCGGCCGAGAGCACGGCAGGCATCCACTCCCCCTCCGGGTCCAGCGCCGTACGCCAGGCCTGGGAGGTGACGTCCTTGGTGTTGTCCTGACCGAGGTGCGCCTCGAGCTCGTCGCCCGCGCTCGTGCGCCAGCGCATCTTGCCCGCGTACATGTGGAACAGCACGGGACGCACCACGCCGTCCTGCAGCGCTCGCCCATACCCGTACGCGTAGTCGGTGCTGGAGATCCGCGCACCCGACTCGTCGGGGAGGTACTCGACGAACGGGATCGGCGCGGTGTCGCTGCGGAACGGAGTGCCGCTCAGGAGCAGGCGTCGCTTCGCCGGTCCGTAGGCGTCGCGGATGGCGTCGCCCCAGCTGAGCGCGTCGCCGCCGTGATGCACCTCGTCGAGGATGACGAGCGTGCGCGCATCCTCCGTGAGGTGCTTGTGCACCGACGACTTCGCYGCGACCTGCGCRTASGTCACGACGACGCCGTGGTACTGCCGGGAGGGCGCCCARTGGCTGTTGCGGAAACGCGGATCCAGCCGGATGTGCACGCGCGCGGCGGCGTCCGCCCACTGCGTCTTGAGGTGCTCCGTGGGCGCGACCACGATCACGCGGTCGATCTCGTTCGTGCGCAGCAGTTCGACGGCGAGCGTGAGCGCGAACGTGGTCTTGCCGGCGCCCGGTGTCGCGGCGACGAGGAAGTCCCGGCGCTCGGGAACGCGGAAGTACTCCTCAAGGGCCTCGCGCTGCCACGCCCTCAGCCTGTCGGCGGTACCCCAAGGGGCGCGCTGAGGGAAGGACGGGGAGAGCATGGGATTCCACGATAGACGAGGCCGGAGACATCCCGGACCATGAGCRAACCTCGCCCGCGGTGTCCGCCCCGATGCCGTCGCGCGCGGGTAGTCTCGGATGCTGTGCCGCGCCGCGCAGGCGCCCGCGAGGAGGAGACGATCATGTCCGGTCACGAACCGCGCACCCCGTACATCCCCAACGAGACGCCGCATCCGTGGCACCGCTACGTGGCGATCGGCGACTCGTTCACCGAGGGCATCGGAGACCCCGATCCGGCCGTCCCCGGAGGCCATCGAGGCTGGGCCGATCGCGTGGCCGAGGTGCTCGGGGCGCAGAGCGAGGACTTCGCGTACGCCAACCTGGCCGTGCGCGGCAAGCTCATCGGGCAGATCAGCGACGAGCAGATCGCCCCGGCGATCGCACTGAACCCCGACCTGATCACAGTGTGCGCCGGAGGCAACGACGTCATCCGTCCCGGCACGGATCCCGACGAGATCGCGGCGCTGCTGGACGACATGGTCACGCGTCTGGATCGCACCGGCGCCGCGATCGTGCTGTTCACCGGCATCGACACGAACTTCACCCCGGTGTTCCGCCCGTTTCGCGGCAAGGTCGCGATCTACAACGAGAACGTGCGGGCGATCGCGGAACGGCACGACTGCATCGTCGCCGATCAGTGGGGTCTGAAGTCCATCCAGGATCCGCGCTTCTTCGCCGACGACCGGCTGCACATGAACCCGCTCGGCCACCACGAGGTCGCCCGCATGGTGCTGCGCGCCTTGAACGTGCCCAGCGATCTGCAGGAGATGGTCGCCGACCCGTTCCCCACACGCACGTGGCGCGAGGCACGCAATGAGGACCTGGTCTGGGCGCGCACGCACCTGGTGCCGTGGGTGCTGCGGCGTCTGCGCCACCAGTCGTCCGGGGACAGCATCGAGGCCAAGCGCCCCGAGCCGATGCCGGTGGTGCTGCCGCACGACGAGTGAGTCGTCCCACATGGCATGAGCCGGCCGCGTGCGCGCGACGCGAGCGGCCGTTCAGTCGCGCGGCGCGTGCTGCAGTGCCCAGAGCGCGACGGCCGCAGCGGAGGCCACGTTGAGCGAGTCCACCCCGCCCGACATGGGGATCGTCACCACCGAGTCCGCGACCTCCAGCGCCTGGGCGGTCAGGCCGGGCCCCTCGGATCCGAATGCCAGAGCCACGCGTTCCGGGCGCTGCGCGGCGTMGGCCTCGAGTGTCTCGGCGTCGTCCCGGAGCGCGAGCGCGGCGAGCCGGATCCCCTCGCTCCGCAGGATCGGCGCCAGTTCATCCCAGCCATCGAAACGCGTCCACGGCACCTGGAACACCGTGCCCGTGCTGACCTTCACACTGCGGCGGTACAGCGGATCGGCGCAGCGCGCGGAGACCAGCACCGCGTCGGCGCCGAGCGCCGCGGCCGCGCGGAAGGCGGATCCGACGTTCTGATGTTCGATGAGATCCTCCAGCACCAGGATCGTGCGGGCTCCGCGCACGACATCGGCGAGGGCCGGGAGCGCGGGCCGGTGCATGGCCGCCAGCGCCCCGCGGTGCACCGGGTACCCGGCCACCGCCTCGACCACCGTGTCCGGGCAGATGTAGACCTCGACTTCGGCGTCGCCGCTGAAGAGCGAGCGAAGGCCGCGCAACCAGCGCTCCTGCGTCAGGATGGAGCGAGGGCGGTGTCCCGCGCGCACGGCGCGCTCGATGACCTTGAGCGATTCGGCGATGTACAGACCGTTGTCGACATCGCCGCGAATGCGCAGCGCGGTGTCGGTGAGCCCGCGGTAGTCGTCCAGGCGAGGATCTGCGGGGTCGTCGATGCGGGTCTCGGGCACGGACCCACTCTTGCAGGTCGCTCGGACGGATGACGTCCGCAGCCGCCCAGGGACGCACTGGCGACGCGGCGGGCGTCCATGATCGCGCCCGTAGACTCGAGCGGGGAGGCCGGATGAACAGCAGCATGTCGTCGTTGCACGCGCAGCTCGAGCCCGTCGCGGAACTGCTCGCCGGCCGTCGCATCGCCTTCCTCACAGGGGCCGGGCTCTCCACCGACTCGGGCATCCCCGCATACCGCGGAGCCGGATCGACACCGCGGCGTGCGCCCATGACTGTGCAGACTTTCCTCGGTTCCCAGGACGCGCAGCGCCGGTACTGGCTGGGCGGACATCTCGGCTGGCGCTCGTTCGGCACCGCCGCGGCGAATCCCGGCCACCGTGCCATCGCCGGGCTCGAGAAGGCCGACCGCGCGGCCGGCGTCATCACGCAGAACGTGGACGGCCTCCACCTCGCCGCCGGATCCGCGCGCGTCGTCGAGCTGCACGGCACCATGCGCGCGGTGCTCTGCCTGCACTGCGGGCAGAGCTTCTCCCGCGACGCCGTGGCAGCGCAGATCGAGGCGCGCAACGCCTGGCTCGACGTTCCGGACGAGGTGCTGCTCGGGCCCGACGGCGACGTCCGCCCCGAGACCACCGAGGGCTTCGTCCTGCCGATCTGCACGGTCTGCGCAGGGCCGCTGAAGCCCGACGTCGTCTTGTTCGGCGAGTTCATCCCAGCCCAGCGGTTCGCCACTGCAGAGGCGCTGCTGCGCTCGGGCGACGCGCTGATCGTCGCCGGATCCTCGCTGGTCGTGAACTCCGGGATCCGCATCATCGAGCGCGCCCGCCGCCGCAGTCTTCCCATCGTCATCGTCAATCTCGAGCCCACCCGGGCCGACGCCTGGGCCTCCGCGACCATCGCGGCGTCCACGAGCGTCGTCCTCCCGGCCCTTCAGGAGCTGCTCTCATGACCCTCATCACCCTGATCCGACACGGCGAGACGGACTGGAACCTCGAGGGCCGGATCCAGGGATCCACCGACATCCCTCTGAACGACACCGGGCGCGCCCAGGCGCGAGCCGCCGCCGCGCGACTCGCCGGCGCCTCTTTCGATCACATCTATGCGAGCCCGCTCGGCCGGGCGCGAGAGACCGCGGAGATCATCGCCCACGAGCTCGGGCTCCCGGCGCCGCTGATCACCGTGGGAATGCGCGAGCACGAGTTCGGTGAGGCGGAGGGCCTGCTCTGGGACCAGTACCGGGAGCGGTTCGGAGCGCGTCGCGACGAGGTGCCCGGTGCCGAGACTGCACAGCAGCTGACGGAGCGCGCACTCGCATCGCTCGCCCGGATCGATCTGGCGGCGCGGCGCCGCTCGGCACCACGAGTCGAGTCGGTGCTGGTGTGCACCCACGGCGGCGTGATCCGGGCCCTGCTCGAGCATGCCTCGGGTGGCACGCTCCCTGCGCCCGGCGAACGACTGGGGAACGCCTCCGTGCACCGCTTCGCAATGGACGGCGGCGGGTTGCGGCTGCTCGACACGGCCACCGTCTGAACGTCGATCCCGTGGGGCGGCGACCCGGTCGGGAACGAGGTCGGGCGTAGGATCGAAGACGCCGCCGATCCCGAGGAGAGCCGTGAATCCCGCCCCTGCACCGACCTGGCGGATGTGGCTGATCTGGATCGTGGGCGTGTCGGCCTACGTGCTGTCGATCACGAACCGCACGTCCCTGTCCGCCGTCGGAGTGGACGCCGCGCACCTGTTCCAGGCCGACGCGTCGACGCTGTCGCTCTTCGCGGTGCTCCAGCTCGCGGTGTACGGGCTCATGCAGATCCCCGTGGGTCTGCTGCTGGACCGTTTCGGATCCCGGCCGATCATGGTCGCCGGCATGCTGCTCATGGCCGTCGGCCAGCTCGTGATGGCGTTCGCGCCGAACGTCGGGGTCGCGATCGTCGCGCGCATGATCCTCGGCGCCGGCGACGCCGCGATCTTCCCCGGCGTGCTGCGCCTCGTCGCGATCTGGTTCCCCGCGCAGCGCGGCCCGCTGATGGCCCAGCTGACCGGGATCGTCGGCCAGCTCGGTCAGCTCGTCGCGCTGCTCCCCCTGCCCGTCCTGCTGCACTCCACCACGTGGTCCGTCACGTTCGGCTCTCTCGCGGGGCTCGGCGTGCTGTTCACGGTCCTCGTATTCGCCCTGATCCGCAACCGCCCGCCCGAGCTGACCGAGGACGTCTCGGTCAACACCGACACCGGCGCGATTCGCGTCGTCACCTCTCAGGCGGATCTGCGCGTCTCCCTGCGTGAAGCTCTCGCGCATCCCGGGACCCGACTCGGATTCTGGACCCACTTCACGACGCCGTTCGCCGGTACGGCCTTCATGATGCTGTGGGGCATCCCGTTCCTCACGAGCGGCGAGGGCCTCTCGATCGGCGCGGCCTCGCTCGTGACGACGGTCTACGTGTTCTTCGGGATCCTGTTCGGTCCTGTCCTCGGAACGCTGTCGGCGCGCCATCCGACGAGCCGATCGCTGATGCTCGTGCTGCCGACGATCGCCCTCCAGGTGCTCGTCTGGCTCGGTGTGATCCTGTGGCCGGGCACGGCTCCACTGTGGCTGCTCATCCTGCTGGCCATCGCGCTGGCGACCGGCGGCCCGGCCTCGATGGTCGCGTTCGACCACGCGCGCACGCACAACCCCCAGCATCGGCTGAGCACCGCCACCGGAGTGGTCAACGGCGGGGGCTTCCTCGCCGCACTCATCGCGATCTTCCTGATCGGCCTCGCGCTCGACCTGCAGGGCGCGGGCACGCCCGCCACCTACTCGCTCGATGCGTTCCGCTGGGCGTTCCTCACCCAGGTCCCGCTCTGGGTGCTCGGCACCGTCTTCATCGTGCGGGAACGGCGCCTGACCCGGCGGGTGCTCGGGCTGGACCGCCCCCGGAACCGCTGACCGCGCGGCCCGGGACCACGCGGTCAGTCACGTTCAGCCCAGCAGCATCGCCCGGCCGGGCTCCTGCAGCACGTCGGCGACGGCCTTCAGGAACTGCGCCCCCTCGGCCCCGTCCACGATCCGGTGGTCGAAGGACAAGCTGAGCGTCATGACGTCGCGCAGCGCGATCTCGCCCTTGTGCTCCCACGGCATGCGCCGCACCGCGCCGAGCGCGAGGATCCCGGTCTGCCCCGGCGGCAGGATCGGGGTGCCGGCATCGATCCCGAACACGCCGATGTTGGTGAGCGAGAACGTGCCGCCGACCAGATCGGCCGGCGGGGTCTTGCCGCTCCGCGCCGTGCGGGTCAGCTCGGCGACCGCCGCCGCGAGTTCACCGAGCGGCATCCGTTCGGCATCGCGGATGATGGGCACGATCAACCCGCGCTCGGTGGCGGCGGCGATGCCGAGGTCCACGAAATGCTGCTGCACGATCTCGCCCGCCTCGCCGTCCCACCGCGAGTTCAGCCCGGGATAGGACGCGAGCGCGAGGCAGACGGCTTTCGCGACCACGGTGAGCACTCCGATGCGCGGTGCGTCCGGTGCGGCGCTCGCCCGCAGCGAGGCGATCAGTTCGGTCGTCGCGGTGACGTCGACCGTGTGGAACGTGGTCACGTGCGGTGCGGTGAACGCGCTCTGCACCATCGCCTCGGCGGTGTGCTTGCGCACGCCCCTGATCGGGACGCGGGTGGTCGCCCGTTCCCCCCTGGCGGCGCGGGCGGGCGCTGCGGTCGGCGCCGGAGCTGCAGTCGTCTCGGCGGGCGCGCCTGCGCCGCGCTGCCCGACGCGCTCACGGTAGGCGTCCACGTCCGCGCGGGTGATCACCCGGTCGCCCAGCTCGGCGGAGACGAGCGCGAGGTCCACGCCCAGGCTCTTCGCGTAGGCCCGCACCGGCGGCGTCGAACGCGGACGCTCCCCGCGCACGGGCGGCGCGGGGACGACCACGATGTCATCGTGCGGTGCGGCGACGCGCACGTCGACGTCGGAGGCTACCGTGGTCGTCGCGGACGCGGATCCGGCCGCGGCCCGGCGGGCACGACGCTGCGGGCGGCCGTTCGACGGCGCCGCACCGTAGCCGACGAGGTTCGGCCCTGAGCCCTCCTCGACCTCGGCGGACGCCGGAGCCTTGGGGGCCGTGGCAGCCTGACCTTCGATCTCGAAGCCCACCAGCGGGGCGCCGACCGGAACGACGTCGCCGGCGGCGGCGTGCAGCGACGTGATCACGCCGGCGTGCGGTGAGGGCAGTTCGACGATGGCCTTGGCGGTCTCCACCTCGGCGAGCGTCTGGTTCAAGGTGACGGTGTCGCCCTCGGCGACCAGCCACTGCACGATCTCCGCCTCGGTGAGGCCCTCACCGAGGTCGGGGAGAAGGAACTCCTGCTTCATCGGTCGACCCCTTCCAGCAGTTGCTCGTCGTCGCAGACCCGGTCGACCGCGTCGAGGATCCGGTCGAGGTCGGGGAGGTGGAACTTCTCCAGCTTCGCGGGCGGGTAGGGGATGTCGTGGCCGGTGACGCGCAGCGGTGCCGCCTCGAGCCAGGTGAAGCACTTCTCGGTGATGCTGGCGATGACCTCGGCGGCGACCCCCGCCTCGCGCGCGGCCTCGTGCACGACCACGACGCGACCGGTGCGGCGCACCGAGGCACACACCGTGGCGTAGTCGACCGGCGACAGCGAGCGCAGATCGATCACCTCGAGCGACCGTCCCTCCGCCTCGGCGGCCTCGGCCGCATCGAGCGCGGTGCGCACCATCGCACCGTAGGTCACAACGGTGACGTCGGTACCGTCGCGCACCACTCGGGCGAGCCCCATCGGTGCCGCGTCCGCAAGTGGGGTCTCCAGGTCCACCTCGCCCTTGGCGTGGTAGAGCCGCTTGGGCTCGAAGAAGATGACCGGGTCGTCGCTGGCGATGGCCTGGCGCAGGCACGTGTACGCGTCCTGAGGATTCGACACGGCGACCACGCGGAGCCCTGCGGTGTGCACGAAGTACGCCTCGGGCGACTCGGAATGGTGCTCGGCCGCGCCGATGCCGCCGCCCCAGGGGATCCGGATCGTGATCGGCATCGGGACGGTGCCCTGCGTGCGGTAATGCAGCTTCGCGACCTGGGACACGATCTGGTCGAAGGCGGGATACACGAATCCGTCGAACTGGATCTCGACGACCGGGCGGTAGCCGCGCATGGCAAGGCCGACCGCGGTGCCGACGATTCCGGACTCCGCCAGCGGAGTGTCGATCACCCGCTCCGCGCCGAACTCGTCCAGCAGCCCGTCCGTGATGCGGAAGACTCCGCCGAGCTTGCCGATGTCCTCGCCGAGCAGCACGACCTTCGGATCTGCCGCCAGCGACTGCCGGAGGGCGGCGCCGAGCGCCTTGCCCATCGTCATCTGCGCCATGTCACACCTCCGCGAGAGTCGCGAGGTAGCGCTCGTAGTCGGCGCGCTCCTCGGCGATGCCGGTGTGCGGTTCCGCGTACACCCCGTCGAACACGGCGAGCGGTTCGCGCGTCCTGAGGCTGAGGCAGGCCGCCCGCATCTGCATGGCGGCCTCATCGGCCTCCGCCGCGAAGCCCGCGGCGATCTCGTCGGTGAGCGCACCCTCGGCGCGCAGCAGGGCCTCCACACGCGCCAGCGGATCCTTGCCGCGCCAGTACTCGAGCTCGGCCGGGTCCCGATAGCGGGTCGGGTCGTCAGCCGTGGTGTGCGGACCCATACGGTATGTGACCAGCTCCAGGAACGCCGGGGTTCCGCCACGGGCCTGCTCGAGAGCCCAGCGGGTCGCGGCGAACACCGCGAGCACGTCGTTGCCGTCCACGCGCATGCTGGGGATGCCGAAGCCGGGGGCGCGTCCGGCGATCGGATGCTGCGACTGCACGGCGACCGGCTCGGAGATCGCCCAGTGGTTGTTCTGGCAGATGAAGACGACCGGGGCGCGGTAGGAGGAGGCGAAGACCATGGCCTCGTTGACGTCGCCCTGGCTGGTGGCCCCGTCGCCGAAGTACGTGACCGCGACCTGGTCGGAGCCGTCGTGCAGGATGCCGAGCGCGTAGCCGACCGCGTGCAGGGTCTGCGCGCCGATGATGATCTGCAGCGGAGCCATGTGCATCACGGCGGGGTCGTAGGCGGAGCCTTCCTCACCGCGCCACATCCGCACGTAGTCGCCGGGTTGCGCCCCGCGCGCCAGCATCACGCCGGTCTCGCGGTAGCTCGGGAACACCACGTCGTCGTTCTTAAGGGCGCGGGCGGAGCCGATCTGCGCAGCTTCCTGGCCCTGRCACGGGGCCCACAGGCCGAGCTGWCCCTGRCGCTGCAGYGCGACACCCTCGKWRTCGAGSCKGCGCAGCACGATCATGTCGCGCAGCAGSGASAGCAGCTGTGCGGAGCTGATGTCGGCCACGTACGGGGTCAGACGCGTGTCATTGCGGCGACGGCCGTGGGCGTCGATGAGGCCGGCCGGTTCGTCCAGGCCGATGCCGGTGACGGTGATCGGATCAAGGTGGGTTGACATCTTCGTCCTCCTCAGTGGATCCGCCCTCGTGAGAAGGATCCGGTGCGTCTTCGCTTTGCCTTRAGAGTACGTCCGCTTGACACGTCGCTCAAGCATTCCCGCAGGTCCTGAGCATGTTGCCAAATCAACGCCCTGAGCAGGGTGCTAGCCTTTGGCAACATGGCAACCCTCGATCGCACCGATCTCGACATCCTCGAGATGCTCTCGGCCGACCCTCGCACCACCGTGGTCGCAATGGCCGAGAAGCTGCGGCTCTCCCGAAACACGATCCAGGCTCGGATGGCCCGCCTCGACCAGACCGGCGTGTTCCTCCCCTACGAGCGCGCCTTCTCCCCCGCCGTGATCGGCTACCCGTTGCAGGCGTTCGTGAGCATCGGCGTCCGTCAGACCGAGCTGCCGYGGATCATCGCGGAGCTCGCGCGCGTGCCGGAGGTCGTGCAGGCGCACGGGCTGAGCGGSTCGATCGATCTGCTCGCCCTGGTCGCGTGCCGCGACGCCCGCCATCTCTTCGACACCGACGCCCGCATCCTCTCGATCGACGGCGTCGAGCGGACCGAGACCTCGCTCGCGATGGGCGAGGTCATCCCGTTCCGCGTCGGTGGTCTTATGGGGCTGGCACGGCGAGAGGCCGGAGGAAGCGTCTGATCGCTCCCGCCGCCTCGGCCGGTGTCTCGTAGTGGATCAGGTGCCCGACGTGTGCGATCTCGACGAGCTCGGCGTCGGGGAACAGCGTCGCCAGGCGCCGCTCCGCCTCGATCGGCGTGATGTCGTCGCGTTGCGCCGCGATCAGCAGCGTCGGGACGGCGATGTGCGGCGCGAACTCCCGGACATCGTGCGAGACACTCGTGCGGAAGGCCTGACTCAGGACCCCGCGGTCAGCGAACCGTGAGAAGTACGTGTCGTGCTGGTCGTGCACGAACCGGCGCAGTTCGGGATCCCGGGTCTTCGCCATGGCGATGCTCATGCCCCGCACGATGATCCTGTTGCGCAGGAGCTCGGTGCCGATGCCCTCGGGCAGCCGCGCACCGAGCGCGTAGTAGAGGATCGCGAGACGCGTGAGCACAGCCTTCGGACCCTCCAGTGCCGGCGCGCCGATCGGGTTGACCAGGATCAGCCGCGGGGTCTCCAGCCCGCCGGCGACAGCGGCAGAGGCCACGATCGAACCGAACGAATGCCCGAGGATCACGGCTCCGGGAGCCACCTCCGCGGCGAAGTCGATGAGCCACTGCGCGTACGCATCGATGTCGTGCACGCGGCCGGGCAGCGGCGCGGTCTCACCGAACCCCGGCAGATCAGGCATGATCACGCGGATCCCGGCGGCGAAGCCTGCCCCACCGGCACCGTGCAGGTGCGCGACAACGGGCTCCAGCCCGTGGTGCTCGCCACGGAAGCCGTGCACTGCCAGCACGGTGACCTCGGCGTCGTCGGGGCCGTAGCTCCAATACGCCGTACGCCCGCCGAGGACCTCGGCCTCCTGCCGGTGCACCGCGATGCGATCCAGACGCGCAGCATAGGGCGAGGGTGCGGGCATGCATCGAGTCTACGGGCGGGATCGGCATCGCCTGAGCGCACTGCCGCGTGCCGGAACGGCGATGTCCGAGCCGCACCCTACGGTGGCGTCATGACCGCTTCGACGCCCCTTCCGCCCTGGTTGACCCGCGTCGGAGTGTTCGACCTGGAGACCACCGGGATCGACGTCACCCGGGATCGCATCGTCACCGCGCACGTCGGTGTGCTCGACCACCACGGCGCAGAGATCGCGGCCCGCACCTGGCTGGCAGACCCGGGGATCCCCATCCCCGCCGGTGCCACGGCGATCCACGGCATCACGTCCGAACGCGCGTACCGCGACGGTTCCCCTGCTGCGCAGGTCGTCGCCGGGGTAGTGGCCGCACTGCGGTCGCTGCTCGATCAGGGCGTCCCGGTCGTGGCGTACAACGCGGCCTTCGATTTCTCCCTGCTCGCTCATGAGGCGCGTCGGCACCGGATCTCGCCCCTGGAGAACCCCTCCCCGGTGATCGACCCATTGATCATCGACAAGACCTACGACCGGTACCGGCCGGGCAAGCGGACCCTGGAGATCGTGGCCGCGCACTACGGCGTCGATCTGACCGGCGCGCACGACGCCTCGGCCGACGCCGTCGCGGCAGGGCGGGTCGCGCAGGCACTCGCGCAGCGCTTCCCCCTGCCGGAGAGCGCAGGCGAGCTGCACACCCGGCAGATCGGCTGGGCACGTGCGCAGGCCGCGAGCCTGACCGACTACTTCGTGCGGATAGGCCGGATCGAGCCCACCGAACGCGTCGACGGCCGCTGGCCCGTCCGCGACGACGATTCCTCCCGCCGTCACGCCCCCGCGGGATCCTTCTGACGCTGCCGCTCGATCGCGAAGAACCCGGCGCCATACCGCCTCCACGGTCCGGGTCGTAAAATGGAGGGTTACCCGATGGAGGGAGACGCGATCGCCATGACGACCGACACCGAGCGCATCGAGATGCTCGAACACGAGATCGAGAGGATGCAGACGGTCATCGACTTCCTGCACATGACGTTCGCTCAGGAGCCGAAGCGCAAGAATCGCTTCCGACGCGTGATCCGGCACGCAGAGGGCAAGATCGACGGCATCCGCTTCGCCCTCGAGACGATCCGCTCGACGGCGCCCGCCGTCGACGGCCCGGGCGCCGCATAGACAACGGAAAGCCCCCGCCTCGATCGAGGACGGGGGCCTTCGCAGAGGCGATTACTTGGAGGAACCGCCGAAGTTCTTGAAGCGCTGGTTGAACTTCTCGACGCGTCCGGCCGAGTCCATGATGCGCTGCTTGCCCGTGTAGAACGGGTGCGAGGCCGAGGAGATCTCGACGTCGATGACGGGGTACTCCACGCCGTCCAGCTCGATCGTCTTGTCGCTCGTGACCGTCGAACGGGTCAGGAAGGTGTCGCCCGAGCCGAGGTCGCGGAACACGACGGCCTGGTACGTGGGGTGGATGTCAGTCTTCATGGGATTCCTTACGTGGTGCCCTGGATTGTGCCAGGGGCGAGGGAAGTCTGTGGCGCAATGAGCACCAAGGATCGATTCTAACAGATCACGCGGCGCGCGCCGCGTACCGCCCGTCGGCCCGGTCCAGCGAGATGGACATGCCGAAGGCCTCGCTCAGCGCTTCTGCGGTGAGGGTCTGCTCGATCGGCCCCGCCGCGACGATCGCGCCGTCGCGCAGCAGCAGCACGTGCGTGAACCCGACGGGGATCTCCTCGACGTGATGGGTCACCATCACCATCGCCGGCGTCGTGGGCGACTGCGCGAATCCGCCGAGCAACGCGAGCAGCTCCTCGCGTGCGCCGAGGTCGAGGCTCGCGCTGGGCTCGTCCAGCAGCAGCAGTTCCGGGTCGGTCATCACGGCTCGGGCGATCTGCACGCGCTTCTGCTCGCCGTCGCTGAGCGTGCCGAAGTGACGTTCGGCGAGGTGCTCCAGGTGCCATTGCTCGAGCACCCGCATCGCACGGCGCTCGTCGATCGACTCGTACGACTCGTTCCACCGCCCCATCACGGAGTACGCCGCCGTCATGACGGTGTTCAGCACGGTCTCATCGGCAGGGATCCGGCGGGCCATCGCCGAAGAGGCGAAACCGATCCGCGGACGGATCTCGAAGACGTCGGCCCGCCCGAGAGTCTCCCCCAGGATGTCCACCCGGCCCTGCGTCGGGTGCATCAGCGTGTCTGCGAGCTGAAGGAGCGTCGTCTTGCCCGCGCCGTTCGGCCCCAGCACGACCCAGCGCTGGTCGTCCTCGACGGTCCAGGAGAGATGATCGACGATGTTGCGTCCGTCGCGGCGCACCACGACGTCCGAGAATTCGAGGACGGCAGACATGCCCTCAGCCTATCGGTCGGGCCGTGAGCTCCTCGTAGAGCGCCGTCGTCGTGTCGGCGATCGCGGCCCAGCTGAACTCCTCCGCCGCACGGCGCCGACCCGCCTCACCATATGCCCGAGCCTGCTCCGGATCCGAGACGACCTCGGTCAGCACGGCGGCAAGATCCGACACGTAGCGGTCCGGATCCACGGGCGTCCCSGTGCCGTCCTGCACCTGCTCGATCGGTACCAGCCGTCCTGTCACGCCGTCGACGACCACCTCGGGTATGCCTCCTGTCGCAGTGCCCACGACCGCGGCGCCGCAGGCCATCGCCTCGAGGTTCACGATGCCCAGCGGCTCGTACACCGATGGGCAGACGAACGTCGTGGCGGCAGTGAGGATGGCGGACAGCTCGTGACGCGGAAGGAACTCCTCGATCCAGACCACCCCGGTGCGGGTCGCGGTGAGCTCGGCCACCAGACCGCGCACCTCATCCAGGATCTCCGGGGTGTCCGGTGCTCCCGCGCAGAGCACGAGCTGCACCTCAGGGGGCAGCTTCTCGGCGGCGCGGAGGAAATACGGCAGGCCCTTCTGCCGAGTGATGCGTCCGACGAAGACGACGGACGGCCGCGACGGGTCGATCCCGTGCTTCGCGAGAACCGCGGGATCGTCGACCGGCTGCCAGGCGTCGACGTCGATGCCGTTGTAGATCACGTGCACCTTCGCCGGGTCCACCTGCGGGTACGCGCGCAGGATGTCGTTGCGCATGCCKCCGCTCACCGCGATGATCGCGGCCGCGTTCTCGTATGCGAGCCKYTCSAYGCCGCTCGAGACSGCATAGCCGCCGCCGAGCTGYTCSGCCTTCCACGGACGCAGCGGTTCCAGGCTGTGCGCGGTGAGCACATGAGGGATGCCGTGCAGCTGCGAGGCGATGTGCCCGGCGAAGTTCGCGTACCAGGTGTGGCTGTGCACCACGTCGGCCCCGGCGATGTCCGGCACCATGTCGAGATCCGTGCCGAGCGTCTGCAGTGCGGCGTTCGCATCGGCGAGTTCGGCAGGAGTCCGATAAGCCGTAACCCCCTGTTCATCCCTGTCCGCACCGAACGCCCTGACCCGTACGTCGACGCTCCCGCGCAGCGCTTTCACCAGTTCTGCGGCGTGCACGCCGGCCCCTCCGTAGATCTCGGGCGGGTACTCCTTGGTGATGATGTCGACGCGCATGTCCTGAAGGTAGTACATCGCGGCGACGGGGCTCTATGGTGGACGCATGTCGGCACCAAAGAAGGTTTTCGGGATCATCCTCGCCGGCGGCGAGGGCAAGCGACTCATGCCTCTGACGGCGGATCGGGCCAAGCCCGCCGTGCCGTTCGGCGGGCAGTACCGGCTGATCGACTTCGCGATCTCCAACCTGATCAACTCGGGACTGCGGCAGATCGTGGTGCTCACCCAGTACAAATCGCACAGCCTGGATCGGCATATCTCGCAGACGTGGCGGATGTCCGCGCTGCTCGACTCCTACGTCACCTCGGTGCCCGCTCAGCAGCGTCTCGGCAAGCGCTGGTTCTCCGGTTCCGCCGACGCGATCCTGCAGAGCCTGAACCTGATCCTGGATGAGAAGCCGGACATCGTGGTCGTGAGTCGCCGGCATCCGTCAACCGCTCGCACTCGCCTCGCAGTTCGGCGTCATCGACGTCGCGGGCGATGACTCCGGCCGCATCAACGAATTCCTGGAGAAGCCCTCCGATCCGACCGGGCTGCCGGACTCGCCGCACGAGGTGCTGGCCTCGATGGGCAACTACGTGTTCGACGCCGACGCTCTCATCGAGGCCGTCGAGGCCGACGGCGAGCTCGCAGGGTCCGACCATGACATGGGCGGCGACATCATCCCGTACTTCGTGAACCGCGGCGAGGCCGGGTTCTACGACATGAAGCAGAACGAGGTTCCCGGTTCCTCCCCGCGCGATCGCTCCTACTGGCGGGATGTGGGCACGATCGAGTCGTTCTTCGACGCGCACATGGATCTCATCTCGACGCTGCCGATCTTCAACCTCTACAACATGGAGTGGCCGATCCACTCCCAGGCGGTGAACTCGCCGCCGGCGAAGTTCGTGCGGGACTCCGTGGGGCGGATCGGAAACGCGATCGACTCCATCGTCTCGCTCGGATCCGTGCTCTCCGGCACACACCTGGAGCGCAGCGTGGTCGGCCCCTGGACCCTCGCCGCTGGCGGATCGACCATCACCGACTCCGTGCTCTTCGACGGGGTGAGGGTGGGCCAGGGCGCGCGCGTGCACCGGGCGATCCTGGACAAGAACGTGGTGCTGCTGGACGGTGCGACCGTGGGCGTCGATCGTGAGCGCGATCTCGAGCGCGGCTTCACGATCACGGAGACCGGGCTCACGGTGGTGGGCAAGGGGCAGCGCATCGAGCGCTGACCACTCCCCTGCCGTGATCGTCACAGCGGCGGAGACGGCCGACCCCGGCCGCTACGCTCGTCGAGTGACTTCCGCGCGCTTCCTCGTCGTCCTCGATGCCGATTCCACGCTGATCCGCAACGAGGTGATCGAGCTCCTCGCGGACGAGGCCGGGCGCCGCGCCGAGGTGCAGGCCGCAACCGAGGCCGCCATGCGCGGGGAGGTCGACTTCGCAACGAGTCTGCGCTCGCGCGTGGACGCGCTGGCGGGAGTCCCCACAGCGGCGTTCGAGCGTGTGCGGAGCCGCATCCAGCCCACCCCTGGCGTGCGCGAGCTCATCGCAGCGGTGCACGAGCGCGGCGGCGTGGTCGGCGTGGTCTCGGGCGGTTTCCACGAGATCCTCGACGCCGTCGCGCCCGCACTCGGCGTGGACCGGTGGCGCGCCAACCGTCTCGAAGTCCGCGGCGACGCCCTGACCGGACGGGTCGACGGAGACATCGTGGACGCCGCGGCCAAGGCGGCCTCATTGCGGGAATGGGCCGCCGAGCTGGGCGTCGCGCCGCACGCCACGATCGCGATCGGCGACGGAGCGAACGATCTGCAGATGATGGCCGCGGCCGGGCTCGGTCTGGCCTTCAACGCCAAGCCCGCCGTCCGCGCCGCGGCCTCGCTCGTGGTGGGCCCTGTCGACCTGTCCGAGGTCATCCCGCTGCTCCCCTGATAGCACACCCGTGTCGCCAGACCGGACGGCGCCGGGTCTGGCGCTTTGTCGGTGGGCCTGCTTAGCGTGGATCCATGGACATCCTCCTCGTTCCCGGCCTGTGGCTCGACGCCGACTCGTGGGCACCCGTGCTCGAACCGCTTCGCGCCGCCGGTCATACGCCGCGCCCGCTGACCATGCCCGGAGCCGGCGTCCCTGCGCCGGAATCGTCCGGCATCCGCATGAGCGACTGGGTCGACACGGTGGTCGCCGCGATCGACGAATCCGCGGGCGATGTGGTGCTCGTCGGCCATTCCGGAGGCGGCAACGTCATCTGGAGCGCCGTCGACGCCCGGCCCGATCGCGTGCATCGCGCCGTGTTCGTCGACACCGTCCCGCCTCCGCCCGGCAGCGGCATCAGCGAGTTCCCCGTCGTCGACGGAGTGATCCCGTTCCCGGGCTGGGACTTCTTCGACGCCGATGACGTCGCCGACCTCGATGCCCGGGCGCGGGCGGCGGCTGCCCAGACCGCGCAGAGCGTGCCGGCACAGGTGCCGACGGATCCGATCGCGCTCACGGATCCGCGTCGCTACGACGTGCCTGTGACGCTGCTCATGGGATCGCTCACTCAGCCCGAACTCGAGGGATACCTCGAGCAGTGGGGTTCGTACGGCGACGAATACCGCAGCATCCGCAACGCCGAGGTCGTGCGGATCGGATCCGGCCACTGGCCGCAGTATTCGGCGCCGGAGCGGCTCGCAGAGCTCCTGGTCGCGGCTGTGCACTGACAGCAGCGATCCCCGCCGGCTCGGCCCGTCAGGACTGCTTCAGTGCCCCATGCCGAGGCCGCCGTCGACCGGGATCACGGCGCCGGAGATGTATGCGGCGTCATCGGAGGCGAGCCAGGTGACCACCCCGGCCACCTCGTCGGCCGAGGCGAAGCGGCCCGCGGGGATGCTGGCCTTGTACTGCTTCTGCGTGTCCTCGGGCAGCTCGGCGGTCATGTCGGTCTCGATGAATCCGGGCGCGACGACGTTCGCGGTGATCCCGCGGGCGCCGAGCTCGCGGGTGAGGGAGCGCGCGAAGCCGACCAGCCCGCTCTTCGACGCGGCGTAGTTGATCTGCCCCGCCGAGCCGTAGAGCCCGACCACGCTGGAGATGAGGATCACCCGACCGAACCGCGCCTTGAGCATCCCCTTCGACGCGCGCTTCACGACGCGGAACGATCCGCCCAGGTTCGTCGAGACGACGCTGTCGAAGTCGTCCTCACTCATCCGCAGCAGCAGCGTGTCCTTCGTGATGCCCGCGTTCGCGACGACGATCTCCACGGGGCCGAGCTTCTGCTCGACCTCCGTGAACGCCGCGTCCACGGCCGCCGCGTCGGTGACGTCGGCGCGCACGGTCAGTGTGCCTTCGGGACCTTCGCCGCTGCGCGCGGTGACGGCGACGCGGTAGCCGTCACGCACGAAGCGCTCGGCGATCGCGCGACCGATGCCGCGGTTTCCGCCGGTGACGAGGACGACGCGATCAGTGCTCATGCGGGCTCCCAAGAATCGAGGTGTACGGCACGCAAGCCTATCGAGCGGAAGTGGCGGCAGGAATTGACAGAGCCCTGACGGCACGCGAATCTGTGAGGTGACCAGTCTCTGTGATCGACCGCGAGGAGCAGCATGAGCAACGACAACGGCGGCATCCCGCCCCAGGGCCAGCAGCCCCCCGCCTATCCCGGCGCGCCGGTGCCCCCGCAGCAGCCCGCCTACCCGGCCGCCGCCCCGCAGGCTCCGGTGCCGCCGGCGCCGGGCTACCCGGCCTCGGCCCCGCAGCAGCCGGCCTACCCCGCGCCGCAGCAGTCGACTGCGCCGTCTTATCCGGGTGCCGCCCCCGCGTCCCCCGGATACCCCGCGCCGTCGTATGCGCAGCCGTACGGCCAGCCGTACGCTGCGCCGCTGAAGTCGAACGGCCTTGCGATCACGGCTCTCATCTGCGGCATCGCGGGCGTACTCCTGTGCTGGCTCGCCTACATCGTGATCCCCTTCCTCGCATCGCTCACCGCGATCATCACGGGCCACATGGCTCTGGGGAAGATCAAGCGTGATTCGGCGCTCGGCGGCAAGGCTCTCGCGATCACCGGCCTCGTGCTCGGCTACGTCGGCGCGGTCCTCAACCTGATCATCGGCGTGGGCTTCCTCCTGCTGATCATCTACGGCATCTCGCAGGGCAGCAGCAGCTACTGATCCGCCGCCCCCGGCATCCCGCCCGGTCGCGGCGGCGTAGGCTGGAGTCATCGTGAGAAGGACTCCAGACGCCGCCGTGACCTCCCTCCCGCGCGCACCGCGTGACGAGGCGAGGAATCGTGTGCGCCACTACGTGATCACGATGTCGATCCGCATGATCTGCTTCGTGCTGATGTTCGTGGTGCAGCCGATGGGCTGGTGGACCTGGGCGTTCGGCATCGCCGCCGCCGTGCTGCCGTACATCGCGGTCGTCTTCGCCAATGCCGGCGACGACTCCGTACCCACCGGCGTCGAATCGCCGCGCATCGAGATCGAGGCCCCTGCCGAGGAGCGGCCCTCCGCGTCGCAGGAGCCCCCGGTGATCACGATCTCCGAGACCGTCGCGCATCCCGCCGAGCCGCGCTCGTGAACCCCAGGGAACCCGTCCTGAAATGCTCGCGTGCCGGCTGTCGCGCGGCGGCGACGCATCGGATCGTGTGGCGCAACCCGCGAATCCACGGACCCGAGAGGGAGAAGGTGTGGCTCGCGTGCGGCGAGCACCTGAGGTTCCTGTACGACTATCTGCGCGCCCGCGACTTCCCGGCGCGCATCGACACGGCCGTGGGTGAGGGCGAACTCGAATGATGCGCCAGCGCCTGCTCCGCTGGAGCGCGTACCTCGCCGTCGCACTCGTCTTCGCGGTCGTGTGCGCCTATCTGTCGAACTGGCAGTTCTCCCGCAATGACGGCCGTCAGACGCAGCTCGAGCTGGTGCAGCAGAACTACCATGCGAAGCCCGTGCCGCTCGGCGAAATGCTGGCGCCGGGAGAGGCTCTTCCCGAGAAGGCGCAGTGGCACCCGGTCGAGTTGCACGGCCGGTACGAGCCATCGGGACAGCTGCTGGTGCGCAACCGACCGCACGGCGGCACCAGTGCCTTCGAAGTGCTCGTGCCGTTCCGCACCGACGACGGACGCGTGTTCATCGTCAATCGCGGCTGGGTGATCGCCGGGGACGGATCCGACGTGCCGACGTCGATCCCGGCGCCTCCCGCCGGAGAAGCCACGGTGGTCGCACGGCTGCGTCCCGCCGAACCGCTGCCGCCGTCGGGCCGCGGGGCCCCTGAGGGCCAGGTGCCCAGCATCAACCTCGCACTCGTGGCGGACAAGATCGGCGACGGGTCCGCCGTCGACACCGGCGCATACGGAGAACTCGTCAGCGAGTCCCCTGCGCCGGCCACCCGCCCGCACGCCTTCGAAGCACCCTCCGACGACCCCGGTCCGTTCCTCTCCTACGCGATCCAGTGGATCCTGTTCGCGATCATGGGCTTCATCTTCATCGGATACGTGATCCGCACCGAGGTCGTCAAGCACCGCGACGAGGCCGCCGGTCGCGCCCCGCGCGGGCCGCGGCGCCGCCGCGACCGCGACATGGCCGACGAGGACGCCCTGCTGGACGCCGTCGAGCAGCACTGAGGCGCTCGATTCGCACCTCCGCGTCGTCGCCGCTCCGAGAGCGACGGCGGTCGAGCGTCAGGCGAGCTCGATGAGGTCCTGATACTCCTGGGACCAGATGTCCTCGACACCGTCGGGCAGGATCAGCACCCGCTCCGGGTTGAGCGACTGCACCGCACCGGGGTCGTGGGAGACGAGCACGACGGCGCCCTCGTAGTGCGCGAGCGCACCCAGGATCTCTTCGCGAGAGGCCGGGTCGAGGTTGTTCGTGGGTTCGTCGAGCAGCAGCATGTTCGCCGCCGAGACGACCAGCGTCGCGAGTGACAGACGGGTCTTCTCGCCACCGGAGAGCACGCCCGCCGGCTTGAGCACGTCGTCGCCGGTGAACAGGAACGATCCCAGCACCTTGCGCGCCTCGGTCTCATTGATGTCGGGGGCGGCCGACATCATGTTCTCCAGCACCGAGCGGGAGACGTCGAGGTTCTCATGCTCCTGCGCGTAATAGCCGACCTTGAGGCCGTGCCCGGGTTCGAGCTGACCGGTGTCGGGCTGGTCGACCCCTGCGAGTATGCGCAGCAGCGTCGTCTTGCCGGCGCCGTTGAGACCGAGTACGACGACTTTCGAGCCGCGGTCGATCGCCAGGTCGACATCGGTGAAGATCTCCAGCGAACCGTAGGACTTCGACAGCCCCGAGGCCATGAGCGGGGTCTTGCCGCAGGGCGCCGGCTTCGGGRAGCGCAGCTTGGCGACGCGCTCGACCTGGCGCACCTCGTCGAGCCCCGAAAGCAGCTTCTCCGCACGGGCGACCATCTGATGCGCGGCGGCAGCCTTGCTCGCCTTCGCGCCGAACCGGGCGGCCTGCTGCTGCAGCGAGGTCGCCTTCTTCTCGGCGTTCGCACGCTCCTTCTTGCGGCGCTCCTCATCGGCCACCCGCTGGCGCAGGTAGTTCTTCCAGTTCATGTTGTAGATGTCGATCATCTGACGGTTCGCATCCAGGTAGAACACCCGGTTCACCGTCTCGCCGACGAGCTCCACGTCGTGGCTGATCACGATCAGCCCACCCTTGTAACCCTTCAGGAACTCGCGCAGCCACACCACGCTGTCCGCGTCGAGGTGGTTGGTGGGCTCGTCCAGGATCATGGTCTCGGCATCGGAGAACAGGATCCGGGCAAGCTCGATGCGCCGCCGCTGACCGCCGGAGAGCGTCTTGAGCGGCTGGTCGAGGATCCGGTCCGGCAGCGACAGGTTGTTCGCGATCGACGCGGCCTCCGCCTCGGCGGCGTAGCCACCCAGCGCCTCGAACCGCTCGGTCAGGTTCCCGAATCGCTTCATCGCCTTCTCGGCGACGGCCTGATCCGACGAGCCCATCTGCTCCGAAGCCTCGCGCATGCCGAGCTGCAGGGAGCCGAGGCCGCGTGCATCCAGGATCCGGGTGCGTGCGAGCATCTCCGGATCGCCGGAACGAGGATCCTGCGGCAGGTACCCGAGCTCACCGCTGCGCTCCACCTTGCCGTCGGCGGAGATCAGATCTCCTGCCAGCACCTTCGTGAGCGTGGTCTTGCCGGCGCCGTTGCGGCCGACGAGACCGATCTTGTCGCCGTCGGCGACGCGGAAGGAGACGTTCTCCATGAGGAGACGCGCTCCCACGCGGATCTCGAGATCGTGCACGGCGAGCACAGCAGACGTCCGTTCTTCAGAAGGGGGTGAGCGGCCGGATGGCCAGCCTCCCAGTATAGGACGCGTGGCTGGGCCGGATCTGCGTGCCGGGGACGGGACGAGCGGGCCTCAGTCCAGCCCCCGCGCGGCGAGGGCCTCCCCCACCGCGTCGGCGTGCCGCAGCGTGCGCACGAGCAGGGGAACAGCCATCCGCGGCCCCAGTCGCACACCGCGGGCTTCCTGCGCTTCGCGGACGCGGCGCACGAAGCCGCCGACGACCGGGACCATCGTGAGAGTCAGCGACAGGACGAGGGCCACGGCCTCGGGGTTGACCCCGAGCGGTCGCAGCGGTCGGAGCAGCCATGCGATGACCGCCATCAGCTCGCTGGTCGATGTGGTGCGGGTGAGCAGTTCGGCCAGCAGCAGGAGCGCAACGAGCCGACCCGTGTTCACGATCGCCGCCGGGATGCCCACGAAGACCACGAGCGTCGCGCCCAGGATGAGCACCAACCAGCGCAGACGCCACCAGGCCTCCCCCAGAGCGCGAGCGCCGAGCCCGCCCAGCAGGAACAGCGCGCTGATCGCCGCCGCCGCACCGCCGACGGCGATGCCGGCGCCCTGCGTCGCCGGGACGAACGAGAAGGAGAACGCACTCAGCGCCAGGAGCGCGAGCTTGACCCCCGCGGGCGTCCGGTGCAGGAAGCCGGATCCGGGACGGTAGAGCGAGATCATCCCAGGGCCCTCAGGCGCAGACCTGCAGGTATGCGGAGATCACGTCGTCCGGCGCGCCCTGCGCGAGCACGCGCCCCTGCTCGATCAGCACGACCTCATCACAGCGCCCGGCGAGGTCGAGGTCATGGGTCACCAGGACGAGAGGCGCCTCCAGCTGCAGCAGCGCATCGCCGATGCGGCGGCTGTTGCGCAGGTCCAGGCGCGTGGTGGGCTCGTCGGCGACGACGAGCTCCGGACGGCCGATCAGCACCGAGGCCAGGGCGAGCAGTTGCTTCTGACCACCGGAGAGCTCCGACGCGGGCGCGTCGCGCAGCGCGCCCAGGCCGCACCAGTCCAGCGCCTCCTCCACGCGCGCGGTGCGCTCATCCGCGGGGAGGCCCCGCAGCGACAGCGCCAGATCCTCCGCGGGCGTCGGCATCAGGATCTGAGCCTCCGGATCCGCGAACACGAAGCCCACCCGGCGTCGCACCTCGCGCGTGTTCCGCGCCGGATCCAGGCCTGCCACGCGCACGGATCCGGTCGTCGCGACGTGAAGCCCGTTCAGCAGCCGGACGAGACTCGACTTGCCGGATCCGTTCGCGCCGATCACGGCGGTCCTTCGCGCCGTCAGCGTCATCGACACGTCGTCGAGGATCGTCCGCCCGTCCAGCTGCAGCGAGACCGCGCTGAGCTCGACGTCAGGCGACACGCGCAGCCGTCCGCAGGAACGCCCGCGGATAAGCCCGCTGCAGCGCGACGCACAGCACGGTGGCGGCGGCCGCCTTGATCAGGTCTCCCGGAAGGAAGACGAGACTCGACAGCGCCGTGGCGCCGAGCGGTACGCCTGTGACGAGCGCCTGTACGGGGATCCCGAACAGGTACACGACTCCGATACCCCCGAGCACGGCGGCCAGACCCGCTCGCCACCACGTGACACGACGCGAACCGAGGACCAGTCCGATCACGACGACGCCCGCGATCCAGCCCAGCAAGTACCCTGCGCTCGGACCGACGAACACCCCCAGGCCGCCTCGGCCGCCCGCCAGCACCGGAAGGCCGATCGCGGCCAGGGCGAGGACGGCGAGCACGGACAACGGCGCCAGACGCGGACCGAGGATCAGGCCGGCGAGCATGACGCCGAGCGTCTGTTCGGTGATCGGCACTCCCCCGGGCAGCGGGAAGATCACGAGCCCCAGTGCGATGATCAGCGCTGCGAAGACGGCGATGCGGGCGGCGTCGGCGCCCCACGGACGGGAGGTCGAGGTCATGGGTTCCCCTTCGGATCTGCATGCGCGCGGCGGATCGGTCACGGCCGGCGCGCTTCCTGAACAGTGTTCACCTGAACGGCGTTCAGTATACTCATCCGCATGACCCCTGCGCGCACCGGACGCCACGATCGCGAGCAGATCATCGGCGTCGCCCTCGAGCTGCTCGACCGCTATGGCCTGCCTGATCTGACCATGCGACGCCTCGCCACGGAGCTCGAGGTGCAGGCGAGTGCCCTCTACTGGCACTTCGACAGCAAGCAGGACCTGCTGTCAGCCGTCTCGGACCGGATCCTCGCGGGCATCCCCGAACCGACCCCCGGTGAGGACCTGCTCGATGCGGCGCACGCCGTACGCGATGCCCTGCTGTCGTACCGCGACGGCGCCGAGGTCGTCATGAGCTCCGCGGCTCTGCGTCCCGGGCCCTCCCGCGCAGAGGACGCGCTCCGCGCGGCGCTGTCGCCGACGCTTCCCGACGCGGGTCTCGCGGCCACGGCCGTCTTGCAGTTCATCCTGGGCCACACCACCCTCGTGCAGCAGCGCATGCACGGCGAGAGCTATGGCGCCGCGAGTTCCAYGGGCGCCCTGGACCGCGGTGGCCATGACGCCGCGGTGTTCGACGCGGGGATCACCCTGCTCAGCCGCGGTGCGGATCTGACCTCGACACCGCGCTGACGGCATCCGCGTCGGTCGCACCGGGTCCGTCCCCGATCCGCAGCCCGGGCAGCACCGCGATCACGATGGCGGCTGCCGACACGGCGAACACCGCAGGGAACCCCGAACCGCCGATCGGCAGGCTCACGAACAGCAGCCCCGCGAGGGCGATCGTCACCGCGGATCCCGTCGAATCCGAGATCGAGAGCGCCGAGGAGTTGAACCCTTCGTCCGCAGGCGTCGAGTAGGCCAGCGTGAGCACGTTCAGACGGGGGTAGAGCAGCCCGATTCCGCCGCCCGCGATCCCCCAGAGCACCACGACCGCCCACGGCATCGACCTCGTGACGGCGAGGGCGACGAGCCCGAGCAGCGACGCCGACAGCAGCGTCAGGCTGATGACGACCATCCGTCGGCTGCCCAGCCTCTCGCCGTACCGTCCCTGCACGGCGGACGCCGCCGACCAGGCGAGGGCGGACGTGGTCAGGGCGAGTCCGGCGATGGTGGGGCTGAAATCGAACCGCTCCATGAGCATCCTGGGCACGTAGGCCTCTGCCGCGAAAAACGCACCGGCGACGAGGCCGCGCATCAGCACGACACTGGGAAGTCCCGGCGCCGCACGCAGCGCCCCGGACGGAAGCAAGGGGCGGATCGCGAGGGCGATGGCGACGATCGCCGCGAGGGCGACGGGCCAGCCGACGGCAGGGGCGGCATCGGAGGCGAACCCGACGGCGACCGCGGCGACCGCGACGACGACGGAGAGCAGGATCCGGACGCCGATCCGCCCTGCGGACGGCGCCGTGTCCGCAGGGGCGGCGTGATCCTGTTGCGTGCGCAGGTCGACGGCGCGGAGCCGGACGATGACGAGCAGGAATGCGATCACGTTCAGCACGGCGACGCCGAGGAAGGTCCAGCGCCAGTGCACGAACTGCGCGACGGCACCGGCGAGGAACGGGCCGATCATCGACGGGACGACCCAGGCGGCCGCGAAGGCGGCGAAGATGCGCCCGTGCAGTGACGGAGGGTAGACCCGCGCCACCACGACGTACAGTGCGACCGTCTGCCCGCCACCGCCGAGTCCTTGGATGAGCCGGCCCAGCACCAGCGTGTACATGTCGGTGGCGGCCCCCGCGATCACCAGCCCCACGATGAACAGCGCGACGGCCGTGTACAGCGGCGCCCTCGGGCCGACCCTGTCACTCCATGCCCCGCTGGCGACCATGCCGATGACGCCGGTCGCCAGCGTCCCGGCGAAGGCCACCGCGTACAGCGCATCACCGTGCAGATCGGCCGCGACCAGCGGCATGACCGTCGTCACCGCCAGCGCCTCGATGGCGCCGAGGAAGATGAGCACGACGGATCCGACCGTGATGCCGAGTCGGTGGCGGTCCCAGATGGTCGCGGCGGGGGCCGGCGTGGTCACCCGCGCACCAGCGCCGCGATCCGGAGCACGGCTTCGGTCAGCACCTCCGGCGAGCAGCCCAGATTGATGCGGACATGCCCGCGTCCTTCCGCGCCGAATGTCGGTCCGCGGTTGAGCGCGACCTTCGCCTCGCGCAGTATCCGGCCGGCGGGGTCGTCGCCCCAGCCGAGGTCGCGGAGGTCGACCCAGGCGAGATAGCCCGCATCCGGGAGGCGGTAGCGTGCACCCGGGATGTGCTCGGCGAGCAGTCGACCGAGCAGTCGCCTGTTCTCATCGAGGGCGACGAGGAGGCCGTCCAGCCAGGCGTCGCTCGCGGGATCCCAGGCGGCTACCGCCGCCATTGCGCCGAAGAGGCCCGTGCGCCACTCCACCTCGGGCGGCAGTCCGCGCACCACAGCGGCGGTCTGCTCGCTCGCGGTGACCATGATCGCGCATTTCAACCCGGCGAGGTTGTATGCCTTGCTCGCACTGGTGACCGCGTAGCCGATCTCCGCCGCGAGCGGTGACGCGGCGAGGAACGGCGTGAAGTCGATTCCCGGCTGCACCAACGGCGCGTGGATCTCGTCGCTCACCACGACGGCCCCGTGTGCCGCGGCGATCTCCGCCAGCCGCGCCAGCACGGCGCGGCTGTGCACCGTGCCGGTGGGGTTGTGCGGGTTGCACAGCAGCACGGCGCGCGCACCGCCGGCGAGGGCGCGTTCGATGCCGTCGACGTCGAGGACCCAGGATCCGTCCGAGTCCAGGAGCGGCACGCGCTCCGCGACGCCGCCGGCTTCCTCGATGCAGTCGAAGAACGGCGGATACACCGGCGGCGCCACGACCACCCGGTCCCCCGGTGCCAGCACCGCGCGCAGGATCTCGACCACGCCCATCATCACGTCGCACGTGGATCTAATGTGCGAGCCCTGCACGCTCCAGCCGAACCGGCGCTGCGCGTACGCGACGAACGCGTCCCGCAGGCCGGGGTCGGGCGGGGTGTATCCGGTGTCGCCCAGCTCGATCGCCTGGTGCAGACGCTCGGTGATCGCTTCGGCCAGGGGGAAGTCCGTCTCCGCCACGAACAGCGGCAGCACGTCGTCCGGATAGGTACGCCATTTGGTGCTGGAGCGGCGACGAAGCTGTTCGAGCGGCAGCGCGCGGAGGGCTGGGGTGCGTGCGGCGGCGAAAGTCACCCTTCGAGACTATCGACGCGGGAACGCCGAAGGGTCTGACGCCGTCATAC